>NZ_JBEOUL010000040.1:0-52820 GCF_040304075.1 Kitasatospora sp. NPDC094015
GGCCCCCCGCGGCGTGGGCCGCCTGGCTTTGCACTCCCCCGGCGCCGCGCGCCGCTCGGCGGGCGGCGGCGCCCCCCCCCCCCCCCCCGCCCCCCCGGGGGGGGGCCCCCCCCCCCGGCCGTTCGAGGTTCAGCCCTGCTGGGCCCGCTGGCGGCGGCGGAAGTCCCGCAGCACCACCGAACCGCCCGCCAGGCCCGCGACCACGAGCGCGCCGGACGCCAGCACGAAGGTGCCGGTCCGCCGGTCCCGGTCGGCCTGGGTCTCCGCCAGTCCCAGCGGCTGCGCCACGATCGGCGCCGAGTCCAGCTTGACCGCGGCGTCCTCGTGCGGCACCGGGTCCTGCTGGGCGCCGCCCTGGACGGCCTTGACCGGGTCGACCACGCCCCAGCCGATGAACTTGTTCCAGCCCCGCTCGTTGCGCTGGGCGCTCTGCTCGATCCGGGCCCGGACCTGCGCGGCCGTCCAGTCCGGGTACATGCCCTTGAGGATCGCGGCGACGCCCGCCACGTACGGCGTCGAGAAGCTGGTGCCGTTGTCCACGCAGTGGCCGCCGGCCGGCACGGTGGAGAGCATGTCCACCCCGGGCGCGACCACGTCCAGGAACTTGCCGTACTGGGAGAACTGGGCCCGCTCGTTGTTGCGGTCCGAGGCGCCCACCGCGAGCACGGTGTCGAAGGCCGCCGGGAAGGTGTCGCCCTCGTGCCCGTCGTTGCCCGAGGAGGCCACCACCACGATCTTCTGAGCCTCGGCCCGCTGGAGCGCCGCCTTCAGGTCGTCCTTGAAGGCGAAGGTGCCCTCCTCGCCGGTGGCGCGGACGTCCTGCGAGATGTTGATGACCTTGACGCCCTTGGCGACCGCGATGTCGATCGCCGCGATCAGCGAGCTGACGTCGCCGTTGCCGTCGCTGTCGTTCTGCCGGACGCTCAGGATCGTGGCGTCCTTCGCCAGGCCGACGAAGCCGGTGCCGTTCATCGGCCGGGCGGCGATGATGCCGGCCACCTTCGTGCCGTGGCCGACCTTGTCGGAGAAGCCGTTGCCGCCGTCCGAGGCCCCGGTCTGGCGGTCCTTGAGCAACGAACCGCCGTCGACCACCTTGTCCTTGAGCTGGAGGTTGGCGTTGTCCACCCCGGTGTCGATCACCGCGACGGAGACCCCGTTACCGGTGCCGGCGTTCCACAGTTCGTCCAGCAGCACCCGCTGCAGGGCCCACGGGGTGCTCGCCACCACCTGCGACGGGAAGGTGCAGTCACCGGCCGCGGCTATGGAGATCGGCGCGCCCCCGCCGGCCGCCGGGGTGTCCGACGGTGCCGCGCAGGCGGGCCCGGCGGCGAGCGCGCCGACCACTCCCAGCACCACGCACACCGAGGCCGCCCTGCGGTACGTACCCAACGACACCTGTCCACCCCTCTGTTCCACACGATGCCGTGCGCGCCGGTGCGACGCGCGAAGGGCGGGCGCCCTGCCGGACGCCCGCCCTACCGTCGAGCCTGTGCTGTCCCCCGGCCCCGGCCCGGGGACCGCGCGTCAGCTCCAGACCGAGGCGTTCTTCTGCTCGGTGGCCTGGTAGCTCTGCGCCGCGTTGTCCAGCGCCGTGGCGATCTGGCCGAGCACCTGCTGGAGGTCGGCGGCCTTGGCGTCCCACTGCGCCTGGCGGGCCTGGTAGCCCTCCTGGGCCGAGCCCTCCCAGCTGGACGCGATGCGCTGCACGCCGGACTTCAGGTCGTCGAGCTGCGACTGGATGCGCGCGGCGGTCTGCCGGACCTCGGAGCTCGCGTTCTGGATGGTCGAGAAATTGACGAGAATGCCGTTGTTCCCGGACATGGTCTCTCCTTGTCGATGCGACCGTCAGAGCCCGGCGCGGGCTCCGCGGTCATGGCTTGGGATGCGGTACGCCCGGGAGGGCTCAGCCACCGATGCCGGACAGCGAGGACTGCTGGTCCTGCTCGGTCGCGGCGTAGAGCTTCGTGGTGGCCTCGATCGCCTGCTTGATCTCGTCGAGCACCTTGTTCAGCGCGTTCGCGTCCTCGTTGAACCGCGACTGCATCTGCTGGTAGGCGGCGGCGGCCGCACCCTGCCAGCCGGAAGCGATCTGGTCGACGAGCGAGTTCAGCTTCCCGATCTCACCCTGCACCTGCGCGTTCACCTCGCCGATGCGGTTGGCGAACGCGTTCATCTCCTCAGCGGTCGTCCTGAACTGACCAGCCATGATCCACCGTCCCCCATGAGAACAGACTTCATCCGGATAGTCCTGGCACGGTCTACCCGTCGGACACCACGGCGTGATGTCCCAGAGAACTTTAGCTCTCCGGCGCAATACCCCCAACACCGGGAGGCGGGTAGTTACCAGACCATGACACAACGCCCACGCGTGGAGTGACGCTTCGTCACGCGTTCTGCGGCTGGGTGGCCGCGAAGGTGTTCAGCACACCGCCGCCCGGCACCAGCTTCGACCAGGCGACCGGCACCAGGATCGGCGCCACGTCCTTGTAACCGAGCCGCGCCTGCGCCTCGTTGCCCTCGGTCTTGTCCCCGGGCGGGGCCGCGGCCGCAGAGGCGGACGGGTTGGCGGCGGTGCCGGTGGGGCCGTCGTTGTTGTTCGGCAGGGAGTAGCGCAGGCCGGTCTCGGTGATCAGGAAGTCGCTGCCCGAGCTGTCCTGGCCGACGTTGTCGACGGCGCGGTAGAGCAGCCCGTGGCCCGGCGTCACGTGCGCGCTGAGCGAGCCGGCGGCGACCGTGGCCGGGTACGAGGTGCCGGCCCAGACCGAGCGCTTGACGGTGTTCTTCTCGATGCCCTCGAAGGTGCTGCAGATCACCGAGCGGGAGCCGCTGCCGGTCCCGGAGTTGGCCGCCTTCTCGATCTTGGTGGTGGGCATGTCCGGCGTCGCCGCCATCCGGGTCGCGTCCATCAGCGGGGTCAGCTCCGCGTGGTCGGCCGGGGTGAGCTGGAACGGCTTCGGCGCCTTCTGGTCGTACGCCGTCGCCAGGCCCGGCCAGTTGAGCAGCAGCTCGGCCTGGAACGGCGTCACCGTGTACAGCTGGTCGACACCGACCACGAAGTACCGGTCCTGGAACTGCAGCACCCGCCCGACCCGGCGCTCGGCCTTGTCGGAGACCGGCACCGAGGACGGGGTGGTCTTGCCGGTCACGTAGCCCGGGATCACCGGGAAGGTCACGGCCTTGCCGTTCTCCAGCGTGGCCAGCCACTCCGCGGTGACCTGCTGCGGCTTGGAGTTGCCGCCGAACAGCGCCGCCTCCATCGCCGTCTGGTCGCTGTCGGTGGCCCCCGCCCGGCCGACCGCGTGACGCACGCCCTTGGCGTCCACCAGGTACTTGCTGCCGGGCTGGCCGGGCTCCTGGACGAACAGCGCCTCGCCGTCGGCGAGCATCTCGCCCGGCTTGGCCAGCTCCTCGGACTCCTGGCCGGCGGCGACGAACACCGACTGGCCGATCGCCACCTGGGCGTCGTCGGCGTTGCCCGGGCGGTCGCAGACCGACCACTTCTTGGCCTTGCCCGCGTCGTCCGCCTTCGGCAGCCGGTCCGGCGCGTAGGGGATGCCGATGGTCGCGCCGCGGTTCTTGTACTTGTCCAGCACGCTGTCGGCGACCGGCATCACGGTCGCGCCGGCGGGCAGCACCAGCCGGGCCGAGGACATGTTGAGCACCTGGTGCAGCACCATGTCGCCGTTCTTGGGGTCCTTCAGCACCACGTACCGGGTGGTGGACTCCTTGGCCTGGATGATGTATTTGCCGCTGTCCCAGTTCACCGGCGCCGCGGGCTTGATCACACCCCACATGCCGAAGCCGGCCACCGCCACCGCGGCCACCACGAAGCTCGGCAGCACCGCCCGCACCGGCCGGGGCGCGTCCTCGTCGTTCCCGCCGCCGCTGGGCTGCAGGAAGGCACCCACCATCCGCTTGCGTGCGAAGGTGTAGGCGTTCAGCTCGTCCCGGCGTGATGCCATGCTTGTCGTCTCCCCTGTATGACCGACATCTGTGCGTTCGTCAGCACTCGTCCGCAGTGCGCGAGTCTGCCACCCGGCGGGCGAGTGCCCCGGCCAACCCTCTACGATGCGGCAGCAGACGGTGAGTACGGTACGGGTACGGTTCGCCGACCGGCCAACCGGGCCGTGATATCTGATCAGAGAGGGCCACTCGGGGGATGCCAAGCCAGTCCGCTCCTGCGCGACGCAGCACATCGCACGGCCGAACGTCGGGCGACCGTGACCACGGCCGGAGGAGCCGGCCGGCTCCCGCGCCGACCGGCGCGGTCACGCCGAAGGTCCACCCGCGACCGGGGCTGCTGACCAGCCGCCTGCGGCTGCAGCAGCTCGTGCTGCTCGAGGTCGCCGCCGCCCTGGTCGCGGTCGGCTGGACGATCAGCCCGATGATGGCGGGCGCCTTCGCGGTGCCCGCCGTCCTGCTGGTGGTCGTGGCCCTGCTGCCGCTGGCCGGCCGGCCCGCCGGCGAGGGCATCCGGGTGCGGCTCGCCCTGAAGTCCCGCCGCCGCGAGGCGCAGTACAACGTGCCGCCGCCCGGCACCGACCCGGCCCTGGCGCCCGCGCTCGAACTGGAGCCGGCGCTGCGGACCTACACCCACGCGACCGAGACCGACCTCGGCGACGGCCGCCCGATGCGCCGCGAGACCGGCATGGTCGGGGACGGCACGTTCCTGACCTCGGTGCTGCTGGTGCAGGCCAAGGACCAGCCGCTGCGCCCGCACCGGACGGCGCTGCCGCTGCCGCTGGACGTGGTCTGCTCGGCCCTCCAGGTGGACGACATCAACCTGGAGTCGGTGCAGCTGGTGCAGCACACCCAGCCGGCGCCGGCCCCGCACCTGCCGGAGCAGTCGCTCGCCTCCCGCGCCTACCACCAGCTGCCGGACGGTCTGACCACCCCGGGCCTGCGGCTCACCTGGGTCGCCCTGAAGCTCGACCCGGAGCAGGCGGCCGACGCGGTGCTGGCCCGCGGCGGCGGCGAGGAGGGCGCCCGCAAGGCGCTCCAGCGGGTCACCGACCAGCTGGCCGGCCGGCTCAACAGCGCCGGGTTCACCGCCACCGTGCTGGACGAGCGCGAGCTGATCGCGGCGCTCGCCATCTCGATCTGCGCCAACCCGATGGCGGTGGCGGGCCGGCAGGGCACCGGCGGCGGCGGCCTCGGCGCCCGCCGGACCCAGGAGAGCGGCAAGTTCTGGCGGATCGACGACCGCTGGCACAGCACGTACTGGATCTCCAAGTGGCCGCAGCTCAGCCGCCCCGGTGGCGCGCCCGGCCGGATCTCCGCCCCCGACCTGGTCAACCTGGTCACCGGCTCGCCCGCGCTGGCCAGCACCTTCAGCCTGACCGCGGGTCGCGGGCTGGGCGGCTCGGTGGCGATCAGCGGCCACGTCCGGGTGACCGGGCGCAGCGAGAGCGAGGTCGCCCAGATCGGTCGTCTGGTGGAGTCGCGGGCGCAGAGCGCCGGCGTCGGCCTGACCCGCCTCGACCTGGAGCAGGCGCCCGGCCTGCTCGCCACGCTGCCCCTGGGAGGGACTTCCTGATGGCTTATCAGAACTACCCCACCCAGGCCCCGCCGCAGCCCGGCGCCGACCAGCCGCCGGCGCCCCGGATCCGTCCCGGCTTCGGCCTGCGCGGTCCCAGCCGGGAGAAGCACGTCCTGACCACCGAGGACCTGGGGGCGCTGGCGTTCCCGGTCGGCGACGACGGGGTGCTGATCGGCGTCGACCCCCAGCAGCAGCCCGCCGTGATCGGGCTGTTCCGGCCCTCCTCGTACGAGGTGGTGCTGGTCGGCGGCATGTGGACGGCGCAGATCGTCGCGCTGCGGGCGGCCGCCACCGGCGCCCGGGTCGCGGTGGAGACCGGTCGTCCGCAGGCCTGGGCGCCGATGGCGCAGGCGGCGGGCGGCGGGCAGCCGTGCGTGACGGTGCACCAGGTCGGCCGGCTCGGCGCGCAGGGCGCCTCGGTGGCCTCGCCGGTGCTGGTGGTCCGCGACCTCGGCGCCCGCCCGGCGCGCAGCCGGCTGTCCGCCACGCCGTGGCAGACCACCCTGACGCTGCTGCCGTACCTGGGTCCGAACGCCTCCCGGGTGCTGAACGCGGCGGACCTGGTCGGGCTGCAGCGGATCTCCCCGCAGGAGGCCGACCTGGTCGGCCGGCTGCTGTCGCTGGGCACCGCGGAGGTCGAGGCGCTGCCGACGCTCGGCGACAACATCACGCTGTGGGCGACCAGGATGCGCCGGCAGTACGTGATGACCAACCCGGGTGAGGCCGAGGCCCAGGTGCTCGGCGCCCCGCGCCGGATGGACTGACCCGGCGCCCCGCACGACGGCCCGACCCGTGCCGGCCCGCCCCCTCAGGCGGGCCGGCACGGGTGCTTGGCCAGCCGGACGGGCACCGGTGCGGTCCGTCCGCGGAGCCCGTTCCCGGCCCGTCCGGCACGAGGTGAGATGGATACCGCCTTCTGATGACCACGGATCACGTCCTAGTCTTGTTGCCGACGGTACCGCGCACAGCGGCGGCGAAAACGAGGGAGCCAAAGTGAGCAGCGATCGGGACGGCGTCTACGTCGGCGACAACGCGGCGGAGGACGACGACGACTGGTCCGACGCCCCTGACTACACGCCACCGTCCTGGTACACCCAGAGTTCGGACGGTGCGCCCGCGGCCCCCGCTCCCGCCCCGGCTCCGGTGCCCGCGCCGGCCCCGGCCCCGCAGGCCGCCGCCCCGCCGCAGGCCGCGGCGCCGCCGGTCGCGGTGCCGCAGCAGCAGGCCGCGCCGGCCCCCGTCACGCCGGCCCCGGTCACCGCCGAACCCGTCGCCCAGGCCCCGGTCGCTCCCGCTCCGACCGCTCCCGCTCCGGCCCCCGTCGCCCCGACGCCCCTCGCGCCGGAGGCAGTCGCGGCCCCCGCGCCCGTCCCCGCTCCGGCGCCCGCGGTGGCGGAGCAGCCCCCGGCCGCCACCGCGACCGCCGCGGTGCCGCCGCAGGCCGCGCCCGAAGAGCCGGCGCCCGCTCCGGTGCCGGCGCCCGCCCCGCAGCAGCAGCAGCAGCCTCCGCAGGCCTGGCCGACCCCCGACCAGGCCGCGCAGGCCGCGCAGGCCGGTCCGCCGCAGGCGTACCAGCAGCCGCCGGTGCAGGTGCCGCCGGTCCAGCAGGGCCAGCCCTACCCGCAGCAGGTCCCGCCCCAGCACGTCCCGCAGCAGGGGCAGCCCCAGCAGGGCCAGCCGTGGGCGCCGCAGCAGCAGGCGCCCCAGCAGCAGCCGGCGCCCCCGGTCGCGGACCCGCGTCAGGGCGGCTGGCCGCAGCCCGCGCAGTACCAGCAGCAGCCGCCGCCGGCATACCCGCAGCAGCAGGGCATGCCGCAGGCCCCGGCCGCGTTCCAGGGCGGCGGCCAGCAGCCGACCGCGCACGGCGCGGCGCTCGGCTACACCGCCGCGGTCGAGCTCTCCTCGGACCGGCTGCTGCGCGGCCAGCCGAAGGCGCAGCGGCAGCAGCCGCGGTTCCAGTTCGGCGGCAAGGCGGCCCAGGCCGACCGGGCGCGCAAGCTGGAGCTGATCCGCACCCCGGTGATGACCTGCTACCGGATCGCGGTGATCAGCCTCAAGGGCGGCGTCGGCAAGACCACCACCACCACCTCGCTCGGGGCCACCCTGGCCAGCGAGCGGCAGGACAAGGTGGTGGCGATCGACGCCAACCCGGACGCCGGCACGCTCGGCCGCCGGATCAAGCGCCAGACCGGCGCGACCATCCGCGACCTGGTGACGGCCATCCCGCACCTGCGCAGCTACATGGACGTCCGGCAGTTCACCTCGCAGGACCTCAACTCCGGCCTGGAGATCGTCGCCAACGACGTGGACCCGGCGGTCTCCACCACCTTCGACGACTCGGACTACCGCCAGGTCATCGAGGTGCTCGGCCAGCACTACCCGATCATCCTGACCGACTCCGGCACCGGCCTGCTGTACAGCGCGATGCGCGGGGTGCTCGACCTCGCCGACCAGCTGATCGTGGTCGCCACCCCAAGCGTGGACGGTGCCAGCAGCGCCTCCACCACGCTGGACTGGCTGTCCGCGCACGGCTACGCGGACCTGGTGCAGCGCAGCATCACGGTGGTCTCCGGGGTCCGCGAGACCAGCAAGATGATCAAGATCGAGGACATCGTCGCGCACTTCCAGACCCGCTGCCGCGGCGTCGTGGTGGTGCCCTTCGACGAGAGCCTGGCGGCCGGCGCCGAGGTCAACCTGCAGATGATGCGGCCGAAGGTCCGGGACGCCTACTTCGAGCTGGCCACCCTGGTCGGCGAGGACATCGCGCGGGCCCAGCAGGGCAGCGGCTGGCAGGCCCAGGGCTACCCCCAGCAGGGCTACCCGCAGCAGCAGCCCCCGCCCGGGTACCCGCAGCAGCAGGGCTACCCCCAGCAGGGCGGCTACCCCGGCGCCCCGGCCCCCGGCGCGCCGTGGGCGCCGCAGCCCGGCCAGGCCCCGCCGCCGGGCTACCCGCAGCAGCAGGGCCACCCGCAGCAGGGGTCCCAGCAGCCGCCGCAGGAGTGGCTCCAGCAGGGCCGCCCCGGCCAGCCCGGCTACGGGTACCCGCCGCCGCAGGACCAGGGCCAACAGCCGCCCCCGCCCGGGTACGGCTACCCGCAGCAGCAGTAGCGGCAGCCACGAAGGCCTCGGCCCGCCGGACGATCCGTCCGGCGGGCCGAGGCCTTCGTGCGTCCTGAGCCGGGGTCAGGGCGCCTCGGTCAGCTCGCGGGCACGCTTCACGTCGTCGGCCATCCGCTCCAGCAGCGCGTCGATCGAGTCGAACTTCTCCATCCCGCGCAGGTAGGTGAGGAACTCCACCGCGACGTGCAGGCCGTAGAGGTCCAGCCCGACCCGGTCGATGGCGTACGCCTCGACGGTGCGCGCGGTGCCGTCGAAGGTCGGGTTGGTGCCGACCGAGATCGCCGCCGGCATCCGGCCGCCCTGGCCGCCGTCCGGCAGCAGGGGTCCGTCGGTCACCAGCCAGCCCGCGTACACGCCGTCCCCGGGGACGGCGCTGTGCGGGACGGTGTCGACGTTGGCGGTCGGGTAGCCGAGCTCGCGGCCGCGCTGCGCCCCGCGCACCACGACGCCCTCCACCCGGTGCGGCCGGCCGAGCACCTCGGCGGCGCCGACCAGGTCACCGGCGGCCACCAGGCGGCGGGTCAGGGTGGACGAGAACGGCTCACCGCCCCCGGCCGCGCCGCGCACCTGGAGGTCCACCACCTCGACCTCGAAGTCGTCCGCCCGGCCGAGCTCGGCGAGCAGCTCCACGTTGCCGGCGGCCCGGTGACCGAAGCGGAAGTTCGGCCCCTCCACCACCAGCCGGGCGTGCAGCGCGTCCACCAGCACCTGCTGGACGAAGAATTCCGGCGACTCCTTCGAGAACTCCAGGGTGAACGGCAGCACCAGCACCGCGTCCACCCCGAGCTCCTCGATCAGCTCCGCGCGGCGGGGCTGCGGTGCCAGCAGCGGCGGGTGACTGCCCGGCCGGACCACCTCGCTGGGGTGCGGGTCGAAGGTCACCACCACCGACCGGACGCCCAGCTCGCGGGCGCGCTCCACCACCCGGCTGATGATCAGCTGATGCCCGCGGTGCACACCGTCGAACGATCCGATGGTGACGACGCTGCGCCCCCAGTCCCCGGGGATCTCCTCCAGGCCACGCCAGCGCTGCACCCTGACCGCTCCTTGTTCCTCTGCCGTGGTCGCCGTGCCTTGCACGCCCGGCGCACTCGAACACCCAAACCTGATCCCCTATAGCGTGCCATGCGCCCGTCCCGGCTTCGGCACCGGAACGGCCGCTGAGCGCGGCGCCGGGAGCGGGCCGCCGCGCTCCGCCTGGGCCGCGGCGTACTGCGGGTCGCGCCCGGCCGCCGCCAGCGCCCGCATCCGGGCCAGCAGCGGGCCGCCGGGCGGCGGTGGCTCCGCCGCCGGCCACTCGGCCAGCAGCAGCGCGAAGGCGGCCGAGCGACCCGCGCAGCGCACCAGCAGCGCGTCCGCCCCGGACCAGCGGCCACCGATCCGCCGGACCAGCTCCCGCAGCCGCCCCGGCCGGTACTCGCCGGCCCGCTCCACCAGGGCCTCCAGCACCGCGGTGAGCACCTGCTGGTCCCGCTCGGCGGCCAGCAGGGCGTCCAGCAGGCGCCCGCGCTCCTGGTCCGCGGGCACCGCGAGCAGCAGGGCCAGGGCCCGCCGGGCGGCGGGCGGGGCGGTGATCACCTCGGCCACCAGCGGCCGGACGTCCCGGCCGCGCGCCAGCAGCCCGTCCAGGTAGTCGGCCAGCAGCCCGGCCCGGCCCGGCCGGTCCCGGAGCAGCTCGGCGACCAGCAGCATGCCCTGGCGGGCCACCGCGGGCTCGGCCGCCTCGGCCAGCACCCGCAGCGCGGGCCCCGTCGCCGCCCCCGGCCTGCCCAGCCGCTCCCGAAAGGCCGTCAGCACCGCCTCGGGACGCTCCGCCAGCGCCCCCGCCAGCACCGGCGCCGTGACGAACGGGTCGTCGGCCCGGTACGCCGCCAGCGCCCCGGCCAGCACCTCGGCCCGGGTCACCTCGTCCTGGACCAGCAGGGCCAGCGCGGCCCCGTGCAGCGCCGGCTCCTCCTCCCGGGCCAGCAGCACCCGGGCGGTGTGCCGCAGCAGCCGCTGCCCCGAGCCGCTCGCGTGCGGCGCGGTGCGCAGCGCGTGCACCGCGGCGGCGACGTGCCGCTCCGGGCGCGGGTCGTGGCTCCAGCGGTCGACCGCCCGGCAGAGCGCGGACGGCTCCTCGGCGGCGAGCCGGCCGAGCAGCACGTCGGCCCTGGGGTGCGCGGCCGCCACCAGAGCCTCCGTCAGGTCGTCCAGCGCGAGGCGGCGGTGGGCGAGGAGCAGCTCGGCGGCGAGGTCGGCGGCCGGCCCGGAGCCCTCGAACCAGGCGCAGAGCAGCGGGATCACCGTGCGCGGGGACGCCATCAGCAGCTCGGCGGCGACGGTGGCGAAGGGCTGCCCGGGGCCGTCCGCCCGGACCAGGCGGCCGATCAGCGCCAGCCGCTCGGGCGGGGCGAGGGCCAGCGCCGACCAGAAGGCGGGCCCGAACCGCGGGTCCCGGGGGGCCCGTTCGGCGAGCAGGTCGAGCAGGGCCAGGTGGACCGCGGGTTCGGGGCTGGCCGGGAGCACCTCGGCGAGCAGGCGCCCGGCCCACCAGTCGCGCTCGCTGCCGGGCTCGGCGGCCTCCAGGGCCTGTCTCAGGCGGTGCAGCCAGGCGTCCAGGGCCGGCGCCCCGTCGGTGGCGGCCAGCCGGCCGAGCGCCGCCGCCACCGGACCGATCCGGTGCCGGGGGACGCCGTGCGACGCCGGGCCGGGGCTGCCGTCGGCCGGGCCGTCCGCGTCGGGCGGCTGGTGCGGGTCGGCGGGCTCGTGCCGGTCGGCGGGCTCGTGCCGGTCTGCAGGCTGGTCCCGATCGGCGGGCTGGTGCGCGTCCGCCGGCTCGTGCGGAGCTCCGTCGGCGAGCAGCAGCCGCAGCGCGCCGTCCAGGTCCAGGTGCAGGCTCTGCAGCCAGTCGGACACCTCCTCGTGCGGCATCCGGAAACCCGGGCCGGCCGGCACGAACAGCCCCTCGGACAGGACGGCCGCGCTCCAGCCGCCCGCCGTCGGGAACAGCCGGTCGAACTCCTCGGCGGCCAGCCCGCCGTGGCCGGTGCCGAGCATCGTCCGGGCCGCCTCGTGCACCCGGCCGGCCACCACCGCGGCCAGCCGCCGGACCCGTCCGGTGTCCTCCCCGGCCGGTGGTGGGGCGCCCCGGCGGTGCGCCCCGGAGCGCCGCGCCCGGGCCCCGGCGGCGAGCCGGCGGGCCACCCGCAGGCACTGCAGGTCCAGGTGGGCGGCGAACAGGTCGTCCCGCCCCGGCACCGGGCCCGCCACCCCGGCCGCGGCCAGCTCCCCCGCCAGCCGGACCGCCAGCGGGTGGACCGCCTCGGCCGGGCCCAGCCGGTCGGCCGGCACGCCGTAGCGGCGGGCGGCGCGGGCCGCGGCGTCGGCGGGCAGCGGGCCGAGCCAGTGCACCCGGGCCCCGGAGCGGCCGGCGGCCAGCCGCTCCCAGCCGTCCGGGCCGGCGGCGGTCAGCAGCCGGGCGCCGGTGTCGGCGAGCCATTCGGCGCCGGCCGCCAGCCAGCCGGGCGGCGGGGTGTCCGGCGCCTCCTCCGGCGCGTCCAGCACCACCAGCAGCGGACGCCCGGCCCGCGCGGCGATCCGGGCCGCCTCGTCGGGATCCGGCGCGGGCACCCCGAGCAACCCGGCGGCCCGGGCCAGCGCGCGGGCGACCGGAGCGGCCGGCGACCCGTCCGCCCGGTCCAGGTCGGCGCCGCGCAGCCAGAGCGTGGGCAGCGGCCGGGGGCCGCCGGTCCGCCGCACCACGAGGGCGGCCAGTTCGGTGGTCCGCCCGCTGCCCGGGGCGCCGAGCAGGACGGTGACGGGCAGCTGGGGCTCCTCCCCGCAGATCCCGTCGCAGCGGTCGACCCGGTCCGCCGCGAGCGCCGCGATCCGCCCGGGCCCGGCGGTCGCCGTGCCGAGCTGGACGGACCCGAGCTGGAGCAGCCCGGCCAGGTTGAGCGCCCGCCCGAAGGCCGGCACCTGCGCCGCGTTGCGCTCCAGCAGCTCGGCGAGCAGCCCGGCCGGCGGCCCCGCGGGGTGGCCGGCCGGGCCCAGCGGGGCGGCCACCAGGACACCGGGGCGGCTGGTCCGCAGGCCGGGCGCGACCACGCCGAGCACGGCGCCGGTCTCGGCGTCCAGCACCGGCGCGCCGGCGAGCGGGGGCGGGGCACCGGGGCGGTCCGGCTGGAGCAGCAGGGCCCCGGGCACGGTCAGGAAGTGCTCCTCCCAGGGGTAGCCGGCGGCGGCCCGGCCGAGCACCCCGCCCGGCAGCGGCGGGCTCCCGCCGTCCCGGACCACCAGCACCGGCCACTCCCCCGCGCGGGCCGCGATCGGCAGTGCCGGGCCGGGCAGGCCGCCCACCGACTCCGTCCGCAGCAGCGCCAGGGCGTGGTCGGGCAGCGGATCGATGCTGTCCGCGCCGAGCACCCGGCTCTGGCCGCCGGGGGTGTGCAGCACCACCCGGTCGAGGCCGGCCACGGTCTCGTGGGCGGTGACCACGGTGCCCTGGCGGTCCGCGAGGAACCCGAGCCCGCGCAGCCGTCCGTCCGGATCCCGGACCAGCAGCAGTGCCTGCGCCGGATCCGCCGCCGCACCGGAACACCTTCCGGCCATCCCCGTTTCCGCCTCCCGCACCGGCCGGTCGGGCGCCGCACCGGGCCCGCCGTGGCTGCCGTAACCGCCGCGGGGAGCCTGCCCCGCGCGGCGGGCGCACCACCGCGCCCACGCCGTTCACCACGGTGTTTCACCTCGCGCGCTCCCTCGTGGGGGTGAAAACGGGCGGGTGGCGGGGGCTGCGGACAGGCGGAAGGCCGCCGCCCGGGATCCGGACGGCGGCCTCGACGGGGTGGTCGGCCGATGAGCACGGCGACCGGCCGGACGGTCAGCCCACGAAGACGGCGACCGGCCGGGCGGTCGCTCCGTGCTCCTCCACCAGGGCCAGGAAGCGCCCGTCCGGGTCGAAGACCGCGATCGGGCCCGGCACGTCCAGGCCCGGGGCCTTGAGCTTCATCCCGTTGGAGAGCAGCCGGGCCTGCTCGGCGTCGATGTCCCAGCGCGGGAAGGCCGCGGCGGCCGCCTCGGCGATCGGCAGCACCTCCAGCTTCTCCTCCAGCTGCTCCAGCGTGCGGGCGGACTCCACGCCGTACGGGCCGACCCTGGTGCGCCGCAGCGCGGTCAGGTGGCCGCCTACGCCGAGCGCCTCGCCCAGGTCGCGGGCGAGCGCCCGGATGTAGGTGCCGGAGGAGCACTCGACGGTGACGTCCAGGTCGAGCACGGGGGTGCCGTCCTCGGCGACGGCGGGGCGGCGCTCGTGCACGGTGAAGGAGTGCACGGTGGTCGGCCGGGCGGCCAGCTCGAAGTCCTCGCCCTCGCGCACCCGGGCGTAGGAGCGCTTGCCGTCGATCTTGATGGCGCTGACCTTGGACGGCACCTGCATGATCTCGCCGGTGAGCGCGGCGATCCCGGCATCGACGGCCTCGGCGGTGACCTCCCCGGCCGGGGCGGAGGCGGTCACCTCGCCCTCCCGGTCGTCGGTGACGGTGGTCTGCCCGAGCCGGATGGTGGCCTCGTAGGTCTTGGCGGTGAGCATCAGGTGCCCGAGCAGCCGGGTGGCCCGCTCCACCCCGATCACCAGCACGCCGGTGGCCATCGGGTCCAGGGTGCCGGCGTGGCCGACCTTCCTGGTGCCGGCCAGCCAGCGCAGCTTGGCCACCACGCCGTGCGAGGTGATGCCTTCCGGCTTGTCGACGATGACCAGGCCGTCGGGGCCGGTTCCCTTGCGCTTCATGGGCTCTTCTCTGTACGGGCGGTACGGGGGACGGGCGGTTCGTGCGGGGTCGGTCGGGGGCGCGTGCGGACGCGCGGGGCGCGCGGGCTGCCGCCGGAAGCACCCCCGGCACCGGACGGGGCGGGTCGGGGCATCCGGGGGCGCGGGAGCGCCGAGGAGGGCTACCCCTGCCGGTCGAGCGCCGCCCGGAAGCGGTCCATGGTGGCCGGCACGTCCTCGCGGGCGGCGAACCCGGCTGCGTAGACGTGCCCGCCACCGCCCAGCTCGGCGCAGACCGCGGCCACGTCCACGGTGCCCCGGGAGCGGCTGGAGCCGCGCAGCGTGCCGTCCGGGTCCTGCTTGAGCACCAGGGCGACCTCGGCCTCGGCCGGGCGGCGCAGCACGTCGATCAGGCCTTCCAGCTCCTCGACGGTGACGCCGTACAGCACCAGGTCCTGGTACGGCACCCAGGTCCACACCAGCCCGCGGCCGCCGGCCTGCTCGGGCTCGTAGCGGGCCCGGTCGAGCGCGGCGCCGAGCACCTTGAGGTAGCCGAAGGACGAGGTGTCCCACAGCTGCCGGGAGATCTCGTCGTGGCGGATGCCGGTGGCCAGCAGCCGGCCGGCCAGCTCGTGGGTGGCGGGCGTGGTGGCGGCGTAGCGGAAGGAGCCGGTGTCGGTGGCCACGCCGGTGTACAGGCAGGTCGCCAGCTGCTGGTCGAGCGGCACGCCGAGGCGGCGCAGCAGCTCGTCGACCAGCACCGCGGTGGCGGGGGCGGTCGGGTCGATCAGCCGGTGGGTGCCGAAGCCGGGGTTGGAGGCGTGGTGGTCGATGACCACCAGCACCGGGGCGGCGAAGGCCTTGGCGTGCAGCAGCCCGAGCCGGCTCTCGGCGGCCACGTCGAAGCAGAGCACCAGCTCCGGCACCTCGGGCACCTCGGCGGCGGGCACCAGCAGCTCCTGGCCGGGCAGGAAGGACAGCGACTCCGGGATCACCTGCGGGTCGTCGCCGAAGGACACCCGGACCCGGTGGCCGAGCGAGCGCAGCGCGAGGCCGGCCGCCAGGGCGGAGCCGAGCGCGTCACCGTCCGGGTTGATGTGGCAGATCAGGTCGATCACCGAGGCGCGGCCGATCGCCGCCACCGCCCGCTGCCACTCGTGCTCCAGCCCCGGTGCCTCGGCCCGCGGGCCCGGAAGCACCGCGAGGGCGCCCTCCACCGTACTGGTGGAGGTCGCCCCCGGGGTGGTGCCGGCCACTGCCGGCTCGCCCGCCATGACTACTCGTCCTCGTCCGCGTCGTCACGCTCGGAGCCCGGCACCCGGTACGGGTCGGATTCCCCGGCGTAGCTGGCGCCGGCGGCGACGGTGCGGACCGCCGCGTCGGACTGACGCGCCCGGTCGAGCAGGTCGTCGATGTTCTTGGCGTTGTCGGGCAGTGCGTCGGCCACGAAGGTCAGCGTCGGGGTGAAGCGCACCCCGGTCTGCTTGCCGACCTCGGAGCGGAGCACGCCCTTGGCGCTCTCCAGCGCCGCGGCGCTGGCCTGGCGCTCGGTCTCGTCCCCGTAGACGGTGTAGAAGACGGTGGCCTCGCGCAGGTCCCCGGTGACCCGGGCGTCCGTGATGGTCACGTAGCCCAGCCGCGGGTCCTTGATCCGGCGCTGCAGGGTCTCGGCCACGACCACCTGGATGCGGTCTGCGAGCTTGCGCGCCCTAGCGGTGTCGGTCACGTTGCCTCCTCGTGCGGTGGGCTCGGTATCCGGGACAACACTCGCCCGGCGGGGCCCATGCCCCAAAGTACCTGCCCGCGCCCAGCCTTGTGGGCGCTCTCGGTCCTCGGCTCTGTGACGGTGGCGCCTGGGCACCACCGTCGCCGCTCTCAGTCATCGTCGTCGTTGTGGAACCGTCTCCGGGCGGAGAGCAGTTGCACTTCGGGGCGGCCGGCGACGAGCCGCTCACAGCTGTCCAGGATCTCGGTCACGTACCCGGCTTCGCCGGACACCACCGCCAGGCCGATCTCGGCCCTGCGGTGCAGCTCCTGGTTCCCTGTCTCGGCAGCGCACACGCTGTACTTGCGCTGCAGTTCGGCCACGATCGGCCGCACGATCGAACGCTTCTCCTTGAGCGAGTGGACGTCGCCCAGGAGCAGGTCGAAGGTGAGTGTTCCCACGAACATGTAAGGCAGGTCTCGCCGACCTGGAGGCCTCGTAGGGACCGCCCACGAGGGGCGGACGTACGTGGACCCTACACAGCGAGAGCGGGGCCGGTCGACGGGAATTCACCCCCCGTCGACCGGCCCCGTACGCACCCGCTACGAGCGCGGCTTCTCGCGCATCTCGTAGGTCTCGATGACGTCCTCGACCTTGATGTCGTTGAACGACCCGAGGGTCACACCGGCCTCGAAGCCCTCACGGACCTCGGTCGCGTCGTCCTTGAAGCGGCGCAGACCCTCGATGTTGAGGTTCTCCGCCACGACCTTGCCGTCGCGCAGCAGGCGGGCCTTGGTGTTGCGTCGGATGATGCCCTCGCGGACGAGCACACCGGCGATGTTGCCGAACTTGGAGGAACGGAACACCTCGCGGATCTCCGCGGAACCGAGGCGCACCTCCTCGTACTCCGGCTTGAGCATGCCCTTGAGGGCCGCCTCGATCTCCTCGATCGCCTGGTAGATGACCGAGTAGTACCGGATGTCGACGCCTTCGCGCTCGGCCGCGGTACGGGCACGCCCCTCGGCGCGCACGTTGAAGCCGATGATGATGGCGTCCGAGCCCATCGCCAGGTCCACGTCGGACTCGGTGATGGCACCCACACCGCGGTGCAGGATCCGGAGCTCGACCTCCTCGCCCACGTCCAGCTTGACGAGGGCGTCCTCGAGGGCTTCCACCGAACCGGAGACGTCACCCTTGATGATGAGGTTGAGCTTCTCGATGCTGCCGGCCGCCAGGGCCGCCTCGAAGCCTTCGAGCGAGACCCGGACGCGGCGCTGCGCGAAGGACGCGTTGCGGTCGCGAGCGGCACGCTTCTCGGCGATCTGGCGGGCCGTGCGGTCCTCGTCGACGACGATGAAGCTGTCGCCGGCGCGGGGCACCGAGGTGAGACCGAGCAGCAGCACCGGACGGGACGGGCCCGCCTCGGCGAGGCTGTTGCCGTTCTCGTCGAGCATGGCGCGGACGCGGCCGTAGGCGTCGCCGACCACGATCGAGTCACCGACGCGGAGGGTACCGCGCTGGACCAGCAGGGTCGCCATGGCGCCGCGGCCCTTGTCGAGGTGGGCCTCGATCGCGATGCCCTGCGCGTCCTGCTCCGGGTTGGCCCGCAGGTCGAGCGAGGCGTCGGCGGTCAGCACGACCGCCTCCAGCAGCTGGTCGATGTTCAGACCCTGGCGCGCGGAGATGTCGACGAACATGGTGTCGCCGCCGTACTCCTCGGCCACCAGACCGAACTCGGTCAGCTGACCGCGGACCTTGGTCGGGTCGGCGCCCTCGACGTCGATCTTGTTGACGGCGACCACGATCGGCACACCCGCGGCCTTGGCGTGGTTGAGCGCCTCGACCGTCTGCGGCATGACACCGTCGTTGGCCGCGACCACCAGGATCGCGATGTCGGTGGACTTGGCACCACGGGCACGCATGGCGGAGAACGCCTCGTGACCGGGGGTGTCGAGGAAGGTGATCGGACGCTCTTCGCCGTTCACCGTCGCCGTCACCTGGTAGGCACCGATGTGCTGGGTGATGCCACCGGCCTCGCCGGCCACCACGTTGGTCTTGCGGATGGCGTCCAGCAGGCGGGTCTTACCGTGGTCGACGTGACCCATGACGGTGACGACCGGCGGGCGCGCCTCCAGCATGTCCTCGTCGCCCTCGTCGGCACCGAAGTCGATGTCGAACGACTCGAGCAGCTCGCGGTCCTCGTCGTCCCGGCTGACGATCTCCAGGATGAAGCCCATCTCCTGGGCCAGCATCTCGAGGGTCGCGTCGGAGACCGACTGGGTCGCGGTCACCATCTCACCGAGGTTGAACATCACCGAGACGAGCGCCGCCGGGTTGGCGTTGATCTTCTCCGCGAAGTCCGTCAGCGAGGCACCACGCGACAGGCGGACGGTCTGTCCGTTGCCGCGGGGCAGCATCACGCCACCGACGGACGGGGCCTGCATGGCCTCGTACTCCTGGCGCTTCGCCCGCTTCGACTTGCGACCACGGGCCGGACGGCCACCGGGGCCACGGCCGAAGGCACCCTGCGTGCCACCACGGGCACCCGGGCCGCCGGGACGGCCGCCGAAGCCACCGGGACGGCCACCGCCGCCACCGAAGCCGCCGCCACCGCCGCCGCCACCCGGACGGGGGCCGCCGAAGCCGCCGCCGCCACCGGCCGGACGCGAGCCCGGACCGGCCGGACGACCGGCGAAGCCGGGACGGGCGCCGCCGCCACCGGGCGCACCGGGACGGGCGCCGGGGCCGCCACCCGGGCGCGGGCCCGGACGCGGGCCGGGACCGGCCGGACGCTGCGGCATCATGCCCGGGTTCGGGCGCGGCATGCCGGACGGGCTGGGCGCGCCGGGGCGCGGACCGGCCGGACGGGGCATGCCGTCCGGACGCGGACGGTCGCCGCCGGGACGCGGGGCGCCACCGGGGCCGGCCGCGGGACGCGGACGGTCGCCACCGGGACGCGGGGCGCCACCGGGGCCACCCTGGCCCGGACGGGCCGGACGGTCACCGGTCGGACGGGGACGCTCGCCGGCACCCGGCGCGCCACCCTGGCCCGGACGGGCCGGACGGTCGCCACCGGGACGCGGACGGTCGCCGCCACCCGGGCCCGCCGGACGCGGCGCGCCGGGGCGGGCCATGCCGGTGTTGCTCGAGGTGAACGGGTTGTTGCCCGGACGCGGGCCGGCCGGACGCGGGCCCGGACGGGCCGCGGGGTTGGCCGGACGCGCGGCGGCCGGACGGGCGGCCGGAGCCGCCGGGGCCGCCGGAGCGGCCTCGCCACCGGCCGGGGCCGGCGAGGAGAACTCGGCCGCGGGAGCGACCGGAGCTGCCGGGGCGGCGGGAGCCGCCGGGGCCGGCGTGGCCGGACGGGCGGCCGGGCGCGGGCCGGGTGCCGGAGCACCGGCGGGACGCGCGGGGGCGGCCGGCGCCGGGGCGGCGGCCGCGGGGGTGGGACGGGGACCCGGCGTCGCGGCGGGCCGCGGGCCGGGGGTGGGGGCGCCCGGACGCGGCGCGGAGGCGCCGGCGGCGGGCTGGGGCGCCGCGGGCTTCCGCGGGCCGGGCTTGGCGGACGCGCCACCGGACGGCGGCGTCGCTCCCAGAGCATCAGTCAACTTGCGCACGACCGGCGCCTCGATCGTCGAGGACGCCGAACGGACGAACTCGCCGAGCTCGGTGAGCTTGGCCATGACGGCCTTGCTCTCCAAGCCAAGCTCCTTGGCGAGTTCATATACCCGGACCTTAGCCACTTCACTCCTGTCTATGAGTCCGGGGTGGTCGTCCGCCGGACTGTCGCTACTTCATGGGCGTACTCATCGCGTACTCATCGAGTGCTCATCGCAATCTCGACCTACTTCCAACTCGCGAGGTACCTGACGTGACGCACGGCGTGCCGCCGCCGTGCGCTGTGTGCGTGTTACGGGTGATCTGTCTCCTCAGGGCGTCGGCGAACCGCCCGCCCGGGCCTCGACACAGGCCCGCAGTGCGTCGGTGTCGAGCGGACCCTGGAGCCGGAAGGCCCTGGGGAACGCCCGGCGGCGTACCGCGAGGTCGAGGCAGCCCGGCTCGGGGTGCAGATGCGCACCCCGGCCCGGCAGTGTGCCGCGCGGATCGGGGACGCACACGCCCTCGACCGCAACGACACGCAACAGCTCGTGCTTGGCCGCTCGCTTGCGGCAGCCCACGCAGGTGCGTTCCGGGCATGCTCGGACATGCGTCCGGCCAGACAGAATCAAGTCTACCCCTCCGAAGGGACATGCCGCCGCCCCGCCGGCCGAGGGCGGGGAGCACGGGTGGTGAAGCGCGGGGTACGCGGCGCTATTCCCGGTCCTCGCCGGCGGGCACCTCGGTGTCCGGGCGGATGTCGATCCGCCAGCCGGTGAGGCGGGCGGCCAGGCGGGCGTTCTGCCCTTCCTTGCCGATCGCCAGCGACAGCTGGTAGTCCGGCACGATCACCCGGGCGGAGCGCTGGGCCAGGTCCACGATCTCCACCTTCGTCACCCGTGCGGGCGACAGCGCGGCGGCGACCATCTCGGCCGGGTCCTCCGACCAGTCGACAATGTCGATCTTCTCGCCGTGCAGCTCGGCCATCACGTTGCGCACCCGGCCGCCCATCGGGCCGATGCAGGCGCCCTTGGCGTTCAGGCCCGCACGGCGGGACCACACGGCGATCTTGGTGCGGTGGCCGGCCTCGCGGGCGATCGCCGCGATCTCCACCGAACCGTCGGCGATCTCCGGCACCTCCAGCGCGAACAGGCGCTTCACCAGGCTCGGGTGGGTCCGCGACAGGGTCACGGACGGCCCGCGGACACCGCGGCGCACGCCCACCACGTAGCACTTCAGGCGGGTGCCGTGCCGGTAGTCCTCGCCGGGGACCTGCTCCTGCGGCGGCAGGATGGCCTCCAGCTTGCCGATGTCCACCAGGATGTTCTTCGGGTCGTTGCCCTGCTGGACGACACCGGTGACGATGTCGCCCTCCTTGCCCGCGTACTCGCCGAAGGTCTGGTCGTCCGCGGCGTCCCGCAGACGCTGCAGGATCACCTGCTTGGCGGTGGAGGCGGCGATCCGGCCGAACCCGCTCGGGGTGTCGTCGAACTCCTTCGGCTCCACGCCCTCGTCCAGCTCCGCCGGGTCCTCCAGCGCCCACACCGTGACGTGACCGGTCTTGCGGTTCAGCTCCACCCGCGCCCGGCGGCGCGAGCCCTCGGTGCGGTGGTACGCGATGAGAAGCGCCGACTCGATCGACTCGACCAGCAGGTCGAACGGAACGCCCTTCTCGGTAACCAGCCCACGCAGGGCGCTCATGTCGATGTCCACGGCTACGCCTCCTCTTCACTCATCAGGTTCACAGTGCTCGTCGACCGGTGACTACCGGTCCGCACCCTCGTCCGCCCCCGCGGAGGCGTCGTCGTCCTCGAAGTCCGCGCCGTCGGTGTCGGCGTCGTCCGCGTCGTCCACCAGGTCCTCGGCCGCGTCCAGCAGCTCGTCGTCCTTGCGGTTGAACTCGACCTGCACCCGGGCCCGGTCGATCTCCGCCCAGGCCAGCCGGCGCTCCTTGGGACGGCCGCGGCCCTTCACCGGCTGGACCTCGACCAGCACGCCGTCCTCGTCGCTCTCCAGGACCCGGGCGACGATCTCCTTGCCGTCGGTCAGGTGCACCTTGGCCAGCCGGCCCTCGGCCCGGCGCCAGTGGCGGGGCTCGGAGAGCGGGCGCTCGGCACCCGGGGAACCGACCTCCAGCAGGTAGGGCGCGGCGCCCATCAGGTCGGACTCGTCCAGCACCTGGCCCACGTGGCGGCTGAACTCGGCGATCGCGTCGAGGTCGACACCGCCGTCGGCGTCCACGTCGATCTGCACCTGGCGGCGGCTGCCGGCCTGGGTGACGGTGACGGCTTCGAGGTCCAGCCCGGCCTCGGCGGCCAGGGGCTCCAGCAGCGCGCGCAACCGATCGGTCTGGGTGGTGCTCATCCGGGTGACTCCTCGGGCGCGTCTGCTGTTGTCGAAGGTGCTAACTGAGAGCAGAGCCTATCGGGCCGACCCCCGAAACGCCGATTCCGACCTGACCGCGGGCCGCCCGACGGACCCCGCTGCGAGCAAGGTCACAGTGGACGGATAGCGTCCATCCGGACTCGGCGTTGTGTGGGTCCGGTAATGATTCACGGAGCGGAGGGGGGCGACCGGCTCCCCGTCCGGCAGACGGGAGCCGTTCGATGCTGTCCCCCACCCGGCGGGCGTTCCTGATCCTCGGCGCCCTCGCCGGCAGCCACCTGCTGTGCGCCTGCACCGGCGGGCACCACGAGGACGGCGACGGCGAACAGCACCGGGCGGACCAGGACCTGCCGCTGCGCACCCGGGCGGTGGCCGCCACCGACGCGCTGCTGGCCGGCTACGACGGCGTGCTCGCCGGCCCGGGCGCGGCCGGCCGGGCCGACCTGCTGAAGCAGCTGCGGGCCGAGGTGGTGCAGCACCGGGCCGCGCTCGCCGAGGGCCTGCCCACGGCCACCGGGACCCCCGCAGCCTCCGCCGCGGCCGGATCGCCCACCACCGCACCGGCCACCACCGCACCGCCCGCCTCCGCACCGGCCAGCACCGCACCGGTCACCACCGTGGCCGCGCTGGCCGCCGCCGAGCGGCAGACCGCGACCGCGCGGCTCGCCGACCTGGCCGCCGCCTCCCCCGCGCTGGCCAAGCTGCTGGCCTCGGTCTCCGCGGCCGGCGCGGTGCACGCCGGCCGGCTCGGCGACACCGGCCCGGTCGGCCCCGCCACCGCCCCTGCCACGGCCGCCCCCTCCGGCGCGGCCTCGCCCACCGGCCCGACGACCGCCCCGGGCACCGCCCCCACCAGCGCCCCGGCCGGCGCCCCGGCCGGCGGGAGCGCGGCGCCCTCCGCCCAGCCCTCGGCCCTGCCGTCGACCGGCGCCGCCGGCGCCCAGTCGGCGCTGGCCGCCGAGCACGCCGCGGTGTACGGCTACGGCGTGGTCTGCGCCTTCCTCCCGGTCGGCAAGCCCCGCGACGACGGCCGCACCGACTACCTCGCCCACCAGGCCCGGCGGGACGGCTGGCAGCGCCTGCTCGGGGCGGGCGGTGCCAGCCCCACCCCGGCCGCGGCCGGTTACCGACTGCCGCTCCAGGTCAAGGACGGGGCCACCGCCGGGCAGCTCGCCGCCCACATCGAGACCCGGCTGACCACGGTCTACGCCGATCTGGTCGGCACCGGGACCGGCCCGCTGCGGCTGCAGGCCGCCGACGCCCTGCGGGAGAGCGCGCTGCGGGCCCAGCACTGGGGAGCGGAACCGCCGGCCCTGCCCGGCCTGCCCGCACCCGCCATCGGCTCCCCCTCGGGCTCCGTCCCGGCCCCGACCTCGGCCTCCGCCGCCGCTTCGCCGAGCCACTGACCGGCCCGGCACCGAGCGCCTGACCAGCAGAATCGACCCGATGCCCGAGAATGGGCGGGCACACCGGGAGGGACGGACCCAGCGAAAGGCCAGCATGACGGCACAGCCAGGGCGGATCACCGTCCCCGAGCGCCTGACCGGGACCGTCCGGCTCTGGGAGGGCGACGCCGGGCTGGCCTGGCTGGCCGACCTGCCCGGCCGGTTCGCCGACCAGCTCGCCCGCCGGGGGCTGGTGCTGGAACGGATCTGCGAACCCGGCGGCCGGATCAGCCTGGTGGGCTACGTGCACCGCGCCGACGACCTGGCCCCGGCCGTGCTGAAGCTGGGCGTGGTCAACCGGGAGACCGACCAGGAGCACGCGGCGCTGGCCCACTGGGCGGGGCGCGGGGCGGTCCTGCTGCTGGCCGCCGAACCCGAGCACGGGGTCCTGGTGCTGGAGCGCCTGCACGGCGACATCCCGCTGCGCTCGCTGGCCGAGGCCAAGGCGATGCTGGAGGCCGTCGGACTGCTCCAGCGGCTCTGGGTGCCGCCCGGCGAGGGCCATCCGTTCACCTCGGTCGGCGAACGGGTGGCGGGCCTGTCCGAGCTGATCCGCGAGCGGCGCGGGCTGCCGGAGGCCGCCGCGGCCCGGCCGCTGATCGACGAGGCGCTGGAGACGGCCGCCGGCCTGCTCGCCGACGAGCCCGAACGGCTGCTGCTGCACGGCGACTTCCACCACGGCAACGTGCTCGCCGCCGACCGCTCGCCCTGGCTGGCGATCGACCCGCGGCCGCTGGTCGGCGAGCGCGCCTACGACCTCGCCCGGCTGGCCCGGGACCGGCTGGACACCCTGGCCGGCTCCCCCGGCCAGCGCGGGGCGCTGCGCCGCCGGCTGCAGCAGCTGGCCGGCGCGGTCGAGGTGGACCAGGACCGGCTGCGCGGCTGGACCCTGTTCCGCACCGTGGAGGCGGGTCTGTGGCACCTGTCCACCGGGGCCCGGGAGCAGGCCGAGCTCTACCTGGAGTTCGCGTCCTGGCTGTGACCCGGCCGCAGCGGCAGCGGGGCGCCCATCACCGCGTACGGGCGCTGGGTGTTGGGGAAGCGCACCGCGCGAGCCAGGTCCCGGTAGCCGAGCGCGCGGTACAGCCGCCGGGCCGGGGTCTCGGCGTCGATCGCGGAGAGGATCGAGCGGTCCTTGCCGGAGCGCTCGCACAGCGTCCGGATCAGCGTGCTGCCCACGCCGCGGCCCTGGAACTCGGGCAGCACGTGGAGTTCGGTGATCGCGAAGACGCCGTCCAGCCAGTCGCCGTGGCCGGCGGCCTCCAGGTAGGGCTCGATCACGGTGCTCCACCAGTGCTCGCGGTGGTTGGGCATCCCGTAGCCGAAGCCCACCAGCCGGCCGGCGGACATCGCGCCGAGCGCCATCACCCCGGGCTGGAGCGCATGCCGGCCGACCAGCGGCAGCCGGATCGCGACCTCCGCCGGGCCCAGGCCGAAGGCGACCGCCTGCACCTCGAGCGCCGCCGGCGCCCACGCGGCCAGATCGATGGCCTCGATCGTCACCTCGGTCAGCTGCTTCATGCCCCGGACGTTACTACTTCACCCGATCCCCGGGCGATCGGCCGGACGCCGGGTGGTGCCCCTCCGGACACCGGGCGGTGGCCGGCCGGCCACCGGGTCAGAACAGCACGCTCATGAAGGCGCCGACCTCGCGGAAGCCGACCCGGCGGTAGGCGGCCCGGGCGCGCACGTTGTAGTCGTTGACGTACAGCGAGACGGTCGGGGCGACCTCGCGCAGCGCGATCTCCAGGACGGCCGCCATGCCGGTCTCGGACAGGCCCCGGCCGCGGTGCTCGGGGGCCACCCAGACGCCCTGGATCTGGCAGGCGCCGGCGGTCACGGCACCGATCTCGGCCTTGAAGACCACCCCGCCGTCCTCGTCGAAGCGGGCGAACGAGCGCCCGGCGCCGACCAGTTCGGCCACCCGGGCCTGGTAGAGCAGGCCGCCGTCGCCGGCCAGCGGGGAGATGCCGACCTCCTCGGTGAACATCGCCACGCAGGCCGGCATCAGGTTCTCGATCTCGTTCTTGCGCACCCGGCGCACCAGCGGGTCCGGCGCCACCTCGGTGGCGGGGGCCTCGGCGGCCATCAGCGGCTGGTGGCCGCGGACCTCCCGGGCCGGGCCCCAGCTGCGCTCCAGCAGGGCCCACAGGGTGGCGGTGGACTCGGCCGGCCCGACGATGGAGGAGCAGCGGCGGCCCTGCCGGCGGGCCCGCTCGGCGAACGCCCGGACGGCCTCCGGACCGGCGTTGACCGGTACCAGGTTCGCCCCGGCGTAGCAGAGTGCCCCGAGCCGGCCGTCCTCGCCGGTCCAGCCCCACATCTCGCCGCCGAGCCGCCACGGATCGAGCCCGACCGCCTCCACCCGGGTGGCGACGAAGGCATTGGCCACCGGGTCGCGGTGGAGGATCTCCAGGGCCTCGGGGAGGTCCTGGGCCTCCAGCACGCGGGTGGCCGACAGGGCCCGGGCGACCTGGAACGGGCCGGGGAGCATCACACCTCGATCGAGCACGGGCACCTCTCTGGTACAACTCTGCGGCACCCTACTCCCCTGAGGGACGCAGACAAGGCTGTGGGGCCGTCCGTGGGCGGACGGCCCCAGCGCGGGACCCGGCCGGCGGGCCCGGCGGCGGTTACTCGGCGGCCGTGACGACCGGGGCGCCGGAGGCGATGCCGTCGGCCTGCATCTGCTCGGCGAGCTTGAGCGCCTCCTCGATCAGGGTCTCGACGATCTTGGACTCGGGGACGGTCTTGATGACCTCGCCCTTGACGAAGATCTGGCCCTTGCCGTTGCCGGAGGCGACGCCGAGGTCGGCCTCACGAGCCTCGCCCGGGCCGTTCACGACGCAGCCCATGACGGCGACCCGCAGCGGCACCTCCATGCCCTCGAGGCCGGCGGTGACCTCCTCGGCGAGCTTGTAGACGTCGACCTGGGCACGGCCGCAGGACGGGCAGGAGACGATCTCCAGGCCGCGCTCGCGCAGGCCCAGCGACTCCAGGATCTGGTTGCCGACCTTGATCTCCTCGGCCGGCGGGGCGGAGAGCGAGACCCGGATGGTGTCGCCGATGCCATCGGCGAGCAGCGCGCCGAAGGCGACCGCGGACTTGATGGTGCCCTGGAAGGCCGGGCCGGCCTCGGTGACGCCGAGGTGCAGCGGGTAGTCGCAGGCAGCGGCCAGCTGGCGGTAGGCGTTGATCATCACGACCGGGTCGTTGTGCTTGACCGAGATCTTGATGTCGCGGAAGTCGTGCTCCTCGAACAGCGAGCACTCCCACAGCGCGGACTCCACCAGCGCCTCGGGGGTGGCCCGGCCGTACTTCTCCAGCAGGCGCTTGTCGAGCGAGCCGGCGTTGACGCCGATCCGGATCGGGACGCCGGCGGCCTTGGCGGCCTTGGCGATCTCGCCGACCTTGTCGTCGAAGGCCTTGATGTTGCCGGGGTTCACGCGGACGGCGGCGCAGCCGGCGTCGATCGCGGCGAACACGTACTTCGGCTGGAAGTGGATGTCCGCGATGACCGGGATCTGGGACTTCTTGGCGATGATCGGCAGCGCGTCGGCGTCGTCCTGGGAGGGCACCGCGACCCGGACGATCTGGCAGCCGGAGGCGGTCAGCTCGGCGATCTGCTGCAGCGTCGCGTTGATGTCGGACGTCAGCGTGGTGGTCATCGACTGGACCGAGATCGGGGCGTCGCCGCCGACCGGGACGTTGCCGACCATGATCTGGCGCGAGACGCGGCGCTTGGCCAACGGCTTGAGCGGCAGGGACGGAATACCGAGCGAGATCGCGGTCATGTGCGCAGGGTTCCCCAGGTCGAGGTTTGGGTGAGCGGGCCGACGGGTCGGGCCCGGCCGGGCAGGCCGCGGAAGGGCGCGCCCGGCTTACAAAGGTACGCCACGGCCGAGCGGCGGAGCACACTCGGCCGTGGCGGACAAGACTTAATTGATTTTGACCGGATTGACGATGTCCGCGACCATCACCAGCGCCGTGAAGCAGATGAAGATCCCGGCCACCACGTAGGCCACCGGCATCAGCCGGGCCACGTCGAACGGACCCGGGTCCGGCCGGCGCACCAGGGCGGCGAACCGGCGGCGGACCGACTCCCAGAGCGCGCCCGCGATGTGCCCGCCGTCCAGCGGCAGCAGCGGCAGCATGTTGAACAGGAACAGCGAGAGGTTGATGCCGGCCAGCAGCTGGACGAAGAAGGCGAGCTGCTGGGTGGCCGGGAGGTCCATCGCGAACACGTCGCCGCCCAGGCGCGCCGCGCCGACCATCCCGATCGGGTCGTCGGTGGAGCGCGGGGTCCCGTCCACCACCGCGTGCCAGAGCCCGGGGATCTTGCTCGGCAGGGCGGCCAGCGAGGTCACGCCGTGCTCGGCCATCGCGACCATCTGGTCGGCGCTCTCGCCGACCGACAGGTGGTGCACGCCCTCGGCCGGGGTGATCCCGAGGAAGCCGGCCTCGACCGTCCGCCCCTTGACCGCGTAGCCGTCCTTGTCCATCACCGGCAGCGTGTTGGTGGCGATCTCGGCGGAGAGCGTGACCTGCGCGCCGTCGCGCTGCACCACGATCGGCACGGTGCGCCCGGCCGCGTCGCGGATGTCGTCCTGGAGCTGGCGGTAGGTGGAGATCGGATCGCCGCCGAAGGAGAGCACCCGGTCGCCGTTGTGCAGGCCGGCCTTGTTGGCCGGGGACAGCGGGGCGTCGGCGGGGCAGACGTCCGTGCGCTCGCCGGTCTTGACCACGCACTGGCTGACCGAGGCGACCACCGGCACCGCGATCTGCTGGCCGATGCCCATGAACAGGGCCAGGAAGAGCGCGACCGACAGGATCAGGTTCATGAACGGGCCGGCGAACATCACGATGACCCGCTGCCACGGCTTGCGGGTGTAGAACAGGCGGTCCTCGTCGCCCTCCTGGAGCTCCTCGTAGGAGGCCTCCCGGGCGTCCTCGATCATGGTGCGCCAGGGCGAGCTGCTGCGCTTGGTTATCCGGCCGTCGGCCCCGGGCGGGAACATCCCGATCATGCGGATGTAGCCGCCGAGCGGGATCGCCTTGAAGCCGTACTCCGTCTCGCCCTTCTTGCGGGACCAGACGGTCGGCCCGAAGCCGACCATGTACTGCGGCACCCGGATCTTGAACAGCTTGGCCGTGGAGAGGTGGCCGAGCTCGTGCCAGGCGATCGAGAAGAGCAGGCCGACCAGGAAGATCAGAATGCCCAGCACCCACATCAGGTTGTTCACCGCTGATCCTCCGTCATGCCGTTCCGCTCGCCGTCCGTGCCGCTCAACCCGCTGCCAGCTCCCTGGCGCGGGCCCGGGCCCAGTCCTCCGCGTGGAGTACGTCCGCCACGGTCAGCGAAGTTCCCGCGGGGGCGCCGTGCTCGGCGACCACCTTGGCCACAGTGTCCACGATCCCGGTGAAGGGCAGCCGGCCCTTCAGGAAAGCGTCCACGCACTCCTCGTTGGCCGCGTTGAAGACCGCCGGGGCCGTGCCGCCGAGCGTACCCACCTCGCGGGCCAGCTCCACCGCGGGGAAGGCCTCGTCGTCGAGCGGGAAGAACTCCCAGGTTGCGGCCTTGGTCCAGTCGCAGCCCGGGGCCGCGTCCGGGACCCGGTCCGGCCAGCCGATGCCGAGCGCGATCGGCATCCGCATGTCCGGGGGGCTCGCCTGGGCCAGCGTGGAGCCGTCCGAGAACTCCACCATCGAGTGGACGACGGACTGCGGATGGACCACGACCTCGATCCGGTCGAACGGCACGTCGTACAGCAGGTGCGCCTCGATCACCTCCAGGCCCTTGTTCACCAGGGTGGCGGAGTTGATCGTGATCACCGGGCCCATCGCCCAGGTCGGGTGGGCCAGCGCGTCCGCGGGGGTGACGGTGGCCAGCTGCTCGCGGGTGCGGCCGCGGAACGGGCCGCCGCTGGCGGTGACCACCAGCTTGCGGACCTCGGCCCGGGTGCCGCCGGCCAGCGCCTGGAAGATCGCGGTGTGCTCGGAGTCGACCGGCACGATCTGCCCCGGCTTCGCCAGCGCCTTCACCAGCGGGCCGCCGACGATCAGCGACTCCTTGTTCGCCAGCACCAGCACCCGGCCGGCCTCCAGCGCCGCCAGGGTGGGCGCCAGGCCGATCGAACCGGTGATGCCGTTGAGCACCGAGTGGCAGGCGATCCGGGCCGCCTCGGTGGCCGCCTCGGGGCCGGCCAGGATCCGCGGCAGCGCGCCGCCCGGCGCCCGCGCCGCCAGCGCCTCGCGCAGCGCGGGCACGGCCGCCTCGTCGGCCACCGCCACCGTGTGCACGCCCAGGCGCAGCGCCTGCTCGGCGAGCAGCGCGACCCGGCCGCCGGCCGCCGACAGCGCGACCACCTTGAACCGGTCCGGGTTGCGCAGCACCACGTCGATGGCCTGGGTGCCGATCGACCCGGTGGAGCCGAGGATCACCAGCTCCCGCGGGCCGGCGGGGTCCTGGACGGTCGGGGTGAAGCGCAGCTGCGGGTGGGCGAGCGAGTTCATGGAGCCCATTGTGTCCTGCCCGCCGGGGCGCCGTGGCCGCTCCCCCCGTCCGGAGGACCGATCGGGCACGGTTCCCGGCACGGCTCGCGGCCCGGGTGGGCGTGCGGTCCGGTGGGCGCGCCGACGCCCCGCCACCGGCGCGCGGTGACGGGGCGTCGAGGGCCGGGTCTCAGAGATCCAGGCCGGTGAGCACCAGGACCCGCTCGTAGGTGAAGTCGTCCATCGCGTAGCGGACGCCCTCGCGGCCCACGCCGGAGTCCTTCACGCCGCCGTACGGCATCTGGTCGGCCCGGTAGGAGGGCGCGTCGCCGATCACCACGCCGCCGACCTCCAGCTCCCGGTGGGCGCGGAAGGCGACCTGCACGTCGTGGGTGAAGACGCCGGCCTGGAGGCCGAAGGCGGAGTTGTTGGCCTCGGCGAAGGCCTCCTCGGTGGACTCCACCCGGTGCAGCGACAGGACCGGGCCGAAGGCCTCGGCGGTGGCCAGGATCGCGTCGGCGGGCAGCTCGGCGAGCACGGTCGGCGCGTAGCTGGCGCCGTCCCGGGTGCCGCCGGTGAGCACCTTGGCGCCCTTGGCGACGGCGTCCTCGACCCAGGCCTCGACGCGCTTGGCGGCGTTCTCGTCCACCAGCGGGCCGACGTCCACCGCGTCGTCGGCCGGGTCACCGGTGACCTGGGCCTGGACCTTGGCGACGACCTTCTCGGCCAGCGCGTCGTAGACCGCGGCGTCCGCGATCACCCGCTGCACCGAGATGCAGGACTGGCCGCCCTGGTAGTTGGCGAAGGTGGCGATCCGGGTGGCCGCCCACTCCAGGTCGGCCTCCGAGGACCAGTCCGCCAGCACCAGCGCCGCGGCGTTGCCGCCGAGCTCCAGGGTGACGTGCTTGCGCGGCACCGAGTCCATGATCTGGTAGCCGACCTTGTCGGAGCCGGTGAACGAGATGATCGGCAGCCGCTCGTCCTGGACCAGCGCCGGCATCTTCTCGTTCGGCACCGGGAGCACGCTCCACGCGCCGGCCGGCAGCTCGGTCTCGGCCAGGATCTCGCCCAGCACCAGCGCGGACAGCGGGGTGGCCGGGGCGGGCTTGAGGATGATCGGGGCGCCGACGGCGATCGCCGGGGCGACCTTGTGGGCGACCAGGTTCAGCGGGAAGTTGAACGGGGCGATGCCCAGCACCACGCCCTTGGGGAAGCGGCGCACCACCGCGAAGCGGCCGGTGCCGCCCGGGTCGGTGTCCAGCCGCATGGTCTCGCCGTTGGTCCGGCGGGCCTCCTCGGCGGCCCAGCGGAACACCGAAACGGCCCGGCCGACCTCGCCGCGCGCCCACTTGATCGGCTTGCCGTTCTCCGCGGTGATCAGACGGGCGATCTCCTCGGTGCGCTCGGCCAGGCGCTTGGACACCTGGTCCAGCGCGGCGGCGCGGACGTGCGCGGGGGTGGCGGCGAAGACCGGCGCGGCAGCGGCGGCGACCGCGACCGCCTCCTCCACCTGGGCGTCGGTGGGCACGCTGACCTTGCCCACCAGGCTGCCGTCGTACGGGTGGCGGACCTCGAAGTCCCCGTCGCCGCTCGCCTTGCGGCCGGCCAGCCAGAACTCATGCGTGGTGGTCACGGTCGTACCGGCCCTCTCCTCGTCGTCTGCGGCTCCACGGACGGGGAGCCTGCCACCCACGGTAGGACCCGGACGGCCCGAACCGGATTGGACGCGGAGGAGCGGAACCCCGCCCGGCCACTCCACGGTGGCAGATCCCGGGCGGGGCTCCGGCGGCTGCCGCGCCGGGGGTCAGTCCTCCCCGGCGCGCAGGGCGAGCCAGAGCTCCATCCGGACATCGGTGTCGTCCAGCGAACGGCCCAGCAGCTCCTCGACCCGGCGCATCCGGTAACGCAGGGTGTGCCGGTGCACCCCCAGGTCGGCGGCGGCCGCGTCCCACTGCCCGTGCCGCGACAGCCAGGCGCGCAGGCTGGCCACCAGGTCGCCGCGGGCGGTCCGGTCGTGGTCGCGCAGCGGGCGCAGCAGCCCCTCGGCGAAGGCGGTGACCGCCTCCTCGCCGAGCAGCGGCAGCAGCGAGCCCGCCCCGACCTCCTCGTGGTCGACCGAGCGCCGGCCGCCGCGCTGCGCCACCGCGAGCGCCCGCTCGGCCTGCGCGTACGCGGTGCCCGCGTCCTCCAGCGCGGCCGGCGCGGAGACACCGAGCGACAGTCCCTCCTGCTCCTCGACCGCGCCCAGGCAGGCCCGGTGCGCGGCGCCGTTGTCGAGCGCCAGCACCATCAGCCGCGGGCCGTGCGGGCCCTCCTCCCGGGAGACCAGCAGCCGCTCACCGACCTTGCCGCCGGCCTGCTCGGCGCGGTCGCCGAGCTCGCTCAGCGCCTCGGCCGCCTCCGGGCCGGCCGCAGCCCCGGCGACCAGCACCCGGATCGTCCCCTCCGGCAGCCCGCCGAACAGGCCGGAGGCCACCTTCCGGGCGGTGACCACCTCGCCGGCCAGCACCATCCGCAGCAGCGCGGCGCCCATCCGCTCCTCGGCCTGACGCAGCTCGCGGGAGCGCTCCAGGGTCAGCGTCAGCAGCGCGACGGCCGCGTTCAGCACGTACCGCTCGGTCGGGGTGATCCGGTCCTCGGTGCCGACCGCGAGGAATCCGCGGGCCCGCCGGTCGGCGCCCAGCGACTGGACCACCACGTAGTCCTCGTCGGCGGTGTCGATGCCCGGGGAGCGGCCCTGCAGCGCGGCGCTGGACGGGGCCGGACGGCGGCGCAGCCGGTCCACCTCGGCGGCCAGCCGGCCGGCCCGGCGGGCCGCCCAGTCGGGGGCGACCGCGGAGAGCGCGCCGGAGCCGTCGTAGAGCGCGGCCCAGCCGCCGAGCCGGGCGGCCAGCCGGCGGACCACCGCGGTGGTGCCGTCCTTGCCGAGCGCCGCCCGGGTCAGCTCCTCCTGCGCCTCGAAGCTGGTGGTGACCGCCTCGTACTGCTCGGCGGCCAGCGCCGCGGAGACCGCCTTGGAGATCGCGATGAACGGGGTCGCCTCGGGCACCCGCAGCAGCGGCAGCCCGCGCTGGGCGGCCGCGTCCACCAGGGCCTGCGGCACCTCGGTGTGCGAGAGCCCGACGCCGAGCCCGAGCCCCACCACGCCGGCGTCGGCCAGCCGGTGTACGTACGCCTGGAGGCGGGCCGCGCTCTTGCCGAGCTTGATGCCGGTGGTGAGGAGGAGTTCGCCGCCCTCCAGGAAGGGCGTCGGGTCGTCCAGCTCACTGGTGTGCACCCAGCGGACCGGCCGCTCCAGGTGGTCCGCGCCGGCCAGGACCGTGAGGTGGAGCGCGGTGTTGCGGACGACGGAGGCGAGTGTGGGGGGCATGGCACCTTCGGTGGTTCGACCAGGCCGCGCCGTTGCGGCCGGGCGACAGGGGCTTCTGCTCCCCATTATGTACGGCCCGGACAACCGGCCGCGCCGAATCCACCGGAGCGGAGTCAGCGGCTCCGGGGTGCCTCCTGCCGAAACGGCCTCTTTCCGCCGTCAGCTGCGCAGATCGACCAGCAGCGGCGGTACCTGCTCCCCCTGCACGGTCGACAGCGAGATCACCGCGTGCCCGGTCGGCAGCGCGTGCGCCAGGTCCGAGGGCGACCAGCGGTGCCGCTCGACGTCCCGGGTGGTGACGCTCTGGGTCTGCGCGGCGGTGCCGGACAGCGCCTTGCGCAGCCCGCGGGCCGATTTGCGGACCAGGCCGCCGGAGGTGTCCGGGGTGTGCGTGACCGCCGTCTCGGTGACCAGGTGGGTGCCCCAGGCCTCGGAGAACAGCCGGCCGTCCCAGGGCGCGATGCCGGGGAACGCCATCCGGCAGCCCACCGCCCCGAACAGCGGGGCGCGCAGCGCCTCGGGCAGGTCGACCAGGGTGCGCAGCACCAGCACCACGCCGGCGTTCAGGCCGCGGATCCGCTGCAGGCCGCGCACCGCGTGCTGATCCACGGCGGCCGAGGCGTCGTCCACCACCAGTCCGGCGAACAGCGTGCGCTCCTCGCGCACCGCGGCGGCCTGCAGGAACTGGCCGACCACCAGCCGCGACAGCATCCGGGCGGCCTCCGGGTGGCTGCGCTCGGGCAGCTTCACCCGGACCCGCAGCGGGTGGTCCAGCGCGCGCATCGCGAAGGCCGGCCTGGCCCCGGGCGCGCCCGCGAAGCAGTCCGCGAACACCGGCCGGTCCAGCAGCGCCAGCCGGTCGGCGAGCAGCATCCCGGGGTCGTCGGCCCGGCCGTGCTGGCGGGCCCGCTGCTGGAGGTCGGCCGCGAAGGCGGTGTCCCGGCCGGCCTTGCGCAGCGCCTCGGCCAGCTCCGCCCAGCCGTCCTCGTCCCCCGCGAGCAGCGCGCGCAGCTCCCGGACGCCCGGGTAGCGGTCGTGCGCGGCGTGGAACGGGCCGACCACCTGCTGGAGCGCCGTGCGGGCGCTCTCGGCGCGCAGCACCAGCTCGTCCGGCAGGAGGGCGTCGGCCAGCCGGGCGGCCGCCTCGTCGGTGGTGCGGGCGGCCCCGTACAGGTCGAGGCCGTACGGGGAGGCCGGGTCGCCCGGCGCGATCACCACGTCGTACCAGGAGTCCGGGCCGAGGTCGCTGTCGGCGGCGCCGACCACCACCGCGCAGGCCGTGCCGGCCAGCGCCTGCAGGCAGAGCGCCTCGGCGAGCGGGCGGACCAGGGCGGTGGTCTTGCCGGTGCCGGCCGGGCCGACCGCGAGCAGCGAGGTGCCGAGGGTCGCCGGGTCGAGCGCGAAGCCGGCGGCGCGGTGGGCGGCCGGGTTCTTCACCACGTCCTGCGCGGTGCCCAGGCGCACCTGGCGCACCAGCAGGTCGTGCCGGGCGGTGCGGCCCGGCAGGTCCCGGGCCTCGGAGGGGTGGGCGCAGGCGGCGGCGCCGCGGGCGAGCACCTGCCCGGTGAAGTCGGGCAGCAGCTCCGGGGCCGCGAGCACCGCATCCCAGGCCTGCCGGATCCGCACGTAGTCGACGTCGCCGACGGCCTCCGCGTCCAGCCGGGCGACGGCGGCGGGGGCCACCGGGCGCAGCTCCTGCCACGGGTCGGCGGGACCACTGCCCACCGCCCCGGCGGGCGCGGCGACCGGCTCCTCCTGGGTCACCGTGCGCGACAGCACCGGCAGCACGTACCGGCGCCACACCTCGGCCCAGCGGCCGAGCCGACCGAAGAACCAGATGACGGCGGCGGCGGCGATCAGGTTGAGCGCGATGATCGTGGGGTTGGCGCTCTCCGAGGTGAGGCGCTCACGCAGCCCCACCCAGTCGAGCACCAGGATCTCCAGCAGCACGACGTAGGGGAAGACGAACCAGGCCACCACGAGGTTGGCGGCCGCCCGCAGCAGCAGTGCCTTGGTGGGGACCGCGGCGTCCTGGCTGCGTCCCTCGTCCACCTGCCGGTATCCCAGCCGGAAGATGCCGGGCCCGGGGAACGGGCGCGGCGCCGTCGCCCAGGCCGTCAGGTCGAACCGCCCGCCGCGCTGGGCCGGTACGGCGGTCGCCTCCCCCGTGTGCGCCGCCTGCCGGCTCTGTCCGCCGCCCAGCTCCATCCCGGCCCCGCTCCCTGTGCCCACCCTGCACGACCGTCCCCGTGCCGCCATTACCCATGTCACCCACCCGGCGACACGCCCGCGCTCAATGTAGTGGAGCGGGGGCGGGCGGTAGCCGATCCCGGCCCACTGGCCGCGCCGGACAAGTCGTCCGGCGCAGTGCTACCGAGTGGCGCATGCCCGGGTGCGGGCGGCCGCCGTAGCCTGCGAGGACCGCGTCGAGAATCTGGAGAACACCATGAGCGCTGCAACGCCGCTCCCGCAGGAGCGCCGTCTGGTCACCGCGATCCCGGGCCCCAAGTCGCAGGAGCTGCAGGCTCGCAAGCTCGGCGCGGTGGCCGCCGGCGTCGGCACCACCCTGCCGGTCTACGTCTCGCGCGCCGGCGGCGGCGTGCTGGAGGACGTGGACGGCAACTCGCTGATCGACTTCGGTTCCGGCATCGCCGTGACCAACGTGGGCAACAGCGCCGCCGCCGTGGTCGCCAAGGCCACCGAGCAGCTGGCCGCCTTCACCCACACCTGTTTCATGGTCACCCCGTACGAGGGTTACGTGGCCGTCGCCGAGCAGCTCAACGAGCTGACCCCGGGCGACCACGACAAGCGCACCGCGCTGTTCAACTCGGGCGCCGAGGCGGTGGAGAACGCGGTGAAGATCGCCCGCGTCTTCACCAAGCGCACCGCCGTCGTGGTGTTCGACCACGGCTACCACGGCCGCACCAACCTCACCATGGGCCTGACGGCGAAGAACATGCCGTACAAGCAGGGCTTCGGCCCGTTCGCCCCGGAGATCTACCGGGTGCCGGTGGCCTACCCCTACCGCTGGCTGACCGGTGCGGAGAACTGCGCCGCCGAGGCCGCCGCGCAGGCGATCGACATCATCAACAAGCAGATCGGCGCGGACAACGTCGCGGCGATCATCATCGAGCCGATCCAGGGCGAGGGCGGCTTCATCGAGCCGGCCAAGGGCTTCCTCCCGGCGATCGCCGAGTACGCCAAGGCGAACGGCATCGTGTTCGTCGCGGACGAGATCCAGACCGGCTTCTGCCGCACCGGCGACTGGTTCGCCTGCGACGACGAGGGTGTCGTCCCGGACCTCATCACCACCGCCAAGGGCATCGCCGGCGGTCTGCCGCTGGCCGCGGTGACCGGCCGCGCCGAGATCATGGACGCCGCGCACGCGGGTGGCCTGGGTGGCACCTACGGCGGCAACCCGGTCGCCTGCGCCGCCGCGCTGGGCGCCATCGAGACGATGAAGTCCGAGGACCTCAACGGCAAGGCCCGCCGGATCGGCGAGATCATGCTCGGCCGGCTGCGCGCCATGCAGGAGAAGTTCGCCGGCGACGACCGCTTCAGCATCGGCGAGGTCCGCGGCCGCGGCGCGATGATCGCGATCGAGCTGGTCAAGCCGGGCACCAAGGAGCCGGCCCCCGAGGTCACCGCCGCCGTGGCGAAGGCCTGCCACGCCGAGGGCCTGGTGGTGCTGACCGCCGGCACCTACGGCAACGTGCTGCGCTTCCTGCCGCCGCTGGTGATGCCGGAGCACCTGCTGGTCGAGGGCCTCGACATCATCGAGAGCGCCTTCGCCGCCGTCTGACGGCAGCAGCCCCGAGCAGCCCGGTCCGCACGGACCGGGCTGCTCCGTTTCTGTACGGTTCCGGTGTCCCCGGGTGGCGAACTTTCACAGACCTCCGAACGACCATGGAGGTTGTACCGAGGGTGGTGAAGATGCTGTGCCGATGACCCGAACCAGCACTGCGCCGACGGGCCATGACGTACTGTCATGCCAGATGGACAGCGAGCCCGACGACTTAGTGACCGACCCGTCCGATGCCTGCTCACAGGCCCCGGACACCCATGACCGATCGACCGGCCGTCCGCCCCAAACCCCCCGGGGCGCACGGAGCGGCGATCACCTCAGCCGCCCCGGGGCTCTCCCCCCCGCCTCGGGGCGGCTCATGCGTTCCCCGGTGGCGGTGGTGGCGGCCGTCCTGCTGGCCGTGCTCGCGGTGATCTCCTGGCAGGTGGCGGCCGACGGCCCGCTGCTGGGGCTGGACCGCAGCTCCCGCCGGGCCACCTACGAGTTCCGCCACCAGCTGCACAGCACCGCCGTGAACCACCTCGGCGCCGCGCTGTCGGACTTCGGGGGCAACGTCCCGGCCTTCCCGCTGCTGCTGCTCGGCGGCGCGCTCGCCGCCCTGCTGTGGCGCCGCGCCGGCACCCCGCGCTGGTGGCTGCCGCTGCCGGTGGCGGCGCTGGCGGGGGTGCTGGTGCCGGCGCTGGTCGTCCCGGGCAAGGCCTTCTTCGCCCGGCCGGGCCCGTTCGGCGTGCCGCTCTCCGCCGACCAGCTCGGCTGGTACCCGTCCGGCCACACCGCCACCTCGACCATCGCGTACGGGACGGTCGCGCTGCTGATCGGCCGGGCCCTGGCGGCTTCGGCCCGGCGCCGGCTGTACGCGGGGACGGCGCTGCTCTGCGCGGGCGTCGGCTGGGGGCTGGTGTGGAGCGACTACCACTGGCTGCTGGACGTGGTGGCCAGCTGGTGCCTGGGCGGCCTGGTCCTGCTGGGGCTGGCCCGGTGGGCGGTGCCGACCGGGCGCGACCACCCGGCCGGGCGGGCGCCCGACCGTCACTGACCCTCGGCGGGCTCCTCCTCGTTGCGGTGGACCAGGCCCGGCTCGCCGTTGTCGCGGTGCCACTCGACCACCAGCTCGTCGCGGGTGCCGAAGCGGACCAGGTGGCGGCCGACCACGTCCTCCAGTCCGGCGAGGTCCTCGGCGGCTCCCTCGACGGTGAGCAGCAGGGCGTCGGGTTCGGCCACCAGGGTCGCGGTGCCGGCCCGGAAGGCCAGGGCGCCGCGGCCGGTCTCCTCGGACCAGTCGGCCTGGATCTTGCGGCCCATGTGGGCGGCCAGCTGCTTGCCGTAGCGGCCGGGGCGGTCGGTGGTGACGCGGGCTTCGGAACGAGCCATGGGTACTCCCTGGTTAGGATGGCCTAAGTTCGACCACCGTACCCCAGATGCTGAGCTTGGCTCAATATATTTCGGACCCAGGATGTTCCGGACCACCCGGCCCCGCGCACCGCCGGATACCCTGACTCCACCCTTCCCGGCCCTGGGCGGGGCACGCCGAGCCCGGAGCCCGCCATGACCACCCCGCCGACGGCAGACACCGCCGCCGAACTCGCCGACGCGCTGACCCGGGCGATGAAGCGGATCCGTCGGCAGACCATGAACCGGCTCGAGCCCTACGGGATCACCCCGGGCCAGGCCCGCGCGCTGCGCACCCTCGCGCACGCCCCCGGCTGCGAGGGCCGGGAGACCATGCGGCTGAGCGAGCTGGCCGAGCGGCTGCACATCGCCCCGCGCTCGGCCACCACCGTGGTGGACGCGCTGGAGGAGGCCGGGCTGGTCACCCGCACGCCCGACCCGACCGACCGGCGGGCGGTGCGGCTGGTGCTGACCGAGGACGGCCGGGCCGCGCTGGAGCGGATCGGCCAGGTCCGGCACGAGGTCGCCCAGGAGTACTTCGCGCCCGTCAGCGCGGCCGAGCAGACCGCTCTGCTGCAAGCGCTGCGCGGCGCCGAGACGGAGTTCGAGGCACGCTGCCGGGAGCACCGGACGGCCGGCGGGGACGCAGCGCGGTGAGCCCGATCCCGGCCACCACCAGCACGGTGGCCGCGGCCGCGAGCGGACCGAACCGCTCGCCCAGCAGCAGCCAGGACGAGGACATCCCGAACACCGGCACCAGCAGCGAGTACGGGGCGACCGCCGAGGCGTCGTAGGTGCGCAGCAGGAAGCTCCAGGCGACGAAGCCGAACAGGGTGGACAGCAGCCCCACGTAGGCGAGCACGCCCAGGCCCGCCAGGTCGATCCCGGCCAGCGCCCGCAGGTCCGCGGCCGGCCCCTCGAACAGCAGCGACAGCGCGAGCAGCGGCAGCGGCGGGACGGCGCTCACCCAGACCATCCAGCGCAGCGCGTCCGGCGGGGCCGCCTTGCGGGTCAGCACGTTGGACAGCCCCCAGAACACCGCGGCGCCGATCACCAGCGCGAAGGCGCCGACCGGGCCGCCGGGGCCGCGGTCGAGGGCGGCCAGCGCGATCCCGGCGAAGGCGATCGCCAGACCGGCGATCCGCTGCCGGTTCGGCCGCTCGCGCAGCAGTGCCCCCGCGAACAGCGCGGTGAAGCCGGCCTGGCCCTGCAGCACCAGCGAGGACAGGCCGGCCGGCATCCCGGCGTGCATGCCGAGGAACAGCAGCCCGAACTTGACCACCCCGAGGGTCACCCCGACCGCCACCACCCAGCGCCACGCCACCTTCGGCGGGCCGACCAGGAACACCGCCGGCACCGCCACCACGGCGAACCTCAGGGCGCAGAACAGCAGTGGCGGGAAGGTCGCCAGACCGACGTGGATCAGGACGAAGTTGAGGCCCCAGACGGCGGCGATCGCCACCGCGAGGGCGATGTGACGGGGACGCATGGTGGTGCTGGTCGCTGGCATGGATCGAGCATGGCGGGGCTGGACCGTGCAGCACCAGCGATGAATACTGAAGCGAACCGTTCAGCAACACTGAAACGACGGCGAGGAGCGGGCCCGCATGATGGATCTCGGACGGCTGCGCGCGCTGCACGCGGTGGCGGTGCACGGCTCGATCGGCGGTGCGGCGGGAGCGCTGGGCTTCACCCCGTCCGCGGTCTCCCAGCAGATCGCCAAGCTGGAGCGGGAGACCCGCACGGTGCTGCTGGAGCGCCAGGGCCGGGGCGTGGTGCTCACCGACGCCGCCCGTCAACTGGCTGACACCGCGCAGCAGTTGCTGATGATGGTGGAGCAGGCCGAGGTCACCCTGGAGGAGCGCCGGGGCCAGGCCGTGGGCCGGCTGCTGATCGCCGCGTTCGCCACCGGGGCGCGCGGCCTGATGCCCGGCGTGCTGGCCGACCTGCGCGCCCGCTGCCCGGAGCTGGACGCCCGGCTGCTGGAGAGCGACCCCTACCCGGCCGCCGATCTGGTGGCCCGGGGCGAGGTCGACCTCGCGCTGGTCCAGGACTGGCCGACCGTGCCGCTGCCGGTCCAACCCGGGCTCGCCCGGCTGGACCTCGGCCCCGACCCGGTCGACCTGCTGCTGCCCGCCGACGACCCGCTGGCCGCGCTCGCGGCGGTGGAGGTGGCGCGCCTGTGCGGGCGGCGCTGGATCAGCGTGCCGCCGGGAAACATCTGCCACGACTGGCTGGTGCGGACCATGCGGGAGGCCGGCGAGGAGCCGGAGGTGGTCCACCAGGTCGGCGAGTTCGAGACCCAGATCGCGCTGATCGCGGCCGGTCTCGGCCTCGGGCTGGTGCCGCGGCTCGGGCGCGGCCGGCTGCCCGCCGGGGTGGTGGCCCGGCCGGTGTCACCGGAGCCCTCCCGGCGGGTCTTCGCGCTCTGGCGCGCCCAGGCCTCCCGGCGCCCGGCCATCACGGCGGCGCTCACCGCGATGCGCGAGCGGTGGGACGCGCAGAGCGGCTGAGCCACCTCCCGGCGCCCGGATCAGCAGGCCCGGGGCGCACGGATCAGCTCGCGAAGCCGATCACCAGCCACATGAACCCCACCCCCACCAGCGTGCACAGCAGCGTGGAGCGCGAGGGGTGCGGGCTGTGCGCCTCCGGCAGGATGTCCGAGGTCGCCAGGTAGAGCAGGAAGCCCGCGAAGAAGCCCAGGTAGAGGCCGAGCAGCTGCTCGGGGATGGTGAACAGCAGGGTGATCCCGGCCCCGGTGACCGGCGCCAGCGCGTCCGCCGTGAGCAGGGTCAGCGCCCGCCGCCGGTCGTTCCCGTACAGCCGGGTGATGGTGTAGGTGTTGAAGCCGTCCGCGAAGTCGTGCGCCACCACCGCGATCGCCACCACCGTCCCCACCGTGCTGCCGGCCTGGAAGGCGGCGCCGATCGCGAAGCCATCCATCACGCTGTGCGCGACCAGCGCGCTGGCGGCCGCCAGGCCCACCCGCTGGGTGCCGGCGTGGTGGTGGCCGTGCGGATGGCCGTGGGTGTGCTCCGCGTACTCGCCCTCGTGGCCGCGGTGGATGGCCACCGCGCGCTCCACGATGTGGATCAGCAGGAAGCCGGCGGCGAACATCAGCAGTGCCTGCGGGACGCCGTGCACCTCGGTCGGCGCCGCCGCCAGCGCCTCCGGCAGCAGGTCGAAGGCGACCACACCGAGCATCAGACCGGCCGCGAAGCCGAGCACCAGGTGCCGCCGGTCGCCGGTGCGCTGGGCTACGAAGCCGCCGATCAGGGTCATCAGGAACGCGCCCGCGGCGACCAGGACGGCGGTCATCGTGGCGCTCCCCTCAGCCTCGGCGGCCCGCGCCCCCGGCGGCGCGCAGCGGCGGGGCCGGACGGTCGCGGACACCGCTGCCCACGGGCGCGGCCGCCCGGCCAGGGTCCGGCAGGGCCGGGACCTGCGCCCAGCCTGCCCGCGGGGCGGCCGCGCGGCGCGCCCGGCGGTCCGTCGGGGTGACGGAGCGCGACGCGGGGTGCCCGGGTCAGCCGTCGGTGGCCGCGAGGTAGACCGCGGAGAGCTGCGGCGAGCCCTGGTCCGCCCAGCCGTGGCCGAGCTCGGTGACGTCCAGTTCGAGGCCGGTGGGCAGCACCATCAGGGGCCTGCCGTGGCGATCCAGGCGCCAGTCCGCGCCCGGCACCGTCCGCCGGATCACCGTGCCCAGGTAGAGACCCGCGTCGTTGCCCAGCCAGTCGGACACCTCGGGGTCGTCCCGCCAGCGGGGCAGCAGCTGGTCGAGGGCGGTCAGCGACTGCGGCCCGTCGTCCAGCCGGACGCCCGCCGCCCCGGCCAGCTCGCGCAGCAGCCCGCACTCGCCGAGCAGTTCGGCCAGCGACTCCCGCCGCTCGGCGCCGGCCCGCCGGTCGCCCGGCCGGTCGGCAGCCCCTTCGTCCGGCTCGGCCGGTGGCCCGCCGCGCTCGCGCCGCCGGCCCAAGAATCCGATTCCCATCGGTCCAGGGTGCCAGGCGCCCGCCCCGGGCGCAGGCGGATCGCCGGACGGCCCGCGCGGCCGGGCCCGGTCAGCCCGCGGTGGTGAGCGGCAGGCCCAGGTGGGTGCGGGCGAGCTCCTGCACGCCCGGACCGTCGATCAGGTGGATGTGCTGGTGGGTCTCGCCGGCCGCCAGGTCGAGCGCCTGCTCGGTGAACCGCCCGGTGGTCAGCCGCAGACCGCGCTCGGCGCCCTCCTCGCGGACCGCCTCGGCCAGCGTGCGCAGCTGGTCCGGGCCCACCGGGGCGCTCCCCCGCGAGGCCCAGACCACCCACCGGCCCGGCAGCGCGCTGCCCGGCCCGCCCTCCCCGGTCGCCACCAGCCCGGCCGGCCCGCGCAGCCGTACGCTCCACCCGGCCAGCCCGCCCCTGGTGAGCAACTGCCGTACCAGGTGGGCGAATTCGTTCGAGGAGAGCTCCTCGACGGCGGGTACGGCGGCGCCGACCCGGCCGCCCGGCTCGACCTCCACCCCCGCGTACGGGTCCGGGGTGACCACCGCGGCCAGCTCGCGCAGCCGGACCAGCGCCTCGTCCTGCTCGGCGTCCGAGTACACGCCCTCGCCGTCGCCGGCCTCGCCCGGGTGCTGCGCCGTCGGGCCCGGGTCGCCGGCCGGCAGCAGCCTGGTCCGGGCCAGCGCGTCCCGGTCGGCGTCCACGCTGAGCAGGCAGAGCGGCTCGGCGCCGGGCCGCCGCAGCCAGCCGTTCAGCACCACGCCGGCCAGGATCTCCTCGGTGTCCACGGCGTCCGCCGCCTGGAGGGCGCGCAGTGCCAGCCGGGCGGCCAGGCGCAGGTAGTCCGAGGAGCGCTCCGCCGCCGCCCGCCCGACCGCTTCGATCTCCCCGTCCCGGCCCAGCCGGTAGCCGTCCAGGGCGGGCACCAGATCGAGCGGCGGGAGGTCCAGGTCGAGCACGGCGGTGTCGGTGAGCGGCCGGAACACCGCGCGGCACGGCGCCGGCAGGTCCTGGGTGGCCCCTTCGGCGGCGGCCAGCGCCCGCTCCAGCAGGGACTCCACGGCCGCCGGCTCGGACTGCCGGTACGCCCGGCGGCACTCCTCCAGCGTCTCGTTGTACTCGCGCACGGCCCGGGCACGGGCCGCCTCCGCCTGCTCGTGCGCCTGCCGGGCGGCCCGGGTCCCGCCGTCGGCGGCCTCGGCCTGCCGGGTGCGCCACTCGCGCAGCGCCCGCTGGTGGCTCAGCCGGGCCTGGGCGAGACCCCGTTGGTAGCCGGAGTCGAGCAGCCGGCGGGAGGCGGGCTCGTCCGGGTCGGCCGCGGCCGGCTCGGGCGGGGCGAAGTCCGCCCAGCGCGGTTCGGCGCCGGCCTGCGGTCCCTGCTCGCCGACCGGGTACGGGCGGGGCTCGTAGCTGCGCAGCTGGCTCTCGAAGTCCATCGCCGAGACCGGGAGCGCGGCCCGCCGCAGCAGGTCGGCCAGGCGCTCGTGCTCGGCCCGGACGGTCAGCGTGCGGTGGTGGGTCAGCGCGGCCGCCCGGCCGTGCGCGGCCGCGTCCTCGTCCGGCCCGGTGGCCTGCTCCGGGACCTCGGCCCCCAGATCCCGGAACACCGATGCCAGGAAGCCGGGTTGGAGGAGGGTGGCGGTGGTGTCCGGGCGGCCTTCGGGTGAGTCCTGCATCGGCGGTCGTTCCCCCTGCTCGTCCGGCGCCCGTCGGCGGAGCCTCCCGACGGCGGCCCTGTGCAGCATTGTCCACCGTCGCCGGGCGCGGGTCAGCCAAGCCCGGCAGTTGGCCGGGCAGTTGGCCGGACCGGCACCGGACCTCGGGCCGGACCCGGACCTGGACCTGGAGCCCGTGGCGCCGGCCGCCCGGCCCGGGGCGCTCCCGGGCCGGGGATCCGGTCAGTTCGTCCGGGTGTTGGTCAGGTGCAGGCCGATGTAGCCGACGTAGATCCGGCCGCTGCGCGAGCAGTCGTCGAGGTAGTGCACCCGCGGCGCCGTGCCACCGCCGCCGATCCGCAGGTGCGCCCCCATGAACGCGCGGCGGGAGGAGTCGACGCAGGCCGGCACCGGGAGCATCCGCTGGCGCTTCCACTTGGCGTGGCTGGCGACCGTCCGGGACTCGCCGCGGACCGCCTTGCGGGGCGGGAAGTGGTGGCAGCCGGCCGGGGTGTGCTCGCACCACTGCTTGAAGTCCCCGCCGGCCCGGCCCTGGACGGCGGCCGCCGCGTACTCCTGGAGGGCCGTCAGCCCCTCCCAGGTGAGCCGGGCCCAGCCGGAGCCGTCGCACTGGCCGTCCAGCGCCAGCGTCTCCTTCTCGTCCCCGGTGAAATCCAGCAGCGGGAACTCGGTGAAGCGGCCGACCAGTTCGCCGAAGCTGCCCGGGGCTCCCTCCTGGTCCGCCCGGACGTCGGCGGCCAGCTCGTCCTGGTCCACCGCGCGCGGGCCGACCACCGTGCACAGCCGGGTGGTCAACACCCTGACCTGTGCGCTGACCTGGCGCAGCACCGCGTCCTGCTGGTCGGTGTCGGCCAGCAGGCGGGCCTCGCGGCGCCGCGAGCGGTCCAGGCTGCGGCGGATCCGCTCCAGCTCGTCCACCCGGGTCTGCCGCTCGCAGCGGTCCGCCCCGCCCAGCGTGCTGCGGGCCGGGCCGGCCACCGGGGCCGGCCCTTGCCCGGCCGGCCGGACGGGCTGCGGACGCGGCTCGGCCGGCGGCTGCAGCACCGGGACCGCGGCCAGCAGGTCGGGCAGCGGCAGCTCGGCGGCGAACCGACGGGGCTCGCGGGCGAGCAGCGCGGCGGCCCGTCGGACGTCCTCGTCGATCCGGTGGCGCGGCATCACCGGGTGCCGGCCGCCGTCGTAGCGGGAGGCCGGGTCGACCTCCGGCAGGTAGGTGCGCACCGCACCGCCGTAGACCTTGTGGTACTCCAGCGCCACGTTGAACAGCGGCAGCGCGGCATGGCCGAGCACGTAGAGGGAGGCCAGACCGGTCAGGTGCCGCAGCAGCGGGTGGACCACCTCGGCCAGCCAGGTGTCCATGGCGACGGCGGGCGGGACGCTGGCCACCACCACGGGGAGCCGGCGCTCGGGGTCGCACAGCTCGTCGATCAGCGCGTCGACCTCCGTCCGGGCGGTCACCCGGGGCTGCGGGGAGAGCGCGACCGGCCCGTCGGTGGCGTCCAGCAGCGGGAGCAGGCTGCGGGCCAGCTCGGGCACCGGGACCCGGCTCGGGGTGCGGACCCCGGAGCCGGTCGGCAGGTGCTCGGCCTCCAGCCGGAGCCAGCAGGGCCGTTCGTCGGCCGAGGCGACGGTCAGGGTGAGCTGGTCGATCCCGTGCGCGGCCGGGGTCCGCAGCCGGCGGCGGCTGTACCGCGCTCCGGGGATCCGCCCGCGGAGGCTGCCGGTGTCCCGGTCCAGCAGGACCCGGTCGCCCAGTCGCAGGCGTTCGGCGAGCGGCCCGTCCGGCCGTCCTGCCCTTCCCTGCCCTGATTCTCCCGGCGGCCCGGCGGCATCGGGCGCGGGCCCGGCCGGGGGTGGGGGCGGCGGGGGCTCCTCGTGGCCCTCCTCCTTCAGCCACGAGGCCAGCAGCTGGTCGGCCAGAGCGACCGTGTCCCGGTGCGTCCGGGGAGTGGTGACGGTCATCCGATAGGGCGGCGGGGCGTGCTCGGGTGTCATGCGCGGTACCTCCCAAGGTGCGGCGGTGGGGCCTGAAGTCCTCCATCTGGGTCGGCCGGCCCGGTCGGCCGGCCTGCTCTGCGTGGGTCGGTGGTCCGTGCGGGCCGGGTGGCCGCACCGGCCCGGTCGGGGCCGGAGGTGGTCGCGCCGGTCCGCACTCCTTGTGGGAGAAGACGAATCGGCCCGGAGCGGAAGTTCCGCTACCGGGCATGGTTAATTCGTTCGAGTGTTACCGAGGAGCTTTTCTTGCCTGCTGTGCCGATGGCGTGGTGCGGTCAGACCGGAATCTCCACGAAGGTGCGTCCGGCCGCCTCGGCGTGCGCACTGCCGCCGGTGGTCTCCGCCAGCCAGGTGTGAAAGCCCGTCACCGCGTCCTGCTCGACGCCGACCTCGATCCGCACCCCGTCGGCCTGGTAGGCCAGCTCGCGGACCACGTAGCCGGCCGCCCGCAGGTCGTTCTCCAGCCGGCCGGCCCGGGTGTGCCCGGCGGTGACGGCCAGCAGGGCCACCGGCCGCCGCTCCAGCAGCCCGGCCTCGTCCAGCGCCTGCGAGACGGCGCTCCCGTACGCCCGTACCAGGCCGCCGGCCCCGAGCTTGATCCCGCCGAAGTAGCGGGTGACCACCGCGACGGTGTCCGTCACGCCGCGCCGCCGCAGCACCTCCAGCATCGGGACGCCCGCCGTGCCGCCGGGCTCGCCGTCGTCGCTGGAGCGCTCCCGGCGCTGGTCCTCGCCGATCACGAACGCGGTGCAGTTGTGCCGCGCGTCCCAGTACTGCTTGCGGATGCCCGCCACGAAGGCCTGCGCCTCGTCCTCGTCGCCCACCCGGGCCAGGTGGCAGATGAACCGGGACTTCTTGATCTCGGTCTCGTGGCTGACGGAGCGCCGGACGGTGAGGTACGGCTTCGGGCCGGGCTCCGGCATGGTGCGGGGTCTCCAGGGGCGTTCGGGGTGCGGTCCGCGTGCAGGGCCGGGCCGTACGCACGGGGGCGCGGCCCGGGCCCGGGAACACGGGCGACCGGCGGGTCGGACCGGCCCCGCCAGCCTAACCCGCGTCCTGCGGCCCCCGGGCGGCCGCGGTCAGCGGCCGGCCAGCGCGTCCAGCTGCCCGCGGTCCAGGCCGGTCAGCGCGGTGACCTCGGCCGGGTCGACGGCCCCGCAGTCCAGGCCGCGCAGCAGGTAGCCGCTGAGCGCCCGGGCGGTGGCGGGCTCGTCCATCACGTCGCCGCCGGCCTTGGCCACGTAGGCGGCGAGCCGGGCCGCCGCGGCCACCAGACCCTCGCGGTAGAAGGTGTACACCGCCACGTACCGGGTGGGCAGGTGCGCCGGGTGCATGTCCCAGCCCTGGTAGTAGGCGCGAGCCAGCGAGCGGCGGACCAGGTCGTGGTGGAGCTTCCAGGCGGCGTGCACCTGCTCGGTCGGGCCGGTCGGGATCACGTTGGTCGAACCGTCGGAGAGCCGGACCCCGGTGCCCGCCGCCGCCACCTGCATCACGGCCTTGGCGTGGTCCGCCACCGGGTGGTCCATGCTCTGGTACGCGGCCCCGACCCCGCAGGCCGCGCTGTAGTCGAAGGTCCCGTAGTGCAGTCCGGTGGCCCGGCCCTCGGCCGCCTCGATCATCCGGGCCACCGTGGCCCGGCCGTCCGCGCCCAGGATCGCCTGGGTGGTCTCGATCTGGATCTCGAAGCCGATCCGGCCGGCCGGCAGCCCGGCCCGCCGCTCGAAGTCCTCCAGCAGCCGGACCAGCGCCGTCACCTGCTCGGCGTAGGTGACCTTCGGCAGGGTGAGGACCAGGCCCTCGGGCAGGCCGCCCGAAGCCAGCAGGGTGGCCAGGAACAGCTCCAGGGTGCGGATCCCCCGGTCGCGGACCGCGGCCTCCATGCACTTGATCCGGATGCCGATGTACGGCGGCGCCGAGCCGTCCGCCACCGCGGCGGCCACCAGCTCGGCGGCGCGCACGGCGGCGGCGTCCTCCTCGGCGTCGGGGCGCGGCCCGTAACCGTCCTCGAAGTCGATCCGCAGGTCCTCGACCGGCTCGCGCTCCAGCTTGGCCCGCACCCGGGCGTGCACGTCCGCCAGCAGCTCACCGTCCGGTACGCCGAGCGCCCCGGCCAGCTGCGCGGGGGTGGCCGCGTGGGTGTCGAAGGCCTCCAGGGCCTGCCGGCCCCAGGAGGCCACGGTGTCGGCGGCGAAGGCGTCGGCCGGCACGTACACGGTGTGCACCGGCTGGCGGGAGCCGGAGTCACCCGGGTAGCGGCGGGCCAGGTCCGCGTCGACGGGCGCCAGCAGCGCGTCCACCGCGGCCCGGGCGGCCGCCGAGAACGAGGCGCCGCCTCCGGGGTTGCTACCGTCCACCTGGGCCTGCGACATCCGGACTCCTCCACGGCACCGACGACACGTTCAACAGATTGTTGATGTGAACGTAGTGGCGGTGGCCAGGGGCGTCAATGGCCGCCGGCTTGGCGGATCCACCAGTCGGGACGGCCCCGCGGCGGCCTACTCCCGGCCGGTCGCGACGTAGCGGTCCTGCAGGTGCTGCCAGATCGTGCCGAGCTCCGCGTGGCTCACCGAGCCGTCCGGGCGGGAACCGACCACGCCCCACTCCCGGGTCAGGTAGTCGGCGAACCGCTTCGGGTCCGGCTGGTGCCCGTAGACGTCCATGTAGCTGATCAACGCGTCGAAGCAGAGGTCCGGGTCCAGCGGCTCGTTCGCCGGCCGACGGGCCGCCGCCCACTGCTCGTCCAGCTCCTCGGCCCGCCCGGCCGCCGCCTCCGCCTCCGCGTCCGGCCCGGCGCCCTCCGCCGGCTCGAACGGCAGCGGCTCCGCGACCACGGCCGCCGGCGCGGCGTGCAGCTCGCCGTCGAGCCGGACCGGCCGGTGGCCGATCCGGATCGGCTCGCCGCCGTGCGCCTGCCCGGCCACCTGCGGCTGCTCGGGACCGGCCGGCACCGGGGCACCCGCGCCGACCGGCATCCGGCGGCCGGGGCCCTGCGGCTGCTGCTCCCGGCGCGGCTGGGCCTGGGGCTGGGGCTGGGGCTCGACCTGCTCGTGCGGCTGGGCGCCGCGCGGCGGCTTGAACCACGGCGAGGCCTGCCCCGGCACCCGGGCCGTCCGGGCCGCCTCCTCCATCTGCTCGGTGTGGGCGCGGACCGCGCGCGCGGTCCAGACGTTCAGCTCGCTCTGCTCCACCACCGGGCCGGCCTGCTCGTCCGCGTGCGGATCCTGGGCGTCCCGCAGCCGGACGGCTGCGAGCTTGGCCAGCGTCGGCACCGCCACGGCCGCCGACACCGCCGGCACCGCCGACTGGTCCTGCTCGGCCCCGGCCGGCTCCTCGGTCGGCGCCACGGCCACCGGCCCGGCCCCGACCGGCGCCTGCACGCTCGCGGTGGTCAGCGTGGACCGGCCGGGCTGGCCACCCTGCACGGCGTGCAGCGGCCCGTCGATCCGGTCCAGGATGCTCGGGTCCAGCGGCACCCCGTACTTGGCGAGCTTCAACGGCAGCAGCGCCTGGAACGGCGCCGCGCGCCGCCAGCCCCGCCCGTACCGGAAGCGCAGCTGCGCGCGGTAGACCAGCCGGTTCTGCTCCAGCCGGACGGTCTCGTCGTACGACCGCAGCTCCCAGAGCTTCATCCGGCGCCACAGCCGGAACGTCGGCACCGGCGAGAGCAGCCAGCGCATCAGGCGGACCGACTCCATGTGCCGGTCCGCGGTGATCGCCGCGATCCGGCCGACCGCGTGCCGGGACGCCTCCACCACGACCACGAACAGCACCGGGATCACCGCGTGCATCGCCATGCCCAGCGAGTCGCCCCAGGAGGCCGCCGCGTTGAAGGCGATGGTGGCGGCGGTCAGCAGCCAGGCCGTCTGCCGCAGCAGCGGGAAGGGTATCCGCAGCCAGGTCAGCACCAGGTCGAGCGCCAGCAGCACCACGATGCCCGCGTCCACGCCGATCGGGAAGGCGTACGAGAAGGTGCCGAAGCCCTTCTCCAGGGCGAGTTCGCGCACCGCCGAGTACGAGCCCGCGAAGCCGATGCCCGAGATCAGACAGGCACCGGCGGCCACCAGGCCGAGCAGGACCCGGTGGGCACGGGTGAGGGATGGACGTGACATTCGTTGATCAACCCCAGGGACTCGGCTGCTGCCGTACGCGACCGTGGCCGCCGGATCCGCTCCGGCCCGACATCCTCGTCGGGCCCGGAATCGCTGCCGGGCGCAGGATGGCTGCGCGTCGGACCGGTTCGGCCCACCGGATACTACTCGTACGCGCGTTTCATCCTGGCCGCCGCCCAGGGCTCCCGCTAGCCCTCGGCGGCACCGTTCAGGTGCGCGAGCACAGCCAGGACACGGCGGTTGGCGTCCTCGGCGGGCGCCAGGCCCAGTTTGGTGAAGATATTGGCAATATGCTTGGCCACCGCCCCGTCACTGACGAGCAGTCTGGCGGCCACCGCCGAGTTGGAACAGCCTTCGGCCATCAGCCCGAGCACCTCCCGCTCCCGCGGGGACAACCGCTGGAGCGGCTGGGAACGGGCGTTGCTCCGCAGCAGCTTGGCGATCACGTCCGGGTCCATCGCCGTCCCGCCGGCCGCCACCCGGCGGACCGCGTCGATGAACTGGTCGGCGTTGAACACCCGGTCCTTCAGCAGGTACCCCACCCCGCCGGAGCCGTCGGCGAGCAGTTCGCGCGCGTACAGCTGCTGGACGTGCTGCGAGAGCACCAGCACCGGCAGGCCGGGGATCTGACGCCGCGCCGCGAGCGCCGCCTGCAGCCCCTCGTCGGTCAGCGTGGGCGGCAGCCGGACGTCGACCACCGCGACGTCCGGCCGGTGCTCCAACAGGGCCTGCAACAGGTCGGGCCCGGTCTCCACCGCCGCGGCGATGGTGAATCCGTGCGCCTCCAGCAGCCGGGTCAGGCCTTCGCGGAGAAGGTAGAGATCCTCGGCGAGGACAACTCGCACGGCAGCTCCAGAGTGATCGTCGTCGGGCCGCCCGACGGGCTGTCGAGCGTGAGGACTCCGTCGAAGGTACCCAACCGGCGCTCGATCCCGCGCAGCCCGCTCCCCCGCTCCGGGGCCGCCCCGCCGTGGCCGTCGTCGGTGACCGTCACCCGCAGCTCGCCGGCCCGGTACAGGATGTCCACCCACACCTGCCCGGCGCCCGAGTGCTTGGCCGCGTTCACCATCAGCTCGCTCACGCAGAAGTACACCGCCGCCTCGACCGGAGCCTCCGGGCGGCCCGGCAGGCTCACCGTCACCTCGGTCGCCAGCGGAGCCTCCAGGGCCAACTCGCGGACGGCGTCCGCCAGGCCGCGCTCGGCCAGCACCGGCGGGTGGATGCCCCGCACCAGGTCACGCAGCTCCTGCAGGGCCTTGGCCGAGGACTGCCGGGCGTCCCCGAGCAGGGTGCGGGCCGCGGCGGGGTCGGTGTCCAGCAGGTGCTCGATGGTGCCCAGGGTCAGCCCGATCGCCACCAGCCGCGCCTGGGCGCCGTCGTGCAGGTCCCGCTCGATCCGGCGGAGCTCCGCGGCCTGGGTGCCGACCGCGTCCGCCCGGGTGGCGGTGAGCTGCTCGACCCGGCGGGTCAGCCGGGCCTTCTCCTGCCGCCCGCCGGCCTGCGGGTCGAACGACCGCCGCAGCCAGTCCCCGTACATCCGCACCGCGTGCGGGGCGAGGGCCAGCCCGAGCCCGATCGCGACGGTCGCCGGGACGCCCCGCGCCACCAGCTGCGGGAGGTCGGCCACCAGGCCACCCAAGCTGCCCAGGTCGGTCTGCCAGTCGCCCAGTACCTGCGCCACCCAGGCCAGCAGCACGCCGACCCCGACGGCCAGCAGCCCCAGGCAGGGCAGCGCCAGCACCGTCACCAGCACCACGTTCGCGGCGAGGCGCCTGACGTCCCGCCAGGTCTCCGCGTCGCCGGCCACCGACCGGGCGTACAGCACCGCCTCGGCGCTCCACCGGCCCCGATGGTACGAGCGGCCGGTCCACCAGTGGCCCCGCTCGTCCACCGTTGGCTCGGGCACCACGGCGTACGCGGCCGACACGCTCACCCCGTACCAGTCCGCGACCGAGCGGCGCGACCAGCGGGCGGACAGCCGCGCGGCGCCGATCAGCGCCGGCAGCCAGAGCACCAGCCCCACGAACGCCAGGAAGGTCTGCTCCGGGGTCGACCACTCCGACGTCAGCGCGGCGACGCAGACCCCGGCCCAGATCAGCAGCACCGGCACCAGCACCGCGCGCGCGGCCAGCACCAACAGACGGCCCTGGGCCTCCAGCCCGCGGCGGCCCCACGCCCGCAACCGTTCCGCCCGGGCCGCTCCCGTTACGGGCATGCTCTGAGTCGCCATCCGTGGTCCTCCCTGTACCTGCTGTCCGCCTTGCTGCCACCAGTCTGTCGGGGCGCCCCACGGAGATCACTGGCCCGGGGACCACAACCGGGGTGGTGCTAGGTCCACCCCCGGAACGCACGTGACCGACGGGGAAATGCGAGAAGCCCCTCCGGGTGACCCGGAGGGGCTTCTCTGAAAGATTGTTCGGCGGCGTCCTACTCTCCCACAGGGTCCCCCCTGCAGTACCATCGGCG
>NZ_JBEOUL010000041.1:0-51040 GCF_040304075.1 Kitasatospora sp. NPDC094015
CCGGGCCACCCGCCACGACGTCGGCAAGACAGTGAAACGCGCCGATTCGATCAAGGAACACCAAGCTTGGCGAGGATAAATCCCAAGCTCAGCCGCCGCACTGCGCCAGCATGGCCTTCTTGTCCGCCGCGGTCACCGGCAGCTGGTACTTCAGCGAGACCTGGGCGAACCGCACCACGTACGAGCAGCGGATCTCGGTGTTGACGGGCAGCCAGGTGGCGGGCCCCGAGTCGCCCTTGGAGGCGTTCTGCGAGCCGTCCGCCGGGATCAGGTTGAGCGGGTCGTTGGCTATCTGCACCCGCTTGGCCTTGTCCCAGGCCGAGGCACCCTGCTGCCAGTCGTAGGAGAGCGGCATCACGTGGTCGATCTGGATCTTGCTCGCCTGCTGCTTGGTGAACTGCACCAGCTTGCCGGTGTACGGGTCGTAGATGGTCATCCCGGTGACCACGCAGGGGGAGCCGTCCTTGTGCTCGACCTTGGTGCCGTCCCGGCCGAGCAGGTCGTCGCGGGTGGAGCAGCTGTTGTGGCCGAGCGGGACGCCGTCCACGTTGTCCGTCCACGGCGGCCCGAACTGGTCCCGGTCGTAGCCGGTCTTGGGGCCCGGCTCGGCCGTCCTGACCTGGGCGATCAGGGTGCGGGCCGCGCTGCGGTCCTGGTCCGAGGTGATCGCGGCGAGGCCGGGCTTGGTGCCGTCCGGGTTGAGCAGCGGGCTGGTGCCGCGCCCGCCCCCGGAGGCCGGGCCGGAGGACGGGCCGGGGTGGCCGGTGCAGGCGGTGAGCGCCAGCGCGGGGAGGAGCAGCGCGGTGGCGGCGGACAGGGCGGTACGGCGGGCGCGCACGGAGTTCTCCCCCGGTGGTGTGAGGCTGACAGCGCACCAGAACACCAGTGCTGCTCATACCGGGTCAAGTCGCTCCGCGGGGGCGTGCGGTGTCGCACGCCCGGCGGGCCGCCACCGGACGCCCTGCGGGCACGCGCCGGCCGCTCCCCCTGGCCCGCGCCCTCGAGCCCCGAGACCGGGCGCGGGGCCGGGCCGTGGCGTCCGGTCAGCCGCCGATCGCGGACATCGGCCGCTCGGGGCGGACGAAGCCGGCCGAGTTGATCGCGTGCCCCGGCCCCTTGCGGGCGATGGTGCTGCGCCAGGCCGATTCGACCGCTGCGTCGTCCGCCCCGCCGCGCAGCAGCGCCCGCAGGTCGGACTCCTCGGTCGCGAACAGGCAGTTGCGCAGCTGCCCGTCGGCGGTCAGCCGGACCCGGTCGCAGCCGCCGCAGAACGGCCGGGTGACCGAGGCGATCACGCCGATCACGGTGTCGGTCCCGGCGATCCGCCACTCCTCCGCGGGGGCGTTGCCGTGCCGGCCGACCGGCACCAGCGTCCAGCGGCGGCCGAGGATCTCCAGCATCTCGTCGGCGGTGACCATGGTGGACCGGTCCCAGGCGCCCTGCGCGTCCAGCGGCATCGACTCGATGAACCGCATCCGGTAGCCGTGCCCGGCGGCGAACTCGACCAGGTCGAGGATCTCGTCGTCGTTGACCCCGCGGACCGGGACGGCGTTGATCTTCACCGGGTCCAGCCCGGCCGCCCGGGCCGCGGCCAGTCCCGCGAGCACGTCGGCGATCCGGTCCCGCCGGGTGATCGCCGCGTACCGCTCGGGCCGCAGGGTGTCGAGGCTGACGTTGACCCGGCGCAGCCCGGCCGCCTTCAGCTCGGCCGCCGTGCGGGCCAGCCCGATGCCGTTGGTGGTCAGCGACAGGTCGGGCCCGAGCGCGGCGAGCCGGGCCATCAGGCCGGGCAGGCCGCGCCGCAGCAGCGGTTCGCCGCCGGTGAGGCGGATGCTGCGGATGCCGAGCCGGCCGACCGCGACCGCGACCAACCGGACGATCTCGTCGTCGGTGAGCACCTCGGCCTTGGGCAGCCAGTTCAGGCCCTCGGCCGGCATGCAGTAGGTGCAGCGCAGGTTGCAGCGGTCCGTGAGGGAGACCCGCAGGTCGGTGTGGACCCGCCCGAAGCGGTCGACCAGCGGGTCCGGTGCGCCGTGCCCGTGCTCTGTACGTGGTGCCATCAGCCCAGTACAGGGGCCCGGGCGCGGAAGATCCAGCGGCGGAAGAGCCGGGCCCCACGGCCGCCCCGCGCCGCCACCTCGTACGATCATCCAACTCCCGCGAGCTGACCAGCGAGGACGGCGGGGACAGACTGGGGGTCATGGCAGACCGGCACACCCCTCCCCGCCCGTCCGCGCCCGACCCGGCCCCGGCTTCCCCGCCGGCTTCCCCGCCGGCGAAGGCCCCGGCGACCGCCCCGGTGACCGCCCTGGTGCTGGCCGCGGGCGGCGGCCGGCGGCTCGGCGGCCGGCCCAAGGCGCTGATCCGCTACCGGGGGCGGCCGCTGATCGAGCACGCGCTGGCGGTGGCCCGGGCGGGCGGCTGCGAGCGGACGGTGGCGGTGCTCGGCGCGGCCCGGGCGGAGGTCCGCGCGGGCGTCGACGCCGGTGACTGCCTGCTGGTCGACAATCCCGACTGGGAATCCGGCATGGGCTCCTCGCTGCGGGTCGGCCTGACCGCGCTGCCGCCCGGCACCGCCGCGGTGCTGGTCCTGCTGGTGGACACCCCGGGCGTCACCCCGGCCGCCGTGGCCCGGCTGCTCGCCGCGCACGCCGACGGCGCCGAGCTGGCCGCCGCCGGGTACGCGGGCCGGCGCGGTCACCCGGTGCTGATCGGCGCGCGCTACTTCGCCGAGGCGGTGGCCGGCGCGGTCGGCGATGCCGGCGCTCGGGCGCTGCTCGCCGCGCATCCCGGGGACCTGCGCCTGGTCGAGTGCGGCGACGTGGCGACCCCGGAGGACCTGGACACCCCGGCCGATCTGGCCCGCTGGACCGGCGCCCCGGCCTGACCGGCGCCGGCCCGACCCGACCGGCGGCGCCGCCCGCGCATCCCCCGTGGCGGGCGTACGACGGCGCGCGGTCTGCGACCACGGCGTGATCCCGCCCCTGAACTGTCCCGGAGGATTGCCACATTCCGTACCAACACCTGCGCGGGTGGGCGAGGATGGGGAGGTAGCCGCCCAGCCGACGGAACGGGGTGCCCGCCATGGCCGCAGTGCCGCTGCCCGACGACTTCAGCGAGCCGGCCCGGTTCGGATCCGGCCCGCCGTCCGGCGCGAGCGCGATCCGCTGCCCGGCCTGCCGCCGCGAGCACCTGTACGAGCCGCCCAGCCTGCCCTGCCCGTGCGGCGCCCAGCTGCGGGTCCCGCTGCTGCGTGGTGGGGTGCCGGTGCAGGTGCGGTTCCGCTCCTGGGAGGACTCCTGGCTGAGCATGCGCTGCCCGCACTGCGGGCGCAGCGACCAGTGGCCGCAGCCCGAGTTCACCTGCAACTGCGGTGCCACGGTGCGGCTTCCGGTCGACCGGGCGCCGCGGCTGCAGAGCACCGGCCTGCCCGGGGCGCCGGCGCCGGGAGCGCCGCAGGGCGGCCGGCCACCGAGCGCCCGCCCGTACACCACGGCGGTGCCCTCCGGCCCGGTGGAGCCCACCGGCGCGCCGGGCGGCCACCGGCACCGGCTGCTGCGCCCGCCGTTCCGTCCGCAGCCGGTGCACACCTCGCAGGACGCGGTGCTCACCGCGGCCCGCTACCTGCAGTGGCTCGGCTTCGACGATCTGGAACTGACGGACAGTCAGGATCGCGACGCAGTGACCCTGTTGGGCGGTCATCTGGTGGCCCGGGTGGACACCTGGGCCGAGGCCGCCGACGTCAAGGCGGTCGAGTGCCTGTGGCTGGAGACGCTGCACGCCGAGCAGGTGGCCGCCGCGATGTTCACCACCGCCGGGTACTCGCGGCAGGCGACGGTCCGCGGGGAGCAGCTGCTGGTGGCGCTGTTCACCCTGGACGCGGCCGGCATACCGCAGGCCGCCAACGGTGCGGCCGAGGCGCTGATGGAGACCGGCTGGACCTCCTGAGCCCCGGCCCGGCCCCCGCGAGCGCCGCGGGGCCGGGCCGCTCGCGCTCCCTGACGGACTGCCGGATTCCGGAATCAGTCGCGCTCGTGATCTGGTGCACAAGCTCACCCCCGTGTTGAATTGCCGCCACAGCAGTCCCGCTCGCTGGATGGCGCACACAAGGAGGTGGCGTTGTCGGAGCACGGAACGGCCCTGGGGGGGACGGCGGAGGCGGTCTGGCGTCTGCGGTCGCGCGGATGCTGGCAGGAGGCCGCCGAACTGCTCCGGCCCAGCGCCACGGAGAACCCCGTCGCGGCCCTGAACCGCGCCGAACTGCTCATCGAACAGTGCCTGTTCACCGCTGACCACTGGGAGCCGGCCGAGGACGCGCTGCGCCTGGCGGAGGCCCGGGTGGACGGCACCGCCCAGCGCGCGGCCGCCTCCTGCGCCCGCGGGTTCCTCGCCTACGTGGCCAGCGTGCTCGGCCCGCGCGACCGGCTGGACGAGGCACAGGCCGCGCTCGGCCGGACCTCGGCGATGCTGCCGCCGGCCGCGGCCGGCCGGCCGCTGCTGGACTTCCGGCGCGGACTGGTCGCCGAGAACCTGCTGCACGACCCGGGCGCGGCCTGGATCGCCTACCGCCGGGCGCACGACGGGGCCACCGAGCACGGCGACGACCTGCTGCGCTCGTACACCTGGCAGCACCTGGCCTCGCTGGCGCTCTCCGCGGGCGACCGCGAGCGGGCCCAGGAGGGCTTCCGGGCCTCGCTGCGGCTGCGCGAGGAGCTCGGCTTCACGGTCGGGGTGGCGCCGGCGCTGGCGGCACTGGCCGACGTGTCCGCCCCGGCGGAGGCGGTCCGGCTGCGCGCGGAGGCGTCCCGGCTGGTCCAGGCGCTCGGCGGGGTACCGGTCTGGCTCGCGCGCCGGTTGCGTGCGCTGTCCGCGCCGGGCGCTCCCCCGGACGGACGCATCGACGACCAGGTGCCCGACGGAATCAGCTAAGGTGAGCCTTACCTGGCTGGGGTGAGCAGCGCCCCGGCCAGGTTCGCCGCCTTGCCGTTCCCGGGCACCCCAGGGCGCTCCGGTCGACCCGATGGGCCACCGATGACCGTGACCCCGAGCAGCGCCGACCTCCGGCCCCCCGCGCCCGATGCCGAAGCCCCCCTGCTGGCGAGCTACCGCCGACTCTCCGCCGCCTTCCCGGCCCTGCGGATCCACTGCTCGGCCCCGCAACCGGAGGCCGTCCGCGATCCGGCGCCGGGCTCCGACCGGATCCGCTCGGCCGACCTGGTCGACCACCCCCGGGTGCTCGCCGAAGCGGTCGCCCGCCAGAGCCGGGAGACGGCGCTGCGCCACGGCGTCACGCCCCGCCCGGACGTGGCCGCCGGGCTCTGCCTGCACCGCTACGCCTGGCCGGTGGCGCTGGCGTTCACGCTGCCCTGGTTCCTGGAGCGCCGGGTGCCCGCACTGCCGGTCGGGCGGGTCTCGGTCCGCCACACCGGCGGCGAACTCGCGCTGCGGCCGGCGGAGTTCAGCTGCCTGCCGGACGACCCGCTGGCCGGCCGCCCGGACGCCGAGGTGGTGCCGGACGCCGCCGCCCTGGACGACGCGCTGCTGGCCGCGCTGGCCGAGCACCTCACCCCGGTCCTGGCCGCCTTCCGCCCGCTGGTCCGGCGCGGTCCGCGCACCCTGTGGGGGCTGGCCACCGACGAGGTGGTGGAGGGGCTCTGGTACCTGGCCGGCCTGCTCGGCGAGGAGGAGCGCGCGGTCGCCGACCTCACCCGCCTGCTGCCCGGAACGCCCCGGCCGCCGTTCGTCGGTGGGGCCGGCTTCGAGCTGCTGGAGCGCCCCGGCGCCGAGCCGCTGCGCACCCGCCCCCGGGTGGGTTGCTGCCTGTTCTACACGGTCCGGCCGGAGGAAGCCTGTTTCGGCTGTCCCCGCACAGCGAATATCTGACGATATTTCGATCTCTCGTTCGGAATTTCGCTCTCCCCGGTGTATTGCCCCCAAACCAGCAATTCCGCTTGCATTTCTCCGCCATGATGGTCCCCGCTCATCACTAGGCTGGAAAGCGAGGCTGGTTCAGGTCATGAGACTGTCGGACATACCGCTGGGCTGGGCCGTCGCCGGGGTGGCCGCCCTGGTGGTCACCGCCACCCTGGTGGCCGTCGCCCGCACCCGATCCGCCGCGGCCGCGGCGGCCGGCGGCTCGGATTCCTGGGAGCGCAGCGAGGAGCGCCGGCGGCGCAAGGAGTCGATGTACGGCGGCGCCTCGTACGTGCTGCTGTTCTGCTGCGCCGCCGTCGCGGCGGCGCTCTCCTTCCACGGCCTGGTCGGCTTCGGGGTGCAGAACCTCAACCTCTCGGGCGGCTGGGAGTACCTGGTGCCGTTCGGGCTGGACGGCGCGGCGATGTTCTGCTCGGTGCTCGCCGTCCGCGAGGCCAGCCACGGTGACGCGGCGCTCGGCTCCCGGCTGCTGGTCTGGCTGTTCGCCGGTGCCTCGGCCTGGTTCAACTGGGTGCACGCCCCCCGCGGGTTCGGCCACGCCGGAGCGCCGCAGTTCTTCGCCGGGATGTCGCTGTCGGCCGCGGTGCTCTTCGACCGGGCGCTGAAGCAGACCAGGGTGGCGGCGCTGCGCGAGCAGGGCCTGGTGCCCCGTCCGCTGCCGCAGATCCGGATCGTGCGCTGGCTGCGCGCGCCGCTGGAGACCTACGCCGCCTGGTCGTTGATGCTGCTCGAAGGCGTCCGCACGCTGGACGAGGCGGTCGAGGAGGTCCGCGACGACAAGCGGCAGGCCTCCGTCAACCGCGAGCAGCGGCGGATGGCGCAGCGGCGCGAACGGGCCGAGATCCGGGCCATCGGCCGGACCGGCGGCGGGGTGTGGCGTCCGCGCGCGGCGCCGCCCCGGCAGCTGGAGCGGCAGTTGGAGCACCAGTTGGAGGCCGGCTCGGAGCCTGCCATAGCCCCGCCCGAGGGCCAGGAGCCGGCCACCGCGGCCGGCCCGGCCGAAGGGCGCCCGGCGCAGACCGGGCTGCCCGCCCGGCCGGCCCGGCGCAGCGTTGACCTGACGCCGGAGGAGGACACCATGGCCATCCCCCGGCTGGACTCGCTGGAGCAGAAACTGAAGGACCTGGAGCAGCAGTTCGGCTGATCCGGGGCCGGTCGCACCGGCGCCGCGCCACGGGGGTGGCGATCAGCCCCCCTGGCGCGGCGCCGGCCGTGTCCGTGTCCGTGTCCGTGTCCGTGCGCGGGTAGGACCCGGGGCCGGTGGTCCGAGCCTCAGGCCGGGAGCCGGTCCGCCCCGCCGGCCTCCGCCGACAGCTCGAACCACATCCGCTTCCCGGACCCGCGCGGCTCCACGCCCCAGCCGTCGGCCAGCGCCTCGACCAGCATCAGACCGCGGCCGGAGGAGGCCTGTTCGCCCGGTGTGCGGCGGGTCGGCCACAGGTCCGACTCGTCCTCCACCTCGACCCGCAGCCTGGCGCCGCCGCCCTGCTCCCGGTAGAGCCGGGCGGTGAACATCGCGTCCCGGTCGGTGTGCCGGATCGCGTTGGTGACCAGCTCGGAGGAGAGCAGTTCGGCGGTGTCGATCAGGTCCGGCACGCCCCAGCGGCGCAGCGCGTCCCGCAGCTCGCCGCGCAGTTCGGCGATCCGGGCCAGGTCGGCCTGGCCGATCCGGCGGCGCAGCTGCTGGGCCGCCAGACCGCCGGCCGGGCCGTCCCAGCGGAGCAGCAGCAGCGCTATGTCGTCCTCGCGCTCGCTGGAGTCGGCGGCCTGCGCGGCGATCCGGTCGGCCAGGTCCTCCAGCGGCTCGCGGGCGGCCTCGTCGATGCCCGGCAGCCGGCCGGAGATCGCCCGGCAGAGCCGCTCGAACCCGGTGTCCAGGTCCATCCCGCGGGCCTCGACCAGGCCGTCGGTGCACAGCACCACGGTCTCGCCCGGGTCCAGGCTGAACCTGGTCACCCGGTACTCCTCGTCCGGCGAGATGCCGAGCGGCAGGCCGCCGGCCACCGGGACCAGGTGCGCGGAGCCGTCCGCCCGGCGCACCACCGGGTCGAGGTGCCCGGCCCGCACCGCGTAGACCACGCCGTAGTCGACGTTGACCTCGGCGTAGGTGCAGGTGGCGAAGTGGTCGGTGTCCAGGTCGGCGAGGAAGCGCGAGGCGCGGGCCATCACCGCGGCGGGCGGGTGGCCCTCCGCGGCGTACGCGCGCAGCGCGATCCGCAGCTGGCCCATGATGCCGGCGGCGTGCACGTCGTGCCCCTGGACGTCGCCGATCACCAGGCCCACGTGGCCACCGGGCAGCGGGACCACGTCGTACCAGTCGCCGCCGATCTGCAGGCCGGAGCCGGCCGCCAGGTACCGCACGGCCGTGGTGACCCCGGGGACGGCCGGGACGGTGCGCGGCAGCATCACCCGCTGCAGGCCGGCGGCGAGCTCGTGCTCGGCGTCGTGCAGCCGGGCCCGGGCGAGCGACTGGGCGACCAGGCCGCCCAGGGTGGAGAGCAGGGTCCGCTCGTCGGTGTCCAGCTCGCGGTCGTCGTCGAAGCTGACCACGCAGACCCCGATCGCCCGGCCGCTGGCCACCAGCGGCAGGAAGACCCAGGCACTGCGGCCGGTGCCGCGCGCCCACTCCCAGGCGTCCGGGTAGCGCTCCTGGTACTCGGCGCCGCTGGCGATGAAGACCGGTGCGCGGTTGCGGACGGCCTCGGCGATCGGGTGCGCGGGGGCGAGCGGCGAGCGGTCGTGCAGCGCGACGTCCTCGTCCCGGTAGCCGCTGGCGCCCAGGATGGCCAGCCGGCCGGCCTCCATCGCGGCCAGCACCAGACCGTCCGGCGGGAGGCCGGGCAGCGGCAGCTCGGTGAAGACCCTGGCCACGTCACGGACGGTGACCGCCTCGGCGAGCGCCCGGGCGGCCTCCTTGATGAAGCGCGAGCGCTCCTCGCGCAGCGCGGCCAGCTCGCCGGCCCGCTCGCGCTTGTTCAGCTCGACGGTGGCGTCCCAGACGAAGCCGACCATCCGGGACGGGCGGCCGAAGGCGTCCGCGAGCACCCGGCCGCGGAACCGGACGGCGTGCAGCTCGCCGCTGGGGAAGAGGGTGCGGTAGTAGGCGCCGCACTGGCCGAGCTCGGTGACGGCCCGCTCCACCCGGCGGCGGACCACCGGCGCGTCCTCCGGGTGCAGCATCGCGAGGAAGGCGGCGGCGCTGCGGTCGATCCGGTCGGGGGCCAGGCCCAGGATCGCGCACGCCCGCGGGTCGGCCTCCAGCACGTCGTGCCGGATGTCCCAGTCGAACGAGCCGATGCCGTTGGCCGCCATGGCCGGCTCCAGCCAGTCCGGCGTGGAGTCCCCGGTACGGGTGGGCAGGCCCCGGGACACCGCTGTTCCCAGTCGGGCCTGGGCGACGCCGGGGGCGGTGCGCAGCGGCTGGGCCGCGGCGATGCTCCTGGTGGCCTGGGCCGGCGGGACACGGCGTACCGGCCCAGGCGCCTCGGGCTCTGTGGCCATGCTTCTCCTGCCGCTGCCGGGGCATGCGGTCCGGTCGGACTGCGTTAGCCGTGGGTTCTGTAGGACAGACGTGGGACTGGTGTGCCTGCCGTGGGACTGATGTGTCTCGAGTGACCGGTCGAGGCTCCATTCTCCCCGCCGCACCGGACACACATTCTCACCAGCCTCTCGTATGTTCGGCAAGGCGGCAATGCCGACGAACCATCCGGGGGACAATCGTGGACGATCCGAGTGAGTTCCCGGCGTGCCGCGGCCGTCCGCCCACGCCCGCGGCGGTCGAAGCGCGCCGCCGGTCGGGCCCGGATCGCTCACGCCCGGAGGGACGGGGCCGGGCCTACCGGAGCCGTCGAGTGGTCGGGCCGCCGGTCAGGCCGTGCCGAGCTCGAACCAGGTGACCTTGCCGTCCCCGCGCAGCTGCACGCCCCAGTCGTCGGCCAGCGCCTCGACCAGCAGCAGACCGCGCCCCGAGGTGGCCCACTCGGTCGGCGGGCGGCGCCCGGGCAGCCTGGTGGTGCCGTCCAGCACCTCGATCCGCAGGCGCTGCTCCGCGGTGAGCACCGCGTCCAGCACTGCACCCTTGCCGGTGTGCACCAGGGCATTGGTGACCAGCTCCGAGGTGAGCAGCTCGGCGGTGTCGGCCAGCTCGGGCACGCCCCAGCGGCTCAGTGCCGCGCGCAGCCGGTGCCGGACCGCCCCGACGGCGCCCAGGTCGGCCGGCGCGAACGCAGCGTGCAGCCGGTGGTGCACCGTGCGCTCGTCGTCGTGGGCCGGGTCGCCGGGGTGCCCGGCCGGCCGGCTGCCGGCGGGGCCGGCCGCCTGCCCGGTCTCGTGCTCGACCGGCCTCTCGACCGCCTGCTCGACCGTCTGCTCGACGGTGTGCCCGGCCGCCTGCTCGAACGTCCGGTCGATCACCTGGTCGACCGTCCGCTCGACCGGCGTCGGGACGCGGCGCCGGGTATCGGGCCCGGCGGGCCGCTGGGCCGGGGGGCCGGTCGGGAGCCCGGCCGGGGGCCCGGGCGCGTGGTCCGCCAGGTGGTCGGCCGGCGGGGGGTCGAGGGCATCCCCCGAGGGGCCGGGCTGCGGAGCCGGCGCGCCACCGCGTGGCGGCCCCCCGTACTGCGCCGGGCCGGTGCCCGCGGGAAGCCTGCTGTAGTGGGAGGCCGGGCCGCCGGCCGAGCGCTGCCGCGGAAACCTTGCCTGTCCGTCCATCACGTACGCCCCCGCCCTTCTTCCGGCGGCCGCGCCGAGTCCCCCGGCGGCGACGTCCGCGTGCTGACCATCCTCCTTCCCACTCGCGGGGCATGGCAACAGTGCATCCCCGGCCACCTGGGGTGAAGCGGGGCTCAGGGGCGCTCAAGTGATCCATCCGGTGCGCGGGTCGAGGTTTGCGGCGTCGATGACCTGTTCGGTCCCGAGCAGGCAGGGCCCGTAAGGAGTATGACGATCGGTCAGTTCTACGGTCGCACGAAGGATCGACCGGCGCACGCGGCATCCACCCGGCGCACGGGACGCCTGCCGCCCGCCGGGCCCGCGTCCTGGAAGCGCATCTCCTCGGCGGCGCGCTCGGCGCACTCCGGGATACCCGGCGCGTGATCCTCCGGGCACCCCCGCGGCACCGCCCGCACCCCGGCCTGCACCCCGGCGTACGGCCCGCCCCGCGGGACGGGCCGCGCCCTCGCCGTCACCAGCACGGCCCACTACGGCTCACTACGGCTCACCACCGTCCGCCACCACCCACCACCGTCCGCCACCGGGCCGATGGCCCGCCGGCGGGAAATCGGCGCGAGATGAGGCCCCGGCGGCGCGCCCGGCACGCGCAGCGGTCCGCCAGGAGCAACGCTGGACATGACGCCCGGGCCCGGGTTCAATGGGCCCCGGATGTTTGAACGTCGTTCTAACCTGATCCATCCACCGGCACCCGCGAGCGAGGAACCGTGCGACTGACCCCCACCGAACGGGACCGGCTGCTGATCTTCACAGCGGCCGAACTGGCCCGCGCCCGCCGCGCCCGCGGCGTGAAGCTGAACGTGCCCGAGGCCACCGCCCTGATCGCGGACACCGTCTGCGAGGCGGCCCGCGACGGCCGTCGCCTGGCCGAGGCGATCGAGGCCGGCCGCACGGTGCTCGGCGCCGAGGACGTGCTGCCCGGCGTGCCGGACGTGGTCACCGTGATCCAGGTGGAGGCGGTGTTCGACGACGGCACCCGGCTCGCCGTGGTGAACGACCCGTTCCAGGGGCGGGGCTCGCTCGGCGAGGAGGCACCCGGCGCCGCACTGATCGGCTCCGGCGCGGGCTACGACCCGGTCGAGGAGACCGTGCTGGTGCCCGTGCACAACACCTCCGAGGTGCCGATCTCGGTGACCTCGCACTTCCACTTCTTCGAGGTCAACCCGCGGCTCGCGTTCGACCGGGCCGCCGCCTACGGCACCCACCTCGCCGTCCCCGCCGGCTCCTCGGTCCGCTTCGACCCCGGCGCCACCGTCGAGGTCGGGCTGGTCCCGATCGGCGGCGCCCGGGTCGCGATCGGGTTCGCCGGCCTGGTGGACGGGCCGCTGGACGCGCCCGGGGCCAAGGAGGCGGCGCTGGAGAAGGCCCGCGCGACCGGCTACCTGGTCAACTTCGACGAGTCGGAGGTCGAGTCGTGACCGCGCGCCCCGCCCTCGTCCGCCCCGCGTCCCACACCCCGGAGGTCGGCGCATGAGTGCCATCACCCCCCACGACTACATCGCCGTGCACGGTGCCCGCACCGGCGACCGGATCCGGCTCGGCGACTCCGGGCTGATCATCCGGGTGGAGTCGGACTCCCAGGAGCCCGGCAACGAGTTCCTGGCCGGCTTCGGCAAGACCGCCCGCGACGGGCTGCACCTCAAGGCGACCGCCGTGCGCGAGACCTGCGACGTGGTGATCAGCAACGTGGTGGTGATCGACGCCGTCCTCGGCATCCGCAAGACCTCGATCGGCATCCGCGACGGCCGGATCGTCTCGACCGGCCGGGCCGGCAACCCGGACACCATGGACGGCGTCGACGTGGTGGTCTCCACCGGCACCACCATCGTCTCCGGCGAGGGCATGATCGCCACCGCGGGCGCCGTCGACACCCACGTCCACCTGCTCTCCCCGCGGATCATGGAGGCCTCGCTCGCCTCCGGCGTCACCACCATCATCGGCCAGGAGTTCGGACCGGTCTGGGGCGTCGGCGTCAACTCGCCCTGGGCGCTGCGCCACGCCTTCAACGCCTTCGACGCCTGGCCGGTCAACATCGGCTTCCTGGGCCGCGGTTCCTCCTCCGACCCGGCGCCGCTGATCGAGGCGCTGGCCGAGGGCGGCGCCTCCGGTTTCAAGGTGCACGAGGACATGGGTGCACACACCCGGGCGCTGGACACCGCGCTGCGGGTGGCCGAGGAGTACGACGTCCAGGTCGCCCTGCACACCGACGGCCTCAACGAGTGCCTGTCCGTCGAGGACACCCTCGCCGTGCTGGAGGGCCGCACCATCCACGCCTTCCACATCGAGGGCTGCGGCGGCGGGCACGTCCCCAACGTGCTGAAGATGGCCGGGGTCGAGAACGTCATCGGCTCCTCCACCAACCCCACCCTGCCGTTCGGGCGCGACGCCCTCGGCGAGCACTTCGGCATGATCGTCTCGGCCCACGACCTCAAGGTCGACCTGCCCGGCGACGCCGCCATGGCCCGCGACCGCATCCGCGCCGGCACCATGGGCGCCGAGGACGTGCTGCACGACCTCGGCGTCATCGGGATCACCTCCTCCGACGCCCAGGGCATGGGTCGCGCCGGCGAGACCGTCCGCCGCACCTTCGCCATGGCCGGCAAGATGAAGACCGAACTCGGGCCCCTCGACGGCGGGTTCGGGACCACCGAGGGCGGCGACGACAACGAGCGCGTGCTGCGCTACATCGCCAAGCTCACCATCAACCCCGCCATCGCCCACGGCCTCGCCCACGAGGTCGGCTCCCTCGAGGTGGGCAAGCTCGCGGACATCGTGCTCTGGCGGGCCGACCACTTCGGTGCCAAACCGCAGCTCATCCTCAAGGCGGGCTTCCCCGCCTACGGCGTGGTCGGCGACCCCAACGCCTCCACCGACCGCTGCGAACCCCTCGTCCTCGGTCCGCAGTTCGGCGCCCACGGCGCCACCGCCGCCGACATCTCGGTCGCCTTCGTCGCCCAGGCCGCCGCCGACGGCTCGTACCTGGACGTCGCCGCCGACCAACTCCCCACCCGCAGAAGGCGAGTGGGGGTGCGGAACACCCGCGGCATCGGACCGCGCAACATGATCCGCAACGACCGGATCGGCCACGTCCAGGTCGAGGCCGACACCGGCCTGGTCTCGCTGGACGGCTCCCCGCTGCGGTCCGAGCCGGCCGACAGCGTCTCGCTCAGCCGCCTGTACTTCCTCTGAACCCCTCCCCCACCTCTTAGGACCTGCTTCCCATGACCACTCCCGCCTCGCTCGGCTACCGGATGCCCGCCGAATGGCACCCGCACGACCGCACCTGGATGGCCTTCCCCACCGACAACCAGACCTTCGACAACGCCGACCACCTGCACAGCGCCCGGCAGGCCTGGGCCGAGGTCGCCAACACCATCGTCCGGTACGAGCCGGTCACCCTGATCGTCAACACCGGCGAGAGCGCGGCGGCCCGGGAGTACGTCGCGGCCGAGGTCGAGATCGTCGAACGGCCGCTGGACGACGCCTGGATGCGGGACATCGGGCCCACCTTCCTGATCGACGGCAAGGGCTCGCTGGCCGCCGCCGACTGGATCTTCAACGGCTGGGGCGCGCAGTCCTGGGCCCGCTGGGACAACGACCAGCACATCGCCGAGCACATCAGCGAGCTGACCGGGGTGCAGCGCTTCGCCTCCCGCCTGATCAACGAGGGCGGCGGCATCCACGTCGACGGCGAGGGCACCGTGCTCGTCACCGACACCGTCCAGCTCGGCGAGGGCCGCAACTCCGACTGGACCCGCGAGGAGGTCGAGGCCGAGCTGCACGCCCACCTCGGCACCACCAAGGCCATCTGGGTGCCGCGCGGACTCACCCGCGACTACGACGAGTTCGGCACCCGCGGCCACATCGACATCGTCGCCTCCTTCGTCCGGCCCGGCGTCGTGGTCGCCCACGTCCAGCCCGACCCCGCCCACCCGGACCACGAGGTCTGCCGGCAGATCGTGGACGGCCTGCGCGGCGCCACCGACGCCCGGGGCCGCACCCTGGAGGTCATCGAACTCCCGGCGCCCACCGTCCTGACCGACGAGGACGACGAGCCGGTCGACTACTCCTACATCAACCACTACGTCGGCAACGGCGTGGTCGTCCTGTGCGCCTTCGACGACCCCCGCGACCAGGAGGCCGCCGCCATCCTCGGCAAGGCCTACCCGGGCCGCGTGATCGAACTGGTCGACGCCCGCGAGATCTTCGCCAACGGCGGCGGCATCCACTGCATCACCCAGCAGCAGCCCAAGCCGTAACGCAGCACCCACCCCCCGGAGCCGAGTCACCGGCCGCCCCAGGCGCCCACCCGACTCGGCTCCGGCCGTTACTCGGCCCCGCCCCGCACGTCCGATTCACGAGCAGCCGCGGGCCCCGGACACCCCCGGTGCTCGCGGATCGAGTCCGAGTGGCTGTTCAGCACCTGCACGAAGCGCCCCCGACCGTACCCACCGCAGACCACGCAGTACCCGGAGTCCTCCGGCTGCGGCTCAGGCACCGAGCACCGCCGTCTCACCGAGGTACCGCAACCGCGCCGCATGGCCCTGCGCGGTCTCCCGGATCCCGAAGGTCAGCACCTCGCCCTCCTCGCTCTCCGCCCACAGCCCGGCCACCCGGTCCAGCACCGCCCACAGCTCGCGACCCCTGCCGTCGGCCGGCAACTGGATCACCTCGTAACGACCGGCCTCGCTCACCGGTCCAGCTCCAGGTGACCGGTGCACAGCAGGGTGTCGCGCACGACGCCCGGCGCGATCCGGTTCACGGGCCCGGGATGGAGTGGAGGAGCGATGGAGCCGCACTTCGCGCACGCGTCCACGATCTCGGAGATCGGGATCAGACCATCAGGCCGAGTCTCAGTCACACCCTGATCGTCGGTCGTAACGCCAGGACGTCCCACGCCGTTTCGAGGACGTTTGAGACGTCCCGCTGGTACACCTTGACTCGTCCCCGCGGATCCGAGAGGTGCCCTCATGAACGACGCCCTCAGGCAGGCGCTGGCCCGTGCGAACATGACGGAGTCCCAGCTCGCACGGGCCTGCGGGGTGGACCCCAAGACCGTCGGCCGCTGGGTCGCCGACCCGACCCGCCTCCCGCACGCCCGCCACCGATCGGCCGCGAGCCGGGTGCTCGCCGTGGAGGAGGCGGCCTTGTGGCCGACCGTGCGGACGATGGTCAAGACCGGGCCCGACCGGGAGATCGTCCAGGTCTACCCCTACCGGTCGGCCGCCCCGGCCTCCCTGTGGCGCCAGCTGATCTCGAAGGCCGAACGTGAGATCTCCTTCGCCGGCTACACCAACTACTTCCTGTGGCTCGAACACGCCAACCTCGGCGCGCTGCTGCGGCGGAAGGCCGACGCGGGCTGCCGGATCCGATTCGTCCTCGGTGACCCGGCGAGTCCGATCACCCGCCGGCGCGAGATCGAGGAGGACGTCCCGCTCACGCTGTCGACCCGCATCGAGGTGACGCTGTCGGAGCTGGCCAAGCTCAGGGACACGACCGTCGAAGCCCGCTACGAGACCGGACACGTCTCCCTGTCCGTGTTCTGCTTCGACCAGGACATGATCGTCACGCCGCTCCTCCCCGGCCGGATCGGCCACGACGCCCCGATGATGCATCTGCGCCGAGCCCAGGACGACGGCATGTTCGACAGGTTCGCCGGGCACGTGGAGGATCTGTGGGGCAAGGGCCGCGACGTCTGGACGATGGAGGTACAGCATGCCGAGGCGTGACTACGAGGACGATCCGAACGCCCCGAAGGCCAACAGCCTGGTACCCGCAGCGTCCGTGGTGGTGGTCGGCGACGACGGCCGGGTCCTGCTCCAGCGGCGGACGGACAACGGGATGTGGGCGCTGCCCGGCGGGAAGATGGAGATCGGCGAGTCCCTGGCCGACTGCGGAGTCCGCGAGACGCTGGAGGAGACGGGCATCCAGGTGGACATCACCGGCATCGTCGGAACGTACACCAGCCCCGGCCACGTCTTCGCCTACGACGACGGCGAGGTCCGCCAGGAGTTCTCCATCTGCCTGCTCGGCCGGCCGGTCGGCGGCCGCATCGCGGTGTCCGACGAGTCCACGGAGGTCGCGTGGTTCACGCCGGAGCAGACCGACGACCTGCCGATGGTGGCCAGCATCCGCAAGCGGCTCACCGACTGGCGAGCGGGCGCTCCGGTGGTTCGCTGAGACCTGGAGGGGCCGAGCCCGGCCGGATGCCCCCGCGGCGACGACACAGCCACCGGCTGACCCGGGAGCCCGGCTGAAATTGCCCGACGGATCGTCAGCTCAATTACCTGTGCCGGGTGTACGGGACCGGACCGTCCGGGATTCGGCCCTGACTACAGTGGGGCCATGCCGGGACACCTGGAGCAGGCCGGTCTTGTCGACCTCTTCCCGCTCACCAACATCGAGTCCAAGTCCGACCTGGTAGGCCGCCTGAGCGCCGCCCGCGAGCAGATCACCATGTTCGGCCTGACCCGCAACTTCTACAGCAGCGACGACATGCTGCCGGTCTTCATCGCGAAGAGCCATGAGGTCCCCATCAGGATCTTCATCATGGACCCGTACGGCCAGTCCCGCCGCGACCGCTACCGTCTGGAGCCGGCCGAGGCCGCGATGGAGGACCCGGCCCGGTACGAGCGGGAGGTGCTCCGGCCGCTCGCCCGGACCGCGGCGCGGGACGGCGGCGACCTCCGCATCTACCTGTACGACTTCCCGTGCAGCTTCGCGATGGAGCGGATCGACGATGCGATCCGCGTGATGCTCTACGGGCACGGCAAACGCGGGACCGACGGCCCCATCCTGACCTTCGACAAGGGGCTGGACGGCGGGACGCCGTACTGGGACTACTTCGCCGGTCAGCTCGACTGGATGCAACACCTGTCGGGGGCCGACGAGATCCCCGAGCCGTGGCGCTCCAAAGGGATCAAGGTCTGGGAGTACCAGGCGGGCTGAGCCTTCGGGGCAACAAGGCGCCGCCTCGCCGGGGGCGTCGGGTCGGGCGGGCGGTAGCCTCCGGGGGTGATCAACTCGTGGGCGGGGCTCGATGATGCCGGTGTCGCGGTCGCGGCTGCGCGAGCCGGTGCGGATGTGGTGCGTGAGCTGTTCGGGCGGCGGTTGGAGCGGGTCGACAAGGGGGGCGGGGACTTCGCCACCACCGCGGACCTGGCGGCCGAGCGGGCCATCCTCGAGGTGCTCCGGGCCGCCCGGCCCGGGGATGCCGTCCTGGGTGAGGAGGGCGGACGGCAAGGCGCGGTAGGGGCCGAACGCCGGTGGCTGGTCGACCCGTTGTGCGGGACGCTGAACTACGCGGTCGGCAGCCGGCTGGTGGCCGTCAACGTGGCGCTGCACGGTGGCGCGGCGGCGGTGGCCGATCCGTTCGGCGGCGAGGCCGGCGAGGTTTTCGTCACCGACGGCACGCACGCCTGGGTGCAGCGGGGCGAGGACCGGGAACCGCTCGTCCCCACGGGCGGCACCGGGCTGGTCGACGTCAACCTCGACCCGCCCTTCCCCGGCGCACCCGGCTTCCGGGCCGTCGACCTGCTGGCGCACCCCGACTTCGTGGCCCGGTTCCGCCCCCGGGTGGTGTCCACGACGCTGGCGCTGGCCTGGGTCGCCGCCGGCAAGCGGGCCGCCTACGTCACCGACGGCGGCGACCTGTCGGGGAGCGTCCACTTCGCCGCGGGCATCGCCCTGTGCCGGGCGGCCGGCTGCACCGTCACCGGGATCGACGGCGAGCCGATCGGCCCTGCGGGCCGCGGCCTCGTGGTGGCCGCCGATGCCGAGACCCACCGCCAACTGATGTCGATGATCCGGCGCTGACCGGCTCCTGCACGGCTGCGAACTCCTCTCCGTGAACGACCCCGCCCAGCAGGTGACGTTCCCGCCCGACCCGGCCCGACCGGTGGCCGGCTCACTCCGATTCGAACTTGACCATCGCGTCGCCCGCAGTTGCGGCCGCGGCGAAGAACGTCTTCAGCGCTTCCAGGTCGGCGATCAGCGATGCCGCCCATGCCTGGCTCCACGGTGTGGCGAAGCCCAGGGAGTCGACCTCCTCCGCCAGTTCGGCATCCAGGTCCGTGACCACCTCGTCGACCGAGAGCTGCTGAAGGAAGGCCGACGCGTCCCGTACCTCCTCGGGACGGAGCACCCGCAGCTCCCTCTCGAAGACGAACCCGTGCTCGGAGACTTCCTCACCGCCGGTGCGGCGCTCGCCTCCGAGAACCGGCAGCTGAGCAGCACGGATCCGGGCACCGGGAACCGCGGCCACGCCCCCTTCCAGCAGGGCGAAGTGCATCAGATCGCCGTGGCGTTCCACGGCCATCACCGTGCCGGCCGCACGAAGCGACGGGAACTCGGCGTCGAACCAGTGCGGCACCAACGCCAGCAGTTCCCCCGGAGTCAGCTCGTCCAACGACCGACCTGTCACCCGTCGCCAGAAGAAGTCCACGCTCATCCCCACACGCTCCCTCGCCACTGCCCCGGCACTCCCGGTACCGCTCGCGCAGCAGGCTAAGCGGCCCCTCCGACAAGCCGGACGGGCGGCGCCGATCCGGTCACCCCGGAGTCACGGGGCGGTCACGTGCGGCGCGGCGCCGGGCGGGCAGGGGTAGCGTCCCCCACCTCATCTCCGATGTCCTGGGGGACTCTTGCGCACGCGTGCCGCCTTCCTGACCACCGCTGCCGTCACCGCCGTGCTCGGCCTCGCCGCCTGCGGTTCCTCGGCCACCGGCACCAGCCCGGGCGGCGCCACGAGCACCGGCACCCCGGCCGCCGCACCGACGCCGACCACCCGCAGCACCAGCCCCACGCCCACCGCCACCCGCTCGAGCACCGGTGCCACCCGCACCGCCGAGCCGAGCGACGTCGAGATCACCGCCTGCACCACCGATCCCGCCCAGCACCTGCCGTCCGCCGAGCTGACGATCACCAACCACGCTGCGGTGAAGGTCAATTACTCGGTCCGGGTCGAGTTCCTGACCGCCGCCGGCGTCTCCGCGGGCGAGGGCGCCGTCACCGTCACGGGGCTGGCCGCGGGGCAGGTGTCGACGCAGCAGGCCCACGGCGCCGCTGCACTCACGGGCCTGCCGACCTGCCGGTTGATCGAGGTCACCCACTACCCGAGCCCGTGACGCCGCACGCCGGCCGGCCCGACCCGTCCCCGTCCGGCTGATCCTCACCGGATCCCGCCCGCCCCACCCGCCCCGGGCGCTACTGTCGGTGCCCAGGAGGTAACAGCATGTCCGAACCACAGATCTGCCCCGGCTGCGCGAACGCCCGGGGGACCGAGAAGGTGCAGCACACGGTGGAGACCGACGCCAACGGCCAGCAGGTCCACCGGGAGCACCGGTACTGGTCGCCGTGCGGCCGGTGCGGCGGAGCAGGAGTGATCCACGGATGAGGCTCGTCTTCGTCTGCCAGGCCTGCGCAGGCCGCTACCTGCCGCCGGACGGCCTGGTGCACCCGGACGGTACCCGGGCCAGCACCGTGTGGTGCGCGCCCTGCCAGGCCGCCGCGGCCGCGCGCGGCATCCTGGAGTCGCCCGAACTCGCCGCCGTGGCCATGCTGCTGGCCGTCCGCGCGATGCGGACCGCGCTCGGTGCCCGCGCGCAGCGCGAGCCCGCCCGGCGGCCGGACCGGCGCCCGAGCGGGCCGGCCCGCACCCGCCGTGGGCAGCTGCGCCCCGGTGGCGCCCGGAGCCGACTGGGCTGACCCGCTCCGGCCGGTGGTCGCCACGCCGGTACCGGGCCCGGCGCCCGGCCGGCACTCGGTCGACGTCCGGCACGGCCTCGCACGCGGGCGCCGCCAGCACCGCCAGGACCGACGACGGAGAGCAGCAGCAACAACGCCCGCCCCACCCAGGTGATCGCGAACGCCCGCGCCCGCCTTGCCTCTTCGTATGCCCGCACGATGCAGGCCCGCCCAGGTCGATCCGCCATCAGGCGAGGTCCGCGGAGCGACCGCAAGATCATCCGTCAGGACGGAGACACCGGGGTGCTCGGGCCGGAACTGGAGGAACGGAGAACGCGTCGGCGGCCCTCGCAGCCCCGCCGCCGTTGCTCCGGCCGGGCGTACCTGCCGCGTCCCTGACAGCGGCCACCCGGGCCGGGCCGCTCGCCGTGCTCTGCTGGAACACCCCGCCAGGTGAACCAGAAGGAGCGACCTTGCCGCAGCACGCCATCGCCTCCCGTGCCCCGCACACCCCCCACACCTCCCGGCTCCCCCGTCTCGGCGGCGCCGTCGGCGCGGCCGCCCTCGCGCTGACCCTGCTCGCCGCCACCCCGACGGCCGCGGTCGCGCCGCCGCTGTCCGACCCGCATGTCCTGGTCCACTTCGACCTGGCCGCGGGGCAGTTGCCGGAGAACATCGCCCTGGAGCCGGACGGCTCCGCCGACCTCACCTTCACCGGCAACCGGCAGGTGGTCCGGGTCGGCCCGAGCGGCGGGGTGAACGTCCTGGCGACGCTGCCCGACCCGGGGGTGAGCAGCACCCCGGTCCTGGGGAACCCCGCGGTCACCGGGATCGTCCGCGACCACGACGGGACGCTCTACGTCAGCTACTCGACCGGGACCGCCGAACTGACCGGCATCTGGCGGCTGCCCGCCGGCGGCACCCCGCAGCGGATCGCCACCCTCCCCGCCGACGGGCTGGCCAACGGCCTCGCGCTCGACGAGCACGCCCGGGTGCTCTACTCCGCCGACTCCCGGCTCGGCGTGGTGCACCGCATCCCGCTCGACGGCGGCCCCGTGACGGTCTGGGCGAGCGGGCCCCGGCTGGAGCGGACGGGGTTCATCGGCGCCAACGGTCTGAAGATCCACCAGGACGCGGTCTGGGTGAGCAACTTCGACCGGGCCACCCTGCTGCGGATCCCGATCTGCGCGGACGGCTCGGCCGGCCCGGTCGAGGTGCGGGCCGAAGGTCTCACCGGCGTGGACGACTTCGCGTTCGTCGGTCACGGCGACAGCGTGCTCGCCGCGCTCAACAGCCTCGACCAGGTGGCCCTGGTGACGCCCGGCGGCTCGCACTCGATCGTGCTCACCCGGGCGGACGGCCTGTCCAACCCCACCGCGGTCGCCGTGCGCGGCCGGCGCGTGCTGGTCACCAGCGCCGCCTTCACCAACCTGCCGCAGGACCCCAACCTGCTGCTCGCCCGGCTGGACCGGCCCAAGCAGCACGTGCCGGCCCGCTGAGCGCGGCGCTCCCCACGATCGGGCGGCACTCCGGCGGCTCACACAAGGACGGCCGACCCGGCCTGCTCAGCGTCCGCCGGCCGCGCCGCCCCGGTCCAGGACGCCTTCGACCGCGGCGAGGAGCCGCTGCGCGACCCGGTCGACGCTCCCGTTCTGGGCGCTGACCTGGGCGCCTTCCAGCAGGAAGGTGAGTTCCGCGGCGGCGTCCTGCGGTGCCCGCACGCCGGCCCGCTCGCACATGCCGGTGAGCCGGCGCAGCTGGGTGGCCTTGTGCTCCTCGATCAGCCGGCGGGCCGGCAGGTCCCGGTCGGGGAGGCCGGCGATGGAGTTGACGAAGGGGCAGCCGCGCTGCGCGATGTCCGGTAGCCCGTCGGCGACGAACCGCGCCACGGAGAGGACCTGGGCCCGGCCGTCATCGGGGTGCTCGGCCTGCGCCCGGTCGAAGGCGCTGGAGTAGCCGGCCGCGACGATGCGCAGCCACTCCTCGATCAGGGCGTCCTTGGTGGCGAAGTGCCGGTACAGGGCCATTTTCGTGGTGCTCGCCCGCTCGGCGATGGCCTGGACCCCGACCGCCCTGATGCCCTCGCGCAGGAACAGTTCCTCGGCGGCGTCCAGGATGCGCTCGCGCGGGGGCAGCCGGGCCACGCGCGTGTCCCGGCCCGGTCTCGGGGGGCTGCCCGCCATCTCCGCCTCGCTTCGGTCGCCGTCGCCAGCCGATCTCCGCCCATGCTACGTTACCGACCGACCCCGAACGATACCGATCGGTATCACACGGGACCGATCGGAACCACGAGGGTTGAGCATGGAGTTGCACGAATACACCCGGTACGACGCCGTGGGGCTGGCCGACCTGGTCGCCCGGGGCGAGGTCGGCGCCGCGGAACTCGCCACCGCCGCCCAGGAGGCGATCGCCGCCGTCAACCCGCGCATCAACGCCGTGGTGGAGAGCTGGCCGGCCGAGGACACCCCGACCCCGGGCAGCACACCGCTGGCCGGGGTCCCGTTCCTGATCAAGGACCTGGCCGTGGCCATGCGGGGCAAGCGGGTCGAGCTGGGCAGCCGCCTCGCCGCCGGGAACGTGGCGGCGGCGGACTCCTTCCTGATGCGGCGCTTCCGGCGGGCCGGCCTGGTCACGCTGGGCCGTACCGCCTCCCCCGAGTTCGCCTACAGCACCACCACGGAGCCCGCCCTGTACGGAGCGACCCGCAACCCCTGGGACCTGGACCGGACCGCGGGCGGCTCCAGCGGCGGATCGGCCGCGGCCGTCGCCGCCGGGATCACCCCCCTCGCGCACGCCACGGACGCGGCCGGCTCGATCCGGGTCCCCGCCGCCAGCACCGGGCTGTTCGGGCTCAAGGCCACCCGCGGCCGGGTCTCCATGGGCCCGGACGCCGACGAGGTGTTCAACGGCCTGGCCGTGCACGGCGCGCTCAGCCGGACGGTGCGCGACAGCGCGACGCTCCTCGACCTGATCCAGGGCCCGGAGACCGGCGACCCCTACGCCGCCGCACCGCCGCGACGCCCGTACGCCGAGGAGGTCGGCCGCGAGCCCCGACCGCTGCGGGTCGGCCTGCTCACCACCCCGTGGAACGGCCGCGCGGTGGAGCCGGCCGTGCGGGAGGCGACCCTGGACGCCGCCCGCCTGCTGGAGTCGCTCGGCCACCGGGTCGAACCCACCACCGTGGACCTCGGGGTGAGCTGGGAGGAGTTCGTCCTCGCCAACGCCCGGCTGTGGACGGCCAACCTGGTGACCTGGATCGACTCCTTCGCCGAGGCGTCCGGCCGCCCCGTCGACCTGACCACCCTCGAGCCGGAGATCCTGGCGAGCTACCACTGGGGGCGCCGGGTCGGTGGTGCGGAGTTCGTGCGGGCCCTCGACGTCCGCAACCGGGTCGCCCGGTCGATCGGCGCCTACTTCGAGCGCCACGACGTGCTGCTGACCCCCACCTTGCCCGAACTCCCGGTGACGATAGGCACCTACGGGCACGGCGCCGAGGAGGCGGACGGCCTGGGCTGGCTGGAGCACCTGTTCCGGCGGTCCCCGTTCACCGCGGTCTTCAACGTGGCCGGAACCCCCGCCATGTCGGTGCCGCTCGCCGTCGATCCGGCCACCGGACTGCCGATCGGCCTCCAGTTCGCGGCCGGGTACGGACGCGAGGACCTGCTGTTCCGCCTCGCCGGACAGCTCGAACGGGCCGCTCCCTGGGCACGGCGCACGCCCCCCGTCCGGGCGGGCGCCGACCCGACCGGCTGACCCCGGCCGTCCGCGCCCGGCGCACCGTCACGACCCCGCGCCGCCCGGCGCGCCGGGGCGCGGGCTCCCCGGGCGGTGTGCGGGCCGTGGCTACGCTGGCGGCATGCCGCGCCTCGTACTCGTCGACCTGGACCACACCCTCGTCGAGCGGCGGTGCCCCACCCCGGACTGGACGGCGGAGTTCTGCACGGCGCAGGGGCTGCCGCCCGCCGCCGTCGCGCCGGTCCTGCTGGCACCGAAGCCGGAGACCTTCACCGGCCTCGCCGCCACCTACGGCCTCACCCGCAGCGGGCGCTCCCTGTGGGCCGAGTACGTCGACGGGCTGGCCGACCAGGTCTACTGCCTCCCGGGCGCGGTGGAGGCGCTCGGGAAGCTGCGGGCGGCCGGCTGGACGGTGGTCGTGCTGACCAACGGCTACACCGCGATCCAGGGCGCCAAGCTCGCCCGGACCGGGCTGGTGGACGCGGTCGACGCGGTCTGCATCTCGGAGGAGGCGGGCGCCCGCAAGCCCGACCCGGAGATCTTCCGGGTCGCGGCGCGGCGCTGCGGCCACGACCTGGCGGCCGGGGCGTGGATGGTCGGCAACAACCCGGCCACCGACATCCTGGGTGCCCAGGCCGCCGGGGTCGGCACGATCTGGATCTCCCCCTCGCTCCCCTGGCGGGCCGAGCATCCGGCCCCCGACCACACCGTGCCGGACGTGCCCGCCGCGGCCGCGCTGCTGCTCGGCCCGACCCTGCCGACCGTCGGCTGAGATCCCGTCAGGCGCCCCCCACCCGGACACCTGCTGGTGCGACAATGCGATCACGTTCGAGTGATCATGGGGGATTCCTGATGCGTACGATGCAGAAGTTGACCAAGAGCCTGCCGGTGGTGCTGGCCTGCGCCGCGCTCGCGCTCACCGCGGGCACCTCCGGGGCGGCCGCCGCCACCGGTACCCGAGGCCTGGAGATCGCGGTCCCGGCCTACGTCCACCCCGGCGACGCGATGCTCACCGACGCGCAGTCCGCCACGCCCGCGCCGTCGATCGTCATCCTGAACCCGAACAGCGGCTACGACCCGTTCGACGCCCCCTGGCAGGCCCGGGCGGACGCACTGCGGGCCACCGCCGTCGCCGGCGGCGGCCACACCAAGGTGCTCGGCTACGTCGACACCGCGCGCGGCGCGCGCCCGCTCGCCGACGTGGAGACCACCGTCGACAACTACCTGGCGACCGCCGACCACAAGCTCCACGTCGACGGCATCTTCTTCGACCAGTCCGGCCGCGACTGCGGCACCGACAACGCCCTCCGCGACTACTACGCCGCCCTGCGCGCGTACGTGCAGGAGCGCGTCCACGCACTCGACCACCGGGCCGAGGACCTGGTGGTCGACAACCCGGGCACCGCCGTGGCGGACTGCTACCTGGAGCCCGGCCACCGCACCGCCGACACCTTCGTCACCTTCGAGGGCACCTACGCCTCCTACACCGGCGCCGGCTGGCTCGGCGGCAACGTCTTCAACTACACCGTCGGCTACTACTCCGGGGCGAGCCTCGACCCGAGCGGCACCGCGTTCTGGCACCTGGTGCACGCCACCCCGGACGCCACCGCGATGCGGACCGTGCTCGACACCGCCTTCGACCGCGGCGCCGGCTACGCCTACGCCACCGACGACGTGCTCGACAACCCGTGGGACGCCACCCCCGGTTGGGGCTTCGGGGCGGAGACCTCGTACGCGGCCACGCTCGGCTGAGCCCGGCGGCCGGTCGGGGTCACCGCGACGGCGGCGGCCCCGACCGGCCGGGACGGCGCCCGCCACCCCGTATCGTGAGGCCTCGTGCCGAGCAGCCGGGAGGAGCAGCGGATGTCCCAGCCACGGGCGCGCCGTGCCGCGGCGCCGCGCGAGGAGGTCTTCGCGACGGCCCGGGCAGCGATCGCCGAACACGGGCTGGCCAAGCTGACCATGGCCGGTCTCGGCAAGCAGCTCCGGATGAGCGCCGGCCACCTGCTCTACTACTTCGGCAGCAAGGACCAGCTGCTGCTGGAGACGCTGCGCTGGAGCGAGGAGCAACTCGGCGAACGCCGCCGGGCCGCGCTCGCCCGCCCCGGGACCCCGGCCCGGGAGAAGCTCGCCGCCTACGCGGAGCTCTACCTGCCCGAGGGCCCCGGCGACCCGCGCTGGATCCTCTGGGTGGAGGTGTGGGGGCGCTCCCCGGCCAGCGACGAGATCCGGCAGGGCCAGCAGGAGATCGAAGTGCCGTGGCACGCCGAGCTGGTGGGGCTGATCGAGCAGGGCACCGCGGCCGGCGAGTTCACGCCCGTCGCGGCCGCCGCCGCCCCCGACCTGGCGACCCGGATCCGGGCGCTGCTGGACGGCTTCGCGGTACCGGTCGCGATCGGCCTGCCGGGAGCCCGGCGCGGCGAGGCGCTCGCCCAGGTGGCCGCGGTGACGGACGCCCTGCTGGGCTGCGGCGGGCCACCCGCCTGAGCCGCTACTCGGTCCAGAGCGCGATCGCGGTGCGGTCGTCGGCGTAACCCTTGGCGCGGACCTGGACCTGGCGGAGGAAGTCCACGGTGCCCGGCGGGTGCGGGTGGGCCCAGTGGTTGGAGAGGAAGTGCGCGACGGCCGGCTCCTGGGCGATCGGCTCGGCCAGCCCCGGGGTGCAGAGCAGCAGGATGTCCCCGGCCGTCGCGGGCACCAGACGGAAGCGGAACGGACGCGGCGGCACCGCCGGGGCGGCCGGCAGCGGCGGCTGGCCGTCGGGGTGGTGCAGCAGGCGGGCGGCGTACGCGTCGATCCAGTGGCCGGAGCGCAGCAGGTACAGCGCGCCCGGGCCGGTGCCGAACGCGGCCCGGTGGCCGGCCGCCGGGTCGAGCGGGACCAGCAGGCAGTGCAGCGAGCCGAGGTCGGTCTCCTGGGCCGGTGCCCCGTCGGGGGCGTCCCCCGGTTCCGCACCGTCGACCACGGTGGTGAGCGGTCCGGCCGCCAGGACGGTCAGCCGCTGGAGGCCGTAGCGCAGCCGGTCACGGGCGCCGGCGCGCAGATCGGCGACGAGTTCGCTGCGGCTGCGGCCGATCGCGGCGGCCAGCCGGCGGGCGGCCTCCGCCGCGGAACCGGCGCCCGCCTCGGCGGACTCCCGGCGGCCCGGCGCGGCCAGCACCGCCAGCAGCAGACCGTCCTCGCCCTCGCCGAACCGGGTGACCAGCAGCGCGTCCCGGCGCGGTTCGCCCCGGTAGCGGGCGGAGTCGCCCCGCACGGAGGCGGCGCGCAGGGTGGACGGGCCGTACTGCGCACCGTCGAGCGCGGTGTCCGGCACCAGGGTGGCGAGGGTGGCCGGTTCGGCGGCGGGCAGCGCGGTCGGCTCGGGGCCGTAGGTGGGCGGGCGGTCGCCGACGTGCGGGACGGGGGGCTCGGGGCGGGGGCGGCGCAGCGGCTGGACCGGCTCCGCGGGCCGGGGGCGCTCGGTCGGCTCCGGGCGCACCGACTGCTCGGACTGCTCCGACGGCTCGGTGCGGTCGGCCGGCTCGGGCGCGGGCTCCGGCGCCGGTACGGGCCGGGGGGCCGGTTCGGCCTGCGGGGCCGGTTCGGGCTCGGGCTCCGGTACCGGCTTGAGCAAGGAGTGGGCCGGGTGCTGGGGTTCCGGTCGCGCCTCGGGCTGCGCTTCGGGGCGCGGCTCGGGGGCCGGCCGGGTGTCGGGCACCCGTGCCGGGGCGGCCGGCTCCGCGGTGCGCTGGGCGCCGATCATGCCGGCGGCGGACTCGAACCAGTCGTCCACGCTGCCCGCGCCGGGCACCGCGTCCGGGGTGTCCGGCAGCGTACCGGCCGGCCCCTGGTAGACCGCGTGCCACCAGCCGTCGTCGGACCGCCGCTGCGCGCGTGCACCCTGGTCGCTCAACTGGCCGCTCCTCGTCCGTGTGTGCCGTCTGTCGAGCGGCCCCGTGCCGGCCCGACGTCATTGTCCCCAAGAAGAACGACGGTGTCCGGGATTCGGGGACAACCGGCCACCCGTTGGGAGGGGGTTCCGGCCAGCTGGTGCACCGATCCGTCCGGGCTTGTCGCAAGTGCCCCACGGGACGACCGGAGCAGGGGGGACGATGCGGCAATCAGCCTGCGACCAGCCGGGGAATCCTGACCGAAGAGGGGAGCCACTTCACTCGTTCGGCTGATTAATATGTGCGCATGACCGTGCCAGGAACGACCGTGCCCCCGCCGGGCAGAGCCGCAGCCGCGGTCTCGCGCCCGGCCGTGGTGCTGTGGTCCCTGCTGCTGATCGGCCTGATGGCGCTGCTGCCCTGCGCCGACCGGGCCGGCGCGGTCGGCACCCACCACGCCGCCCCGGCGGCGACCACGGTCCTCGGACCGGTCGCCACCGCCGGCAGCCACCAGCACGGCCCGGCCGCGGCCGCCGACCGGCCGGGGACGACGCCCCTGACCTGGTGCACCGCGGACGGACGGCACCCGGTGCCGGGGAGCGGCTGCTCCGACCACCCGTTCTGCGGACCCGAGGCACAGCTCCCGAACGCCCCGCCGCAGCCCACCACCGTGGTCCCGGCCCGGCTGATCGCCCTCCAGGCGCTGCCCCGCGGCACCGGGATCGGAGTCCTCAGCGGACCTGACCACGCGCCCGACCTGCACGCCCTGCAAGTCCACCGGTCCTGAGCGGAACCCACCGCCGGCATCGGCCGACCCCGGTCGGCCCGGCGGCTCCGCCAACCCCACCACCCCGCACACCGCCGTGCCCGAACGCACGACGGGGACAAGGACATCTCCATGGGTTCCGCCTCCAAGCAGTCCAAGCAGGGCTCCGGCAAGGGCCGTTCCGGCTCCCGCGACGACCAGGCCGCCGACCGCCGGGCCCGGATCGCCGAGCTGCGCGCCGTCGAGGAGCGCCGTGACCGGCGCAACAAGTTCATCTCCATCGGCGTCGCCACCGTGCTGATCGGCGGCATCGTGGGCGTCGGCGGCTGGATCGCGCTCGACGCCAAGAAGAAGCAGGACGACAAGAAGGCCGCCGCGGCCGCCGCCGACAAGGCGCGCCAGGACGCCGCCAACGTGCCGATCGAGGGCGTCCAGACCTTCGACAACCTCAGCCGCAACCACGTCACCACCAAGGTCACCTACGCGCAGACCCCGCCGGTCGGCGGCGACCACAACCCGGTCTGGCTCACCTGCATGGGCAACGTCTACGACAAGCCGGTGCAGAACGAGAACGCCGTCCACTCGCTGGAGCACGGCGCGGTCTGGGTGACGTACAACGCCAAGGCCACCCCGGACGACATCAAGACGCTGTCCGAGAAGGTCAAGGTCACCCCGTACTCGCTGATGAGCCCGTACCCGGACGAGAAGGGCACCATCACCCTGAACGCCTGGGGCACCCAGCTGGTCGTGGACAGCGCGACCGACCCTCGGGTCGAGCAGTTCTTCACCAAGTACGTGCAGGGCCCGCAGACCCAGGAGCCCGGCGCCTCCTGCAGCAGCGGGGCCATGCAGTGACCCGGACCGAGGAGCCCGGCACCGAGGAACTGCACGGCGGGCCGGCCCCGGCCCCGCGCCGGCGGCGACTGTGGTGGCCGGCCGCGCTGGCCGCCGTGGTCGCCCTCGGGCTCGGCCTGCCGGCGCTGCTGGCCGGGGGTCCGAGCGCCTCCGGAACGGTCGCGACGGCCGCCGTGCCGGCCACCGACTCTCCGGAGGCGGGCTTCGCCCGGGACATGGCGGCCCACCACCAGCAGGCGGTGGACATGTCGTTCATCGTCCGGGACGTGACCGGTGACCAGGCCGTGCGCACCCTCGCCTTCGACATCATCAACACCCAGGCCAACCAGCGCGGGATGCTGATGGGCTGGCTCGACCAGTGGGGGCTGACCCAGACCTCCTCGGCGAAGCCGATGGCGTGGATGGGCCACACCTACGAGGCCCACGACGGCTCGCTGATGCCCGGCATGGCGACCAACACCGAGCTGGACCGGCTGCGCGGCCTCAGCGGCCGGGAGGCCGAGGTCTGGTACCTGCAGCTGATGATCGAGCACCACAAGGGCGGGGTCGAGATGGCCCAGGCCTACGTGGCCGCCAGCAACAACCCGGCGGAGAAGCGGCTCGCCCAGACCATGATCAACGGGCAGCAGGCCGAGATCGCCCTGATCACGGACATGCTCGCGGAACGGGGCGCGAAGCCGCTCAAGTGAGCCGGCACCGACGGGGTCGGTGGCTGCGACAGGGTGTGTGGGACGGGGTGCGTGGGACGGGGCCGGACGGTCCCGCCCGGCGCACCCCGTCGGCATTCCGGGGCTCGGACCCGCGTCTCAGGGGCGAGCGGTCCGGGCGGCGGCGCCGGCGAGCGCGGCGGCCAGCAGACCGACCGCCGCGAGCAGGAACAGGACGGCCCGACCACCGGTCTCCCGGCCCGCCAGATGGACGCCGAGCACCGGCAGCGCGGTGCCCAGCGCCGTCCCCAGGCTGCGGACCGTGTTCAGCATGCCGCCGCCGACCGCCGAGCTCTCGGCGGGGATCGCCCGCATCACCAGCGCGTTGTTGGCGGGCAGCAGCAGGCCCAGCCCGAAGCCGACCACCAGCAGCGCGGGCACGGCGGTCGCCGGCTCGGCCGGGAGCAGCGCCGAGGCGAGCAGGCCGGCGGCCGCGACCAGGGCGCCCCAGCGGCAGCGGGCGGCATCGGTGCTGCCGCGCGGCAGCAGCACCCCGCCGAAGGTGGCGGCGACCGCGAAGGCACCCGGCAGCGCGGTGATCACCAGACCCGCGGTGGCCACCGGCACACCGGCCCCCGCGAGCAGCACCGGGCCCAGCACCAACGGGCAGAACAGCAGCAGGTACCCGATCAGGGCGAGCACCAACCCGGCCCGGATCCCCGGGGTGTTGACCAGTCCGGGGGCGATGATCGGACGGTCGGCCCGCTGCTCCTGCCGCACCAGCGCGAGCGCGAGCAGGGCCGAGGCGGCGAGCAGGACGAGCACCGCCCAGCCCGGCAGCGGCAGCCCGGACGCGGTCGACAGGGCGAGCAGCAGGCAGGTGGAGGCGCCGGCCAGCAGCAGCAGGCCCGGCAGGTCGAAGCGGCCCTCCTCCGCCCCTCGGGCGCCGCCCGGCAGAACGGCGGTGCCGGGCGCGCTGGTGGCGGGCTCCGGTCCGGCGGGACGGGTGCGGGGCAGCAGGTACCAGCCGGCCACGATGCCCAGCAGGCCGACCGGGACGTTGATCCAGAAGGCCCATCGCCAGGAGGCGTGGGTGACCAGCAGCCCGCCCAGGGTCGGGCCGAGCGCCAGACCGAGGGCCTGTGCGGCGGCCTGGATGCCGAGCGCCGTCCGCATCGCGGCGACGGGCACCCCGCGGGCGACCAGGGCGACGCTGTTGGCCTGCAGCATCGCGCCGCCGACCGCCTGGACCACCCGGCAGGCCACCAGGACGGCCAGACTGTCGGCGAGCCCCGCCCCGAGCGAGGCGAGCGAGAACACCGCGAAGCCGCCGAGGTAGACCGTCTTCCGACCGACCCGGTCGGACAGGCGGCCGACCGGCGCCAGCAGCGCGACCAGCACCAGCAGGTACCCGAGCGCGGCCCACTCGACGGCGGCCAGGCTCGCGTGGAACCCCTCCTGGAGCGCGGGGAAGACCAGCGCGGTGATGCTCGCGGTGAGCTGGCCGAGGAAGGCTCCCAGGCAGACCGTGCCGACCGCAAGCCAGTGCGCGTGCGGCCAGGCGGCGACGGCCCTCGGGCGGGGACGCTCGGCGAGCAGCGGGCTGTCGAGCAGGCGGGAACGGGCTGGTGTTGGCACGAGGCGAATATATCTGCCCCAGACATACTCGTTGGCAGAATCTATCGCTCTGTGACCTGTTCGATGCCGGAGGCGGTCGCCGACCGAGGCTCTCGTCAACAGATGTGCTCGCCAGCAGCGTGAATCCACGACAGACCCACTCACCGAGGGAGTCGCTCGACGTCCCGCCCGGTCCGCCACCGCACCGGTCGGTGCCCGAGCCACCCTGCTGCGGAGCTGGTCAGCGGCCGAGCAAGCCTCGGGAAGGGGTTACGCTGTCCGCCATGCCGCAGCAGCCCACCTCGCTCCCGTCGCAGTCCGAGCCCTCCGTCATCGAGGAGACGGCCCGGCTCGCACGCGCCCAGCGGCTGACGGACGTGATCACCCGACTCCGCCGCGCCCTGCGCAGCAGCATCCGCACCGACTACCCGTGGGAGTCGCTGCCGATGGCCCAGGTGGAGCTGCTCCAGACCCTCGCGGCCGCGCCGCTGCGGGTAGGCGAGCTGGCGGAGCGCCAGCGGCTGGCCCCGAACACCGTCAGCGGGCTGATCGGTAAGCTGCTCGACGCCGGATTCGTCGACCGCCAGGCCGACCCCGGTGACCGTCGGACGGCACGGATCGCCCTGACCGAGGCGGGTCACCAGCAGCTGAACGACTGGCGCCAGGCCCACGAGCGCCGGCTGGCGGACGCCCTGGAGAGCCTGTCCCCCGCCGACCGGGAGGCGGTCATGCTCGCCCTGCCGGGATTGGAGCAGCTCGCCCGCTCCCTCGCTGCCGGCCCGGGCGGCGAGACCCGCCCCTGACCGGCCGACCGCCGCCCTCGGAAGGGCGTCCGCCCCTCGGAGACCCGGAGAGCCGGCCGCCCCTCAGAACAGCGTCGAACCCCGCTCCAGCTCCAGCAGCAGCCGCTTGTTGTCCGTCCCGGCGGCGAAGCCGGTCAGCGCCCCGTTCGCGCCGAGCACCCGGTGGCAGGGCCGGATCACCAGCAGCGGGTTCGCGCCGACCGCACCGCCCACCGCCCGTACCGCGCGGGGCGACTGCCCGGCCGCATCGGCGAGCTGCCCGTAGCTGACCGTGGCGCCGTACGGGATGTCGTCCAGGGCGGCCCAGATCCGCTGCCGGAACTCGCTGCCGATCGGCGCGAGCGGCAGGTCGAAGCTGGTCAGCTCGCCCGCGAAGTAGCCGGTCAGCTGCTCCACGGCGGGCGCCAGCGCCTCCGGGTCCAGCATCCAGCCGTCGGCCGGCTCCCCGATCGCCCCCTTCTGGCCGGGCGCGGTGACGGCGGTGAGCGCCACCGGCCCGCCGTCCTGGTACACGCCGCTCAGCAGCAGCCGGCCGAGCGGGCTCTCCATGGTCGTGAACGCGGTCGTCATGCCTTCGTCTCCTCAGTTGTGCTGTTCACGCTGTGGCCGTTCACGCTGTGGCCGTTCGGGCTGTGGCCGTTCGGAAGCCGGCCGCTCCCGGTCGCAGCGCCCGCCGGTGACGAGGCCGCCACCCAGAGCCGGTGCACGGCGTACGAGCGCCAGGGCGCCCAGGCGACTGCCGCCCGCTCGGCCGATTTCGGGTCGCCGGGCAGTCCGAGGCGTTGCAGCCCGTGCCGGACCCCGGCGTCGGTCGGCAGGAAGACGTCGGGGTCGGCCAGCGCCCGCATCCGCAGGTAGCCGACCGTCCAGGGGCCGATGCCCGGCAGGGCGAGCAGTTCGGCGGCCGCCTGCTCGCGGTCCACCCCGCCGTCCAGCCGGACGGTGCCCTCGGCCAGGGCCGCGCACAGTCCGCGCAGCGCCCGCCGCCGGGACTCCGGCATCGCGAGGTGTTCGGGAGCGGCCTCGGCGAGCGCGCCCGCAGTGGGGAAGAGCAGGATCAGTCCGCCGCTCGGCTCGGCCAGCGGCACGCCGTAGCGCTCGGCCAGCCGGCCTGCCAGCGTCCGGGCCGCCGTGACGGTGACCTGCTGGCCGAGCACGGCCCGGACCGCCAGTTCGTGCGGGTCGACGTGGCCGGGCGAGCGGATGCCGGGGCGGGCCCCGATCAGCGCGCCGAGCGCCGGATCGGCGGCGAGCTGGGCGTCCACGGTGTCCGGGTCGGCGTCGAGGTCGAACAGCGCCCGGAGCCGGTGCACGGCGGTGGTGAGGTCGCGCAGATCGGCGAGGATCAGCCGGCAGTCCAGCCAGCCCCGGGTGGGCGGGTCGGCGAGCCCGAGCCCGTCCACCTCGGCGATGCCCTGCCCGTACGGCAGCGCGAGGGTGCGGCGGTAGGTGCGGATGCCGGGGGCGGTCGCGGGGACAACCTCCTCGACCCCGGGGACGGCGCGCAGCGCGAGGAAGTCGATCAGGTGGTCGCTGTCCAGCGCGCCGCGGTAGGCGAGCCGCAGGCTGATGGTGCCCGGGCGGCCGCTGCCGCGGCGGCCCGCCGAGATCTCGGTGCGCAGCCCGCTCGGGGTCCGGTCGTAGACCTCGCGCACGGTGTCGTTGAACTGCCGGACGGATGCAAATCCGGCCGCGAACGCCACTTCGGTGACCGGGAGTTCGGTGGTCTGGAGGAGCAGGCGGGCGGTCTGGGCGCGCTGCGCGCGGGCGAGCGCGATCGGGCCGGCGCCGAGTTCCGCGATGAGCTGGCGCTGGAGCTGGCGGGCGCTGTAGCCGAGGCGGGTGGCGAGCCCGGCGACCCCTTCGCGGTCCACCACGCCGTCGCCGATCAGGCGCATCGCGCGTCCGACCAGGTCCGCGCGGTGGTTCCACTCCGGGGAGCCGGGCACGGAGTCCGGCCGGCAGCGGCGGCAGGCGCGGTAGCCGGCGCCCTGGGCGGCGGCGGCCGTCGGGTAGAAGGAGCAGTTCACCCGCTTCGGGGTGACTGCCGGGCAGCTCGGCCGGCAGTAGATGCCGGTGGTCCGGACGGCGGTGAAGAACACCCCGTCGAACCGCGCATCCCGGCTGTCCACCGCCCGGTACCTGGTCTCGTCGTCGATCACGCTCTCCAGTCTGCGGCATCGCCGGACCCCGGACTGGCGGAAATCGGACACGGTCGTGCGGTGCCCGGCTCGACCCGGCCCCGGCACCTTCTGGGAGCGCTCTCAGAGCCCTGCCCCGACCCGCTAGGCTCAACGGGCAACAGTTGACGAGAGGAGCGCGCCGTGACCGAACGGTCGGACCACCAGCCGCCGGCCGGCAGCGCCGGGAGCACCCTCCCGCGCCCGCACCTGGACCCCCGCCCCACCCTGGAATCGGTGGCGGAGCGCGCCGGGGTCTCCCGGGCGACCGCCTCCCGGGTCGTCAACGGCGGGGCGGGCGTCCGCGAGGAACTGCAGGAGAAGGTCCGCCGGGCGGTGGACGAGCTCGGCTACGTGCCCAACCTCGCCGCCCGCACCCTGGTCACCCGGCGCAACCAGGCCGTCGCCGTGGTGGTCGCCGAGCCGGAGAGCCGGATCTTCTCCGACCCGTTCTTCGCCCAGCACCTGCGCGGCATCGGCCGGGAGCTGTCGGCCGCCGACAACCAGATGGTGCTGCTGATGATCGAGGAGCAGCGCGACTACGACCGGGTGGGCCGCTATCTGGCCGGTGGCCACGTGGACGGTGTGCTGCTGTTCTCGCTCCACCACTCCGACCCGCTCCCCCAGATCGCCCGCCGGGTCGGTCTGCCGTTCGTGGTCGGCGGTCGTCCGGGCTGGGCCGGGGCGGAGTCGGACCGCGAGCTGGTCTACGTCGACAGCGACAACCGGGGCGGCGCCCGGCTCGCCGTCCAGCACCTGCGCGGGCTCGGCCGCCGGCGGATCGCCACCATCACCGGGCCGCTCGACCAGACCTCCTCGATCGACCGCTTGGACGGCTACCGCGACCTGCTCCCCGACGGTGATCCCGAGCTGATCGCGGAGGGTGACTTCACGCCGGACGGCGGAGGGCGGGCGATGGCCGCACTGCTGGCGCGCCGACCCGATCTGGACGCGGTGTTCGCGGCCTCGGACTCGATGGCCTCCGGCGCCCTGCGGGTACTGCGCGAGGCCGGGCGGCGGGTGCCGCAGGACGTCGCGGTGGTCGGCTTCGACGATGTGGAGTCGATCGCCGCGTGGACCGAACCGCCACTGACCACCGTCCGGCAGGACATCGAGGAGATGGGACGGCTGATGGCCCGACTGCTGCTGCGGCAGCTGTCGGGGGACGGCGGCCCTGCGGTCGGCCGGGGCGGGGCGCCGACCTCGGTGATCATCCCGACCCGCCTGGTGGAGCGCGACTCCGCGAAGTGAGGCGGCGGCGGGCAGCAGGGATGAACATTTCGTTCAACATATTTCGTTGACAACAGAGCGCGCGCCGGCGGAGGGTTGCACCATGACCTCCGACCGAACGCCCGCCACCGACCCGTTCACCGCTGGCCCGGCCACCGCTGACCCGTTCACCGTTCCGGATGCCCACCGGGTCCGGGCCCACCGCACCGCGGCCGCCCTGTTCCGGATCGCCGAGCGCCACGCCGCCACCGCGCCGCAACGCGCCCGCCAGACCAATGCGCACCTGCCGGCACCGCACGAGGCGGCCCGGCTGGTCTCGCTGCTGCTCAGCGGCACCGCCCTGCGCGAGGAGGGCGAGCCCGAGGTCGACCGCGCCGACATCGTCGCCGCCCTCACCCTGCTGCCGCAGGCCCGCGCCGAGCTCGACGAACTGGAGGAGGGGCTGATCACGATGGCCCGCGGCCGCGGTTTCACCTGGCAGGAGATCGCCTTCGGCCTCGGCCTCGGCACCCCCCAGGCCGCCCGCCAGCGCCACGAACGGCTCTCCAACCGCACCGAGACGGGCTGACCGTCGCAGCAGCACCCCAGCGCAGCAGCGGAAATTCGGCGGCGGCGACGGGCGGGACGGCCTACCGTCGCACCATGATCGATGATCGATACACAGGCCTGCCGAAGGCCGAGTTCGCCTTCCCCGGCCCGCTGCGGGACACGCTGGTGGCCGCCGTGCTGAGCGGCGCGAAGACCAGCACCACCGGACTGCTGGCCGAGTACCGCAAGCTGGGCGAGCCGCTGCCGACGCCCGGCCAGCGGCAGGCGGTGGTGGACTCCGGCGATCTGCCGGTGGCCGTGATCGAGGTGACCGAGGTGCGGGTGGTCCCGCTCGGCGAGACCGACCTGCAGCACGCGCTGGACGAGGGCGAGGGCTACCGGACGCTCGCCGAGTGGCGGGCCGTCCACGAGCGGTTCTGGCGCAGCCCGGAGCTGCTGGAGGTGCTGGAGGACCGGGAGTTCACCGTGGACGACGCCACCGAGGTGGTGCTGGAACGGTTCCGGGTGGTCGTGCCGTAGCCCGTCGGCCGGGCAGCCGCAGTGGCTGCCCGGCCGACGGGTCCCACGAGACGAGTCCGGGCCGACGGGCCCCGAGCAGCGTCAGGCGAACGGGATCCGCAGCACCGAGACGCTGCCCTGCGCCTGGGTGGCGCCGACCCGCAGCTGCGACGGGGCGTTGCCGATCGCCGACCAGACCTCCACCCGAACGGTGCCGTGGTCGAGGTTGCCGAGCGTGCCGGTGGCGGACGCGAGGCCGGCGGCCGCCCCCGAGTAGCGTTCCCAGCCGGTCATCGGGTCGGTGGCGAAGTACCGGTAGGTCTCCACCCGGTCGAAGCTCCCGTCCCCGGTCAGGTCGTAGGAGACCCGGACCTGCTGGCCGAGCCCGACGGCGCTGCCGGCGTCCAGGTAGAGGTCGAAGTCGGTGGCGGCGCCGGGCTTGAGCGTCCCGCTGAGGTTGCGGATCTCGTACGCCTTGGCCTGGTACGGCGTGCCGTCGTGGTTGCCGCCGCCCGCCGAGGGCAGCTGGTCCGCCGCGGCCGAACCGCCGTAGCCGGTGGTGAGCGTCCCGGCCGGCTGGAGGTAGAAGGTGTTGCCCCCGCCGGCGGGCACCGACGGCGACCCGGACGGCGACGGCGAGGCGGACCCGGACGGCGAAGGCGACGGCGATCCCGAGGTGGACGACGAGGGCGAGGCCGACGGCGACGGCGACGGCCCACCACTCCCGCCGTCCGTGAAGGAGCCGCGCTCGCTGGCGGTCGACCGGGCCGGGACGGTCAGCGCGTAGCCGTCCGAGAAGCGCACGGTGCGCGCGGCCGTGGTGTAGTTGTGGGCCAGGTGGGTGCGGGTGCCGCCCTTGGTGAAGACGGCCGCCGTCGGGCTGTCGGCGGTGGTGGCCGGGTCCAGCGTGCCGAGCGCCGCCAGGCCGTAGATCCAGTGGTAGGTGTGCGCCTTGGACTCGCCCTCCTCCGGGGTGTAGCCGCCGTTGCCGGCGTCCCAGGCGGCCTTCGCGCCGGCCGGGTCGGCCAGTGCCTGGAACTCCCAGAGCAGGTCCCGCCAGTCGGTGAGCGACCCGCCGTTGTCGGCCTTCAGTTCGGCCAGGTTGGCGGTGATCTCGTCCTGTCGGCGGGCCAGGTAGAGCGAACCGCCGGTGACCGGGAGGACGTTGATCCCGTGGATCATGCCGGGTGCGGCGGTCCACCAGGTCGAGTACGCGGCGCCGCTGCCCCAGACCATGCCGACCGTGTCGTGCCCGAAGGCGGCCGGGAAGGTGCTGTGGTCGGCGTCGAACCAGTACTGCTCGACCGCGTTCGCCTCGGTGGTGTACAGGTAGACGCCGAGGTCGCGCAGCGCGGTGTCACCGGTGGCGGAGCCGTAGAGGATGAGCCCGGAGCTGAAGTTGAGCGACTCCGAGGAGGACTCCTCGTTGTTGCCGGCGGCGAAGCCCGCATGGCCGGAGGCCCAGCCGTGGCCGGCGTAGATGTCGAAGTTGCGCAGCAGCGGGAAGCGGGTGTCGGCGCGGTCCGCGTTGGCGGCGTCCTTCGCGAGCACCTTGACCATCCCGCCCCAGGCGCTGTCCGCGGCCCAGGCGCTGTCGTAGCGCGCGACGGTGGCCGCGGCCTGGACGAAGTAGCCGTAGTGGAAGTGGTGGTCGTTGAGCTCGCCGTCGGTGCCGTACGAGGCGGGGTACCCGATCAGCGTCTTCCACACCTGGTCGTAGGCGAAGCCGGGTGAGCCGGTGCCCTTGAACCAGGTCTGCAGCTTGCCCTTGATCAGCCCGAGCAGCTTGTCGCGGGTCGCGGTGTCGCCCAACTGGTCCGCGATGGGAACGAGTTGGGCGAGGCGTCCGAGCGCCTTGCCGGTCCAGTAGGTGTCGGTGGCGCCGGCGAACGGGTCGGCCGCGTCGGCCTGTTCGCGGACCAGCGCGGCGAGGGCGGCGCGGTCGTAGCCGCCGACGTCCGGGAGCGAGGGCAGCACGCCGTTCACGCTCTGCACGGTGGTGAAGCCGGTGCCGGCCCTGACCTTCATCTGCCCGCGCGGCGAGACGTAGGTCAGCGCGGTCAGCTGGTCGCCGCTGGCCCGCCACTGGTGCGGGTAGAGCGCCAGCAGCGTGCCGGTCTGCGCGCCCTCCTGCGGGGTGGTGGTCACCGCGTAGCCGGTGGTGAGGGTCCCGGCAGCCGGCTGGTAGCTCCAGGTCGCGGTGGTGTCGGTGACGAAGCTGTACGCGTAGGTGCGGAACAGCGCCAGGTCGCCCTGGGCGGGCAGGACGGCCACCGAGTAGTAGTCCTTGGCGCCGAGCGCGGCGCTCAGGGTGGTGCCGTCGACGTTCCAGTCGGTGCCGCTGGGCGCGAACAGGCCGTAGTTGTGGCCGGCGACGGTGATGCCGAGGACGTTGCCCTGGTCGGCGAAGACGGTCGGGGTGCCGGCGGTGGTGATCTGGGCCGCTCCCCCGGTGGCGTGCGCGTACACGTAGGGCAGGCCGTGGCCGAAGGTGGCGCTGAAGGTGTGCGTGCCGTCCGCCCAGTACGGGGTGACGGTCCAGTCGCTCCACCCGTCCACCTTGGTGTCCGGGGAGTTGAGGCCGGCCACGCCCAGGGTGAGGTCACGGGTGTGGGTGTAGTCGTACTGGCGCCCGTCGGGGGTGATGGTCGGCGTGGTGGGGTAGCCGACCTCCAGCCCGCCGGCCGTCGCCTTGTAGGTGAGCGGGTGGCCGTACATGTTCTCCGAGTACGGGTTGCCGGCGTAGCGCTGGAAGACCAGCGAGGACCACCAGTCGTTCGTCGGCACGGCCTTGCCGGCCATCCGCGCGGTGACCTTGGGGGTGACCGGGGCGCCGTCGGAGTTGACGGGGCCGATGGTGCCGGCGGGCCGGCTGTCGCTGTAGCCGCCGAGTCCGACCGGGACGGTCGCGGCCGCGGCGCTGCCGGCGCCGACGGTCGCGGCCAGCGCGGCCGCGGCGGCGAGGGCGAGCGCCGTCACGGCGGCGGCCGGGCGGCGCACGGATCTGAGCTTCATGGATCCACCTCGGGTGGGGAGCGGTGGTGGGTGAGAGCGCTCTCAGCGCTGCGGACGCTAGAGGCCCCGGGAGTGGGTGTCAACGCTCCGGACGCAATCCGCGGATTCACCCTCTGAACGCTCACTTGCGTCAACTCCGGAGATTACGTTCAGGTTTCGTACACTTGACGGACCCGAGCGTCGCCGGGCACTCTCCTGGCATCACCTGAGAGCGCTCTCAGCGTCCATCGCATCCCGCCCCACCCCGCGCCACCACCACCCACGACCTGCTGCGCCAGGAGGCACCCCCATGCGCCCGTTCAGAACCCGTACGACCGCCGCCGCCCTCGGATCGACCGCCCTGGCCGCCACCCTGCTGCTCACCGGCTGCGGCTCCGGCTCCGGCGGCTCGGGTTCCGAGGGCACGGCGGCGGGCGGCCAGGTGACCCTGACGGTGGACCTGTTCGGCACCTTCGGCTTCAAGGAGAGCGGCCTGTACGAGGAGTACTCCAAGCTCCACCCCAACATCACCATCAAGCAGAGCGACACCCAGGACGAGGGGCAGTACTGGCAGGCCCTGCAGACCAAGCTGGCGGGCGGCGGCGGTCTCGCCGACGTCCAAGGCCTGGAGGTCGGCCGGGTGGCGAGCGTGGTGCAGAAGCAGGCCGACAAGTTCACCGACCTGAGGACGCTCGGCCTCGGCGGGGTCAACGACGAGCTGGTGCCGTGGAAGGGCGCCGCCGTGAAGACCTCCGACGGCCGGGTGCTGGGCGCCGGCACCGACATCGGCCCGGAGGCGATCTGCTACCGCACCGACCTGTTCAAGGCCGCCGGCCTGCCCACCGACCGCACCGAGCTGGCCGCCAAGTGGTCCACCTGGCAGGGCTACCTCGACCTCGGCAAGCAGTACGCCGCCAAGGCCACCGCCGGCAACGCCTGGACCGACAGCGCGGCCGGCATGTTCACCGCCGAGGTCGGCCAGCAGAAGGTCCGGTACGCGGACGAGAGCGGCAAGCCGGTCTTCGACAGCAGCCCGGCCGTCAAGACGGCCTGGACGGACGCCAACCGGCTGGTCGCCGACGGCCTGTCCGCGAAGCTCCCGCAGTGGACGCCGGAGTGGAACAAGGCGTTCAGCACCGGCAAGTTCGCCACCCTGAGCTGCCCGGCCTGGATGATCGGCTACATCAAGGGCCAGGCCGGGGACGCCGGTTCGGGCACCTGGGACATCGCCCCCGGCCCCGGCCGGACCGGCAACTGGGGCGGCTCGTACCTGACCGTCCCGAAGAGTGCCAAGCACCCCAAGGAGGCGGCCGAGCTGATCAAGTGGCTGACCGCCAAGGAGCAGCAGGCGACGCTCTTCACCAAGCAGGGCTCCTTCCCGTCCAGCACCGGCGCGCAGGCCGCGATCAGGACCACCGTCGATCCGTACTTCAACAACGCGCCGATCGGCGAGATCTTCAGCGAGTCCGCGGCCAACATGCCCGCCCAGGTGCTCGGCACCGACGACGGGGTGATCGGCAAGGCGTTCACCGACGCGCTGGGCGAGGTGGAGCGCACCAACACCGCGCCGGACACCGCCTGGCAGCACGCCCTGGACAACGTCAAGAAGGCCAACGGCAGCTGACCCGACCCCGGTCACCCCGCTCCCGGCCCACCGGCCGCCGGCCGCCGCTCGCCGCTCGCCGCGGGCCGGGAGCCCCGTCGAAGGAATCACCACCATGGCCACCTCCGCTCCCCCGGCCGTGGCGGCCGGGAAGGGCCGCCGCCCACCCGGGCCGCCCACCGCCCGGCCCCGCCGCACCGGCCGCACCGGCCGGCTGGCCCCGTACGGGTTCGTCGCCCCGTTCTTCGCGCTGTTCGCGGCCTTCGGGCTGTTCCCGCTGCTCTACACCGCCTACGTCTCGCTGCACCGGGTCGAGTTGCAGACCGCGGACCGGATGGACTGGCTCGGGCTGAAGAACTACACCCGGCTGTTCGAGGACCCGTTCTTCTGGAACGCGCTGCGCAACACCTTCACCATCGGCGTGCTGTCCACCGTCCCGCAGCTGCTGATGGCGCTGGGCCTGGCACACCTGCTCAACTACCGACTGCGCGGCCGGACCTTCTTCCGGGTCACGATGCTGATGCCGTACGCCACCTCGGTGGCCGCCGCGACCCTGGTCTTCGCCCAGCTGTTCGGCCGCGACTACGGCCTGATCAACTGGGTGCTGGGCACCGTCGGGCTGAGCCCGGTGGACTGGCAGGCGAGCACCTGGGCCTCGCAGTTCGGCGTCTCGGCGATCGTCACCTGGCGCTGGACCGGCTACAACGCACTGATCTACCTGGCCGGCATGCAGGCCATCCCCGGCGAGCTCTACGAGTCCGCGGCGGTGGACGGCGCCTCCCGCTGGCAGCAGTTCCGCCACGTCACGGTGCCCGGCCTGCGGCCGACCATCGTGTTCACCGTGGTGGTCTCCACCATCGGCGCCACCCAGCTGTTCGGCGAGCCGCTGCTGTACGAGGGCAACTCGGGCGGCGGCATCTCCCACCAGTACCAGACCCTCGGCCTGTACATGTACGAGCAGGGCTGGTCCTTCTTCCACCTGGGCCGGGCCGCGGCCGTGGCCTGGGTGATGTTCCTGCTGATCGTGGTGCTGGCCCTGGTCAACGCGGCCGTCGCCGCCCGGCGCAACCGTACGGACCGGTGATCGTGATGAAGCTCGCCAGGCGTTCCCCGCTCCAGGGCGGGCCGCTGGCCTACGCGGTGCTGGCCCTCGCCACGCTGCTGGCCGTCTTCCCGTTCTACTGGACCCTGGTCGCCGCCAGCCGGTCCAACGCCGAGCTCAGCGCCGCGACCCCGGCGCTGACCCCCGGCCCCAACCTGTTCCACAACATCGGCGAGGCGCTCCAGCAGGCGGCCATCGGCAGCGCGCTGCTCAACTCGCTGCTGGTCTCCTCCGTGGTGACGGCCGGGGTGGTGCTCTCCTCGACGCTGGCCGGCTTCGCCTTCGCCAAGCTGCGCTTCCGCGGGCGCGGGCTGCTGCTCGCCCTCACCGTCGGCACCATGATGATCCCGCCGCAGCTCGGGGTGATCCCGCTGTTCATGGTGATCGTCCGGCTCGACCTGCAGAACAAGCTGCCGGCCGTGATCCTGCCCTCGCTGGTCTCCGCCTTCGGGGTGTTCTTCATGCGGCAGTTCCTGCTCCAGGCCCTGCCGGACGAGCTGATCGAGGCCGGCCGGATGGACGGCGCCTCGGCGCTGCGGATCTTCCGGTCGATCGTGCTGCCGGTCGCCCGGCCCGGCATGGCCGTGCTCGGCATGCTGACCTTCATGGCCACCTGGAACGACTTCTTCTGGCCGATCGTGGCGCTGAGCTCGCAGAACCCCACCGTGCAGGTGGCCCTGAAGTCCCTCGGCCAGGGCTACGTGCCCGACCAGTCCGTCGTCATGGCCGGCACCCTGCTGGGCACCCTGCCGGTGCTGGTGGTGTTCGCGCTGCTCGGCCGCCAGATCGTCGGCGGCATCATGCAGGGAGCCGTCAAGGGATGACCGACCGACCCACCACCCTGGAAGGCGAGATGACCGTCGAAGCGCTGCCCACCCCCGTCCGCGCCGGATTCCCCGCCGACTTCGTCTGGGGCGCGGCCACCGCGGCGTACCAGATCGAGGGTGCGGCGGCCCTGGACGGGCGGACCGCGTCCATCTGGGACACCTTCAGCCGCACCCCGGGCGCGGTCCGCAACGGCGACACCGGGGACATCGCCGCCGACCAATACCACCGCTACCGCGAGGACGTCGCGCTGATGGCCGAACTCGGCCTCGGCGCCTACCGGTTCTCGCTGTCCTGGCCGCGGGTGCGGCCCGGCGGCCGGGGGCCCGCCAACCGGGCCGGCCTGGACTTCTACGACCGGCTGGTGGACGAGCTGCTGGCGCACGGCATCGCCCCGGTCGCCACCCTCTACCACTGGGACCTGCCGCAGGAGCTGGAGGACCGCGGCGGCTGGACCGACCGGGACACCGCCCACCGGTTCGCCGAGTACGCGGCGATCGCCGCCGAGGCGCTCGGCGACCGGATCGGCACCTGGACCACCCTGAACGAGCCCTGGTGCAGCGCCTTCCTCGGGTACGGCAGCGGGGTGCACGCCCCGGGCCGCACCGACCCGGTGGCGGCGCTCACCGCCCACCACCACCTGCTGCTGGCGCACGGGCTGGGCACCGCGGCGCTGCGCTCGGCGCTGCCGGCCGGCGCGGAGGTCTCGCTCACCCTCAACCTGGCCGCCGTGCGCCCGCTGTCCGACGCCCCGGCCGACCTGGACGCGGCCCGCCGGATCGACGGGCTGGCCAACCGGATCTTCCTGGACCCGGTCTTCCACGGCCGCTACCCGGCCGACGTGCTGGCGGACACCCGGGAGCTGACCGACTGGTCCTTCGTGCGCGACGGCGACCTGGCCGAGATCTCCCGTCCGATCGACTCGCTGGGCATCAACTACTACACCCCGACGGTGGTGGGGGCCGACGACCCGGCCGCCCCGGCGCCCCGGCAGGACGGCCACGCCGGCGCGCTCTCGCCCTGGCCCGCCGACCGGGGCGTGCGGTTCCTGCCGGCCGAGGGCAGCCGCACCGCGATGGGCTGGCCGGTCGACGCGGACGGGCTGTACGAGCTGCTCACCCGGCTGCGCGACGACCTGCCCGGCGTGCCGCTGCTGGTCACCGAGAACGGCGCGGCGTACGAGGACTACACCGACCCCAGCGGCGCGGTGCACGACCCTGAGCGGGTCGCCTACCTGCACGGGCACCTGGCGGCGGTGCGCCGGGCGGTGACCGACGGGGCCCCGGTGCGGGGCTACTTCCTGTGGTCGCTGCTGGACAACTTCGAGTGGGCGTACGGCTACAGCAAGCGCTTCGGCATCGTGCACGTCGACTTCGCGAGCCAGCGCCGCACCCCCAAGGACAGCGCCCGCTGGTACGCCCGGGTGATCCGGGCCGGCGACCTGCCGGGGTGAGGCCCGGGCCCGACCGGGTACGCCCGGCCGGGCCCGGGCCGGTCAGCGGTACCGGGTGGGGCTGTTCGGCCCGCGCATGGACCTGCTGAGCGTCTTCCACTTCTGCAGCTGCTCCTTGCGCAGCCGCGCGTCGGAGCGCCGGGCGATCCAGGCGCTCTCCTTCTGGAGCTTGAGGTAGCTCTCCATCCGGCGGTGCGGCAGCGTGCCGTCCGCCAGCGCGGCCTGCACGGCGCAGCCCGGCTCGGTGTGGTGGCCGCAGTCGTCGAAGCGGCACCGCTCGGCGAGTTCCTCGATCTCGGCGAAGGCCCGGCCGAGGCCGTCGCCGCCGTAGAGGCCGACCTCGCGCAGGCCGGGGGTGTCGATGACCAGTCCGCCGCCGGGCAGCGTGATCAGCTCGCGGGTGGTGGTGGTGTGCCGGCCCTTGCCGTCGCTGTCGCGGGTCTGCCGGACGGTCATCGCGTCCCGGCCGGCGAGCGCGTTGGTGAGGGTGGACTTGCCGGCGCCGGACTGGCCGATCAGCGCACTGGAGCCGGGCAGGCAGGCCCGCAGCACGTCGATGTCCTGGCCGGTGGTGGCGCTGACCACGAGCACGGGGACGCCGGGGGCGATCCGTTCGACGTCGGAGCGGATGTGGTCGGCGTCGTCCACCAGGTCGGCCTTGGTGAGGACGACCACCGGTTCGGCGCCGGACTCCCAGGCCAGGGCCAGGAAGCGTTCGATCCGGCCGAGGTCGGGGTCGAGCGCGAGCGAGACGGCGATCAGCACGGTGTCGACGTTGGCGGCGAGCACCTGTCCGTCCGAGCGGCCGCCGGACGCCTTGCGGACGACGGCGGTGGTGCGGTGCAGCAGGGCGTCGACGGTGGGCAGCGGGGCGGCCGCGAGGTCGACGGCGGCCCAGTCGCCGGTGCACGGGCCGTCCACCGGGTCGGGGCCGGTGACCGGCCGGGAGTCGGTGCGCACGGTGCGCAGCTCCCCGGTGTCGGGGTCGGCGAGCAGGACGTCGCAGCGTCCGCGGTCGACCCGGGCGATCCGCGCGGGGGTGAGGCCCGCCTCGGCGAGGGGGGCGAACTCGGCGGCCCGGTCGTCGGTCCAGCCGAGGCCGGCGAGCAGGTGGGCGGCGGAGGGGGGATTCAACTCGGGGAACCCTTTCGAGGGTGCGGCCCCGGCTGTGTCCGCGCACGGCGCGGCACGCACCCCGACGGGTGCGCGGTGGAACAGCGGTAGAGGTCAGCCGGAGACCACGGAGGTGGGAACGGTGGGCTTCTGAGCGCGCACGGCGCTCACCGCGACGATCGTCATCACGGTCCTCACCTCCTGTTTCCTGATGTGTTCCGCAGCTGGCGGGCCCGGCCACGGTGGGCCGGTCCGGACCAGGAGACGGTAGCGGGGCCGGCCGGCGGCCCGCCACCGATTTTGTCGCCCGGCGGCGTCAGTGGCCGTCCCAGGAGCCGGGGGCCGGGTAGGTGGGGGGTTCCTGCGGCCAGTCCGGGCGGTCGGTGTCGGGCGGCGGCGGGGGTTCGCGGCGCCGCCGCTGGGTGCCGCCGGCGCCGATCCGGCCGCGGACGTTGTGCGGCGGGAGCATCTCGGCCCAGCGCTCGGGGTACTCGGCCGGGGGCAGGCCGTCGTCCTCGTCGTCGTCGAGGTCCTCGTCGATGCCGTCGCCGAGGCCGAGTTCGCGGGCCCGTACGGCCCGCTCGGTGGCCCGGCGGGCGGCGACCTCGCGGACCAGGCTGGCGGCCCGCTCCTCGCTGGCGCGCTCGTTCTCGGCGCGGGCGTCGGCGGTCTCCACGGTGGGCCAGCGCCGGTCTATGGCGGCGTTCATCGCGGCGCCGATGAGCACGGCGAGCGCGACCACGCCGATCCACAGCAGGACGGCGACCGGGGCGGCGAGCGAGCCGTAGACGGAGTGGCCCTCCACCGAGCTGATCAGGTAGAGCCGCAGCAGCACGCTGCAGAACACGAGCACCACCAGGGCGACCAGGGCGCCCGGGATGTCCTCGCGCCAGGGCGTGCTGACCGGCACGGCGACGTGGTAGAGCGTGGTCAGGAAGACCACCAGCAGCAGGATCGCGCTCGGCCAGTACAGTGCGCTGACCACCCCGGCCGAGTCCGGCAGGGCGTGCACCACCAGGCCGGGGCCGGCCACCAGCAGCGGCAGCACCAGGGAGCCGATCGCCAGGGCCCCGAGGTAGAGGCCGAGCGACACCAGCCGGGTCTTGACGATGCCGCGCTTGCCGTCGAGGCCGTACATCACGGTGATGGTGTCGATGAAGATGTAGAGCGCCCGCGAGCCGGACCAGAGCGAGAGCAGGAAGCCGATCGAGATGAGGTCCGGCCGGCCGGTGTCGAAGACGCTCTTGAGCAGCGGCTGGACGATCTGGTCGACCGAGCTCGGCGAGAGCACCGTCCCGGATGCCGAGACGATGTCTCGCTTCAGCCGGTCGATGGTGCCGGCCCCGAGGATGTCGTCCAGGTAGCCGAGGGTGCCGGCGAGGCAGAGCAGCAGCGGCGGGATGGACAGCAGGGTGAAGAACGCGGCCTCGGCGGCCAGTCCGGTCACCCGGTACTCGACGCAGGTGTTGGTGGTGTCCTTCAGCAGGCCCCAGATCGTGCGGCGCCAGGTGTTCTGCTTGGCCGCGCGGCGGCGCCCGCCGCGGCGGCGCGCGGGGCGCTCGGCGGCCGGGCCCTGGGTGTCCTGCGAGGTACTGCCTGCTGCTTGCACGTCCCTACGGTATCGGCCCGCGCCACCCGATCCGCGCGCACGCACGCGCGGGGGCCGGGGACGGTCGGTGAACAGCTCGGGAACGCGGCCCCACCGGGTCGGGGCGGGTCCGGGGGCGGGATCGGGGCCGGGACGGGGCGGGTGCCGGCGATCCGATCGGCATCTCACACTCCGAAACCTTTGCGTCCATAATGCGGACGTTGGTGGACCGGGGGTCGTGCGCCGTGCGAATCTCTTGCCATGCCTAGCGCCGGAGCCACCCTAGTAGGTCGACTGCACGTCGATCTCCTTCGCGTGTCCAGCGCCATCTGTCCGGTGACCTGAGCCCAACCCCGCTGCCACCACCGCACCCGGCGCCACACCGCCCGCACCGCCCCCGGCGGCTGCGCGAGCGCCCTCGGGCACAGGTCACTGCTCCTCACGATCCCGCGGATCACCGTCCGACACCCACGGCGAAACCGCAGGTCGGAGCAGGACGTGCCCGGGTCGCCGAGGCCCCCGAACCACGCCAGCCCGATTGAGGACGACACCATGGCCCCCACTCCCGAACCGGTCGAGCCCCAGGTCGACGGCGCCCCCGCGCGCCGTCCCGCCGCCGCCCGCAAGGTGACCCGCCACCGCGGCGAGGGCCAGTGGGGCATGGGGCACTTCACCCCGCTGAACGCCAACGAGCAGTTCAAGAAGGACGACGACGGTCTCAACGTGCGGACGCGCATTGAGACGATCTACGCGCACCGCGGCTTCGACTCGATCGACCCGGCCGACCTGCGCGGCCGGATGCGCTGGTGGGGCCTGTACACCCAGCGCAAGGAGGGCATCGACGGCGGCAAGACCGCGATCCTGGACCCGCACGAGCTGGACGCCGAGTTCTTCATGCTGCGGGTGCGGATCGACGGCGGGCGCCTGACGGTGGCCCAGCTCAAGGCGATCGCCGAGGTCTCCGAGACCTACGGCCGCGGCACCGCCGACCTGACCGACCGCCAGAACATCCAGTACCACTGGATCCGGATCGAGGACATGCCCGCGATCTGGCAGAAGCTGGAGGGCGTCGGCCTGTCCACCACGGAGGCGTGCGGCGACACCCCCCGGGTGATCCTCGGCTCGCCGGTGGCCGGCATCGCCGAGGACGAGATCATCGACGGCACCCCCGCCATCGAGGAGATCCAGCGCCGCTTCATCGGCAACCCGGAGTTCTCCAACCTGCCGCGCAAGTTCAAGTCCGCGGTCTCCGGCTCGCCGCTGCTGGACGTGGCGCACGAGATCAACGACGTGGCCTTCGTGGGCGTGGTCCACCCCGAGCACGGCCCCGGCTTCGACCTCTGGGTCGGCGGCGGCCTGTCCACCAACCCCAAGCTGGGCGTGCGGCTGGGCGCCTGGGTCCCGCTGGAGGAGGTCGCCGACGTCTACGGCGGCGTCATCGGCATCTTCCGTGACTACGGCTACCGGCGGCTGCGCAACCGGGCCCGGTTGAAGTTCCTGGTCGCCGACTGGGGCGTGGAGAAGTTCCGCCAGGTGCTGCAGGACGAGTACCTCAAGTACGAGCTGATCGACGGCCCCGCGCCGAAGGAGCCCAGCGGCACCTGGCGCGACCACGTCGGCGTGCACCGGCAGCGGGACGGCCGGTTCTACGTCGGCTTCGCGCCGCGGGTCGGCCGGGTCGACGGCGCCCTGCTCGGGAAGGTCGCCGACCTGGCGGCGGCCCACGGCAGCGACCGGCTGCGCACCACCGCCGAGCAGAAGATGCTGGTCCTGGACATCGCCGAGGACCAGGTCGACTCGCTGGTGGCCGGGCTGGAGGCGCTCGACCTGCGGGTCACCCCGTCCCCGTTCCGGCGCGGCACGATGGCCTGCACCGGGATCGAGTACTGCAAGCTCGCCATCGTCGAGACCAAGGAGCGCGGCCGCACCCTGATCGACGAACTGGAGCAGCGCCTGCCGGAGTTCAGCGAGCCGCTGACCATCAACATCAACGGCTGCCCGAACGCCTGCGCCCGCATCCAGGTGGCGGACATCGGTCTCAAGGGCCAGCTGGTCACCGACGAGGACGGCAACCAGGTCGAGGGCTACCAGGTGCACCTGGGCGGCGCGCTGGGCCTGGAGGCGGGCTTCGGCCGCAAGGTCCGCGGCCTGAAGGTCACCAAGGACGGCCTGCCCGACTACGTGGAGCGCGTGCTGACCCGCTTCCAGGCCGAGCGCAAGGAGGGCGAGCGGTTCGCGCAGTGGACCGCCCGGGCCGACGAGGAGGCACTGTCATGAGCGAGCGAGCCGCACCGTTCTTCTGCCCGTACTGCGGGGACGAGGACCTGCGCCCCTCCGAGGCCGGCCACGGCGCCTGGGAGTGCCACAGCTGCCGCCGGGCCTTCCAGCTGAAGTTCCTCGGCCTGCTGTCACCGTCGAACGGGGGGAACCAGGATGAGCACCGCGACTGACCTGGAGGCGCTGGCCACCGCGGCCGGCCGCGACCTGGAGGAGGCGTCCGCCCAGGACGTGCTGCGCTGGGCCGCCGAGAACTTCGGCAAGCGGTTCTGCGTCACCTCCTCGATGGAGGACGCGGTCGTCGCCCACCTCGCCTCCTCGGTCCTCCCCGGCGTGGACGTGGTGTTCCTGGACACCGGCTACCACTTCGCCGAGACCATCGGCACCCGGGACGCGGTGGCGGCGGTGATGCCGGTCAACGTCATCACCCTCACCCCGAAGCTGACCGTGGCCGAGCAGGACGCCGAGTACGGGCCGCGGTTGCACGACCGCGACCCGGACCTGTGCTGCTCGCTGCGCAAGGTCGAGCCGCTCAACCGCGGCCTCGGCGGGTACGACGCCTGGGCCACGGGACTTCGCCGCGACGAGTCCCCGAGCCGGGCGAACACCCCGGTGGTCTCCTGGGACCCGAAGCGCCGCAAGGTGAAGATCGCCCCGATCGCCCGCTGGACCCAGGACGACGTGGACGCCTACGTCGCCGCCAACGGCGTGCTGCTCAACCCGCTGCTGTGGGAGGGCTACACCTCGATCGGCTGCTCGCCGCTGTCCTGCACCGCCAAGCCCGGCGAGGGCGAGCAGGGCCGGGCCGGCCGCTGGGCCGGCTCGGGCAAGACCGAGTGCGGCATCCACCTCTGAACCCGAACCACCACACCGCCTACGTACTGGAGATCGAACCGTGACGACAGCCGACACCCTGGCCGCCGGGGGCCCCGCAGTGGCGGCCTCCTCGGCCGCCAGCTGCGAGCGCGGCGCCACCGTGTGGCTGAC
>NZ_JBEOUL010000042.1:0-48447 GCF_040304075.1 Kitasatospora sp. NPDC094015
GTCGTGGGGTGCATCATGCGTTCGCGGCGACGGGGGTGGGGCAGCGGTGGGCGGGTTTTGTGCGGTCGTGGCAGTTCGAGGCGGTGGGTGAGGGTGGGGGTCGGTTCTTCGGTCCGTTGCATCCGTTGACGTTGGTGTCGTTGGCGTCGAATCTGGCGGGGCATCCGGCGCCGTTCCCGGTGCCGCGGATGGGTCCGTCGGGTCGGGAGGTGGCGGGGGGTGAGGTGTTGGGGTTCTCGCGGGGTTTGGCGGGGCCGCCGGATCATGAGTACGCGAATCTGTTCGCGCAGGCGTTCGGGCACGCGGATCTGGAAGCCCTGTTCGACCTCCCGCCGTCCGGCCGGCCGGCGCCGGTGCGGACCGACTCCCAGGCCACGCTGGTGGGCGACCCCGGGGTGAAGGGCAAGCCGGTGCCCGTCCGGACGGACTCGCAGGGCACCCTGGCCGACACCGGCCCCGCCACGGCCCCGAAGCCGGTCCGTACGGCGGCGGGGGCCGGCACCGTCGAGGCGCCCACGCCCGTCCGTACCGCGGGAGGCGCCGCCACCGCCGAGGTCCCGGCACCTGCCCCCGCTCCCGTACGACCAGTGCCGCACACCTCCGTCGAGCAGCCCGGGCCGGCCGAGCGGCCCGCTCCCGTGTCTCCCGGTGCCGTGCTGCGGGCGGACGAGCCGGTGGCGCCGTGGTGGCTCAAGTCCGGCTTCGAGCAAGGCGGGTTGCCGGCAGGCTGGTCGGACCAGCGGCTGACGGCCGCCGCGCAGCAGATCGTCGAGCACCCCGACCGCAGCTACCCCGATCCGGAGCGCCCGGGCGGCGGCCTGGTGCTGCACGAGGGCGAGGTGGACGGCCTGAAGCTGGTGGTCGGGGTCGAGGACGGCCGGATCTGGCAGATCCGCAACGGCCTGCCCGACACCACCGCTCCCACCGACCATCCGTCCGCCCCGCAGCACCCGAGCGGCGGCCCGACCGTCGACCCGTACCGACCCACCGACGCCGACGGGAAGATGTCCCCGCTCGTCGGGATGCCGACGACCACGGAGCCGCACCTGAAGCTGCCGCTGCGGCTCCCGGACCCTTCACCGGAGGTCGTCGCCGAGCTGGGCCGGGCCGAGATCGCGGCCGGCAGCTTCCACACGGTCGGCACCGACCCGCGCGCGGCGCCCAAGCACGACTTCGAGGTGCGCCGCTACCGGCTCGCGGACGGCAGCGCCGAGTCCCGCGCCGTCCTGCGGCTCCATCTGGACACCAGCGCGCTGACGGGCCGTCCGAACGCCGCGGCCGAGGTCCTGGCGCTCACCGAACGGGCCAAGCACGGCGTCGAGACCAACTACAACCTGGGCTACCGGCTGCCGAACGGCGACCGGTTCCGGCTGGAACTGGAGTTCGTCGACGACCCGGCGGCGGCGCACCGCACCGTGACCGTGCATGCCGAGTTCGCCCGGGAGAACTGGGTCAACTGGAGCATCACGACCTCCGCCAAGGTCCTGGCGCACGAGAACGGCCACCGGCTCGGCCTGTACGACGAGTACCGGTCGAGCACCGCCGCGCTGCCGCTGCCGGTCTACGGGGACCTGGAGCTGATCGGGGCCGGCTGGGTGGATCGCCGGTCGCGGCCCGTCGTCGACCTGGACCACCAGCCCGCCAACGGCCAGGAGCTCGAGCAGCTGACCATCTCCCCGCGCGATCTGCGCCACTTCGGCGCCTGGATGGAGGCCGCGCTCGGCGGCCCGGATCCGCAGGGTGCGGACGCCGGGCCGCCCGCGCGGGCGAGCTTCTCGCTGGAGACCCGGTCGACTGTGCTGTACGGCGGCCCGGGGATGGGGAGTTCGGGGGCGGGGAGTTCGGGCGTCGGTGGGCACCTGCCGCCGTCCGGGATGTCCGAGCGGATCCGGCCGACCCGGATCGGCGAGGTCAACCCCAACGGCACCTACCGGGCCCGCTACCCGGAGCCCGAGCACCCGGCGCCGCAGCGCGACGGCGGGCATCCGCTGGCGGGCGACCTGGCCGTGCCCGTGCGGACCGCCACCGCCACCTCCACCCCGCGCGAGCAGGTCATGTTCCCCGCGCACTGGAGCTCGGACGACGCCGTGTACGCCGCCGAGCAGGCCTATCTGGCGGCCCGGCGGGCGGGCACGGTGAGCAAGCTGGACACCGGCGCGCTCGGCGACTCCTACCACTGGGTCGGCGACTACGCCGGGGTCCGGATCGAGGGCGAGGTCCGGCACGGCGAGTTCACCTCCTTCCGGCCGTCCGACGACCAGGGCGGGCTGACCACCCCCGGGTACGCGCCGGTGGCGCTGCCGACCTCGGAGTTCGGGCTGCGGGTCGAGGACGTGGCCCGCTACGGCGACCGGCAGACCCTGACCGGTGCGCACCACGAGCCCAAGGAGGCGACGCTCGACAAGCACGGGCTGATGTTCGACCCGAAGGGGGAGGCCGCCGGTAACGGCACCTACCGGGCGACCCCGTGGTTCCTGGACCCGAAGGTCGGGCCGGGGAGCCTGCTCACGGCATTCCCGTCCCGCTGGCGGGCCCGCGCCAACTGGGACGAGCACGTGATGTTCCCCCAGCACTGGTCGCCGAACAAGCTGCTCGACGCCGTCGAGGCGGCGCACGCGGCGGCCGGCCGCGAGGGGCGCACCGTCCTGCTGCCGGACGGCCGCACCACGCACTGGGTCGGCGAGGCGGAGGGGGTGCGGATCGAGGGCCTGTACCGGGACGGCCAGCACGTGGCGTACCGGCCCACCGTCGCCCAGCCGCACCCGAGTTGGCCCAAGGACGCCGTACCGGTGGCGCGGACCGCTCCGGTGCCGCTCGGGCGCGGCGGGGGTGCGCCGCTCGACCTGCGGCACGTGCTGTTCGACAACGGTCAGCACGGCGGGCTGGTCAGCGTCCGGCTGCACCTGGCGCAGGAGGCCGGCGGCCCGCAGTGGTTCGCCGACACGGTGAAGAAGACCCTGGCCGCCCAGACCACGGCGTACGGCCGCGCGTCCGGCCCCGGCGGTGCGCCGCTGCTGAAGGTGGAGCTGGACTTCACCGACGACCCGAGCACCGCGCACGCCACGGTGGCGATCGACAAGCTCTCCACCCAGGAGATGAACGAGGCGCTCAGGTCGGCGCTGGGCGTCGACCCGGCCGGCCTGCGGGCGCTCGTGGCCGAGGCGGCGAAGACCTCGACGGAGCCCTGGGAGCAGCCGGCCGACCAGGACCCGGTGCAGTGGCAGCAGGCGGTGGACGACGCGCTGGTCGCCGACCAGGTGCTGAACCGGCCCACCGACCTGCGCGAGCCGGGACCGCTGCCGGCCGAGGACCCGAACCTCCCGGTGATCACCATGATGGACTACCACGCCGGTGACCTGGCGGCGGCGTTCGCCCAGGACGCCGGCAGCGGGACGGGGTTCCCCAAGGAGTGGACCGCCGAGGAGGCCAGGTACGCGGCGCTGGAGGTGTCCCGGGACGGGGCGGTCGAGCCCGACCCCGCCGACCCGCAACGCACGCTGATCCGAGGAGAGTTCGCCGGGGTCGAGCTGGAGGTGAGGCTGGAGAACGACCTGATCGTCGACTACCGGCCGGCGCCCGGACAGCACTTCGACGGGTCGATGGTGCGGCCGCCGTCCGCCCCGCTGTCCGGGGCGCAGCACAGCCCGGGGGCCGGTCCCGGCCGGCGGCAGGAGACCGTGCAGCGGCTCGACACCGCCCGGCAGCGCTTCGCCGAGAACTTCCAGGACGGCTCGCCGCGCAGCGGCTGGACCCCGCAGAAGTACCCGAGCACCTGGTCCGCGGAGGCCGCCAAGTTCGCCGCCGTCGCCGTGAAGCGCAATCCGCTGTCCGCCTCGGCGGACCCGGCCGACCCGACCGCGTCCGTGCTGCGGGGCCGGTTCGCCGGGGTCGAGCTGGAGGTGCGGCTGGAGCACGACCTGATCGTCGACTTCGCACCGGTCGAGCACCCGCCCGCGCCGCACCCCGAGCCGACCCTCCCCGAGGCGTCACAGCCCGCCCAGCCGCACCCCGCGCCGACCGGCACCGCCCCGGTCGTCCGCGGACCGGTGGTCGAGCTCGACCACGGCCGCTGGTTCCCGCAGGCGGACGCCTCGGAGCTGACCGCGACCGCCGCGCACGCGGTGCCGGGCGCCGAGGGCTGGCAGCTGCTGGTCGGCCACGGCGCCCCGGGCGGCGTCGAGTTCGACGGTGCGCTGCAGCCGGTGGACCACGTGCTGGACCAGCTCTCCGCCGACCAGGGCCAGGCGTTCGTCACCTGCTACGCGGCCGCACCCGGGCCCGGCGGCCCGTCGGTGATCGAAGCCGCGCACCGCGCCACCGGCCGCCCCACCCTCGGCCCGACCGGCGAGGCGATCGTCACCGCCGACGGCGACGTGATCTCCGGCCGGATCGGCATCGGCGCGGACGGGCGGCCGAAGGTGATCGCGGACGGCGACTGGGTGGTGGAGGACGGCCGCCCCCGCAGCCTCGGCACCGCCCGGCTCAAGGAGGCCTGGGCGCTGCTCGGCGTCGAGATGAAGGCCGGCGGCCCCGCCCCCGGCACCGAGGTCCCGCTCCCGTACGGCCTGAGTTCGGCGCAGAGCCCGGCGCTGGCCCGGTACGGGCAGGAGGTGATCGCCACCGAGGTCGGCAACGCCCCCCGCCCCGACTCGTTCTTCTCCGCGCTGCGCCTGACGGCGGACCAGCAGCTGGCCCACCACCTGCCGGCCGTCACCGACGACGCCGTCCGCACCGCGATGGCCGACCACCTGGCGGCCGAACTCGCCCTGCCCGGCTCCCGCTACCGCGCGTACCTGGAGCCCGGCCGCACCCCGGAGCAGCTGGTCGCCGAACTGCGCGACCCGACCCGCTGGTCCGCGACCCTCGGCGCGCTGGCCCCGCACCTGGCCGCCGACGTGTTCCGGCTCGACCTCGGCGTGGTCGGCGCCAACGGTGTGGTGGAGGGCGCCGGGACGCTGACCGGCGGCGGGCGCACCGGCCGGCCGGACGGGACGCCGTTCCTGCTGGCCGGGGTCGGCGACAACCACTTCGTCCCGACCCGGCCGCTGACCGGGCCCGGCGGCGGCGCCCCGCACCCCGCCCCGGCCCCGCACCACTCCCCGCACCCGGTGGACGCCGCCGACCCGTGGAGCCGCCCGCTGACCGAGCCCGAACTGGCCCGGCTCACCCAGGCCGCCGCGGACGCGGTGCGCCACCCCGAGGTCGAGCGGCGCGCCGAGGACGCCGCGGAGGCCGCCCGGCTGCGCGCCGCCACCGAGGCACTCGGCCCCGAACTCCACGGCGACCGGCCGGCCAAGGTCACCGACCTGGTCGCCCGCGCGCTGACCGGTGACCGGCAGGCGCTGGAGCACCTCGACCGGCTGGAGCGGATCGCCCGCCGGCACCAGGAGCACACCGCCCCCGGGCAGCAGCACGCCGAGGCCGCCGCGGTCACCCGCGCCAAGAACGCGGTGGCCGACACCGCCGACCACTCCACCCTGACCGGCCCGGCCCGCGCCGCCGAACGCACCCGGCAGTTCGACGCCGCGCACCGGGACGCGGTCGCCGCCGCCCGGATCCGCGCCTACCGGGAGATCCGCACCGAGACCGCGGACCCGTCCGCGCTGGCGCCGCCGCCGCACCCGATCACCGAGCGGATCACCGGCCTGCGCCGGGCGGCCGAGCAGGCCGCGACCGACGCCGCGGACCGCGCCCGTACCCGGGTGCTGGACGACGCGCGGGCCCGGGTGCCCGCGCCGACCGTCGCCACCGACACCCCGCCGGAGGTCCGCGAACAGCAGGCGGCGGACCACGCCGGAGCCGTCGACCAGGCCCTCGCGGAGGCGGCGGGCGCCGCCGACCTGGCCGCCGACGCGGCCTACGAGGACACCTTCCGGCAGCACGTCGAAGCGGTCTACGACCCCGACCGGCTGGAGCGGCTCGGCTGGGCGGACCTGGCGGCCGAGCGCCCGGAGCTGCTCGCCGCCGCCGGCACCCGCGGCGACGAGGCTGCGGAGCAGGCCCGGCGGCAGGTCGAGGCACCGGTCCGGGAGGCGGCGAGCAGCGTCGCCGAGTGGCGGCTGCGCAGTTCCGCCGCCGAGCACGCCCGGCAGTCCGCCGACGCCCCCCGCGAACTCCCGCCGGGTTTCGGCGAGACGGTCGGCGGCACCCCGCAGTACCCGCTCGGCCAGCGGGGCCGGGTGCTCAGCCTGGGCGACGCCTGGTTCGGCGACGACCGGGCGGTCTCCGCGCTGGTCCGGCGGGCCCTGCCGGCCGGCAGCGGACGGGCGCTCGGGGACGCCGTCGAGCACGCCTTCCGCGCCGAGCTGACCGCGATCGGCAGCCGCGAGACGGCCCAGCGGATGCTGGAGGAGGGGCTGCCGCTGGCCGTCGACGTCCCCGGCGCGGGCCGGCACGAGGTGACCGTCCGGCTCGGCCTCGGCCGCACCGACCTGGCCCGCCACGTGCCGGCCTGGGAGGCGCAGCGCCGGCAGGCCGCCGCGCCCCCCTCGCACCAGGCGCTGTTCGGCCAGAAGCACGTCTACGCCGACGCCGGCGACCACGAGACGGGCGCCTCGGCGGGCCGCAGCGGCGAGAACAGCCGTTCGGTCACGGCGGCGGTCTCCACCTCGCTCGCCTTCGGGGAGCTCCCGGCGAAGCTGTTCTCGGCCTCGATGTCGGCCTCGGTGACCGGGGACAGCGCCAAGGGCTTCTCGGACGGTTCGGGGGCCTCCGTCGGCGCCAAGCAGCAGCTCGGACTGGGCGGGCAGGAGAGCCACTTCGACTTCCCCGGCGCCGAGCTCCAGGTCGAGGTCAAGGGCCCGCAGGACGCCACCGCGACCCTCGGCACGCCCGTGCCGGCGCCTACCCGGATCGCGTTCCCGAGCGAGCTGGCACCGCCGCGCGGCACCGACGGCGGTCCGGTCCTGCCGGCCGTACCGCGCGGCTCGGCCGGCCCGGTGTTCGGGCTCGACCCGGTCCGGCTGGCCACCGCGAGCCCCCGGCAGATCGAACGCACCGGCGAGGTGCTCGGCCAGGTGCTCAGCCTGCCGGAGTCCGTCTCGGGCCTGGCCGACCTGCGCAGCCAGGCCCTGGGCGCCCTGCCGCCCGGGCTGGCGCCGCTCGGGTCGGAGCTCCACGAAGGGGTCCGGCACTGGCTGGGCGAGGTCAACCTGCTGCACAACTACGGTGACCTGACCAGCAGCGGCGCCGTCTCGCCCGGCTACCGGACCGGGGACGGCAAGGACACCGTCCACCTGACCGTCAGGTCCCGGCTGCTCGGCGCCCAGCGGGTCACCGAAGGAGCGGTGCCGCTCAAGGAGCAGCACTCGCGCTACGTCCGGGCCGCCAACTCGGTCTCCAACTCCGGTGGCCTCGGCCTCACCCCGATCGGCGGCAGCTTCGGCTACACCCTCGGCGACGCCTCGGCCCCGATGGGCTTCAGCCACTCGCTCGGCGCCGGGTTCACCGTGGGCGCCAAGCTGTCCGGCTCGCGCAGCGGCAACCGCAACCTCGGTGGCGGCGAACTGCGCACCGTCGGGTCGACCGGGGACAGCGTGCTGTACCGGATCACCGTGCGCACCACCGTGGACGCCACCGGCGACCTGGCCCAGGTCGGCCACCGGCAGCGGATCGCGGGGGCGGACAACCAGATGTTCGTCCGGATCCCGGCGGGCGAGGCCGACCGGTTCGAACGGCTGCTGGAGCGCGAGGGGGCCGGTGAACCGGGCAGCCAGGCCTGGGCGGACGTCGCGGTGCCCAAGGACCGCGACCCGCGGCCGCAGGACCCGGCGCAGCGCCAGGCGCTGGAGGACGCAGAGCAGGTCGACAAGCACCCGCCGGCGGCGCTCGCCACCGGGCAGGGCCTGGGCCCCGGCGGCATCGAGTACCTGTCGGGTGCCGAGAAGGTCATCCCGGAGATCACCTCGACGCTGGCGAAGGTCGAGTTCGCCCGGCCCTGGAAGGTCGACCGCAGCCCGCTCGAACAGCTGCACCTGGAACAGCAGTTGAAGGCCAAGTTCAGCCGGGAGGCGCTGCTCGCGCAGGGCGATGCGCTGTTCCGGCCGGGCGGCGTCAAGGAGCAGTACACCCGGCCGGTGCGCGGCGGCACCGAGGTCATCACGGTCGAGGTGACCGCCCGCAAGACCCCGGCCCTCGACGGCCACGGCCGCCGCGCCACCGGCAAGGTCGACCTGATGCCGGCCGCCTTCGCCGGGGCGGGCGCCGGGGACTCGCTCGCCGCCTCGCTCAGCGCGAGCGGCTCGCTGTCGGCGAGCGTCGGCATCGGCGACCGCACCGGCGACCGGCTGCGCACCTTCGGACCGTCCCTCGGCGCCTCCGGGTCCACCTCGAAGTCGGTCGGCACCAGTATCGGCGCCTCCACCTTCCAGCTGCACGGGGCGCTGTACGAAGGGCCGGTGCGCACCTACGACTACGACGTCGACTACGTGGTGCGGGTGTCGGTCCGCCACGAGCCGACCAGGAGCTCCTTCGCCGACCTGCCGATGACGGCGGCGAAGGGCCTGGGCCGGCTGATCGGCGGCCCCGGAACCCCCGGCGCCGGCGCCCCCGGCGGCCGGCCCCGGCCGGACTTCCTGCGGGACGCGCCGGAGGGGCACGTCGCCAGCATGTCCGGCGTGCTGCGCGGCCACCCCGCCGCGCCGTACCGGGCCCGCTTCGTGGTGCCCGAGGCGCTGACCCTGGACGCCGCGCACGCCGGGCCCACCCCCGGCGGCGTCCGCGAGCACCGGTACGGGGTGGAGTCGGTGCACCGCCGCTACGACCGCCGGTGGGCCGTCCAACTGCCGGAGATATCACGGCCGTTGCGCGACCGACACCAGCCGCTGGACACCCGCGACATCGTGCTCGGCACCCCCGGTACCCGGCACGTCGAGACCAAGCTCCGCGACCTGCTCCGGCAGGTGGGCGTCGGCCGCGAGGCGGCCGGGAACGTCTCCTGGACCACCACCGACCCCGGCATGCTGATGGGCGCCCACGTCCGGGGCTCCTCGGAGGTCGGCGCGGCGTTCGTCCGGCAGGGCTTCGTGAAGGACCGCAACGTGCTGGTCCGGATCGAGGGCTTCCCGCTGGACAGCCGGCCGAGCGGCCGTGGCATCACCACCACCCGGATCGACAACACCGAGGGCTCGCTGAGCGTCTCCGGCAGCCGGGGCTCCGGGCTCGGCGGGGCGCTCAAGGCCGCGTTCGGCTTCGGCACCCGGGCCGGCGAGGCCGGCGGCGGCACCCAGACGGTGACGCCCGGCTTCGACCACTCGCGCGGGGCCGGACTCGGTACCGGAGTCAGCGAATCGGTCAGCCCGACCGAGGGCCGGCTGACCGTCGGCAAGCAGGAGTTCGGCGAGCGCACGGCCGACATGCTCTACCGGGTCACCGTGATCAACCAGGAGAAGAACATGTTCGGCTCGGACCGGCCACGGGTCGCGTCCGCGCTGCTGGAGGTCGGCGACGGCATGCACTACCTGCGCCCCACCGGCGCCGGGGCCGACCCGCACGACCCCGCCCTCGCCGGCGCGGTGCACGAGGCGCCGGGCGGCGCGCCCACCCTGATCCGCACGGACCACCCGGTCGGCCCCACCCCGCCCCCGCCGCTGCCCGGCGCCGCCGCGCGGCCGGTCCCCGGGCCGGCCCCGGCACACGGACCGGCCCCGGCGCCGCGGATCCAGCGCCCCACCGACCTGGTGGTGCCGACCATGCCGGCCACCCCGAAGGACGCCGCCGCCGGCGCGGCCGGGCGCCGGGTCACCGTCGACCCGCTCTTCCCGCCCGGATCGGTCACCGAACGCCTGGTGGTCAAGCCCGACGGCGCCCCCCGGCCGCTGGACGTCACCGGTCAGGGCAACCCGATCGTCAGCACGGTGCAGCGGCTGCTCGCCGAACACGCCCCGGGCGCGCTCGAGGACCACTGGGTGGTGGAGGCGCCCGGCACGGCCGCGCGACCCGTCAAGCAGACCCTGAGCAGCATCCTCGACGTCAAGTCCGCCGAGGGACTGCTCGACGCGATGCTCGGCCCCGGCCTGATCCTGCACTCCACCAAGGCCGGGGTGCTGCACCACGAACGGGTCTCGCTGGTGCTGCGCGCCCACCGCGACCCCGACAACCTCGGCTACTTCCACCTGGACGCCCCCGCCGACACCACCGCGACCAGCTACACCGTCCGCCAGCACCGCACCGACGTGTCCGCCTCCCGCAGTCGCAGCAGCGGCTGGTCGGCATCGGCCCCCACCTCCGAGGGCCTGCCGGCCGGCACCGGGGACGGCCGGCTGAACGGCGCCTCCACCGGCGCGGGCGCCTCGGTCGGACGCGACACCGGGCGGGACCGCTCGGTCGGCACCGGCGACGTCAGCCGCAACTCCTTCTCGGTCACCGGCCCCGCCGACCGGTACGCCGGTGACCTGCGGATCGACGTCAGCGTGGTGCGCACCGCCAACCCCTCCAAGGTGGCCAACTCGCTGCTGCTCACCCTGCCGGACAAGGGCGCCCGCGCCCTCGGCCACCACCAGGACGCCGGATTCACCCACGGCGGGACCTCCGTCACCCTGACCGAGGTGATGCTGGTCCCGAAGGCCGCCCACCGGCCCGACCTGGAGCCCTACCGGCCCACGCCCGGCCAGGTCGCGGTGCGCGAGGTCCCGTACGGGAGCAGCGCCGCCGACCTCGGGGGCACCGCGCTGCCGGTCACCCCGCAGCAGGTGATGGACCGGCAGGTGGTCAACCTGGGCTTCCACCACGAGAAGCTCCGGATCCTCGCCGACGAGGTGCTGGAACGGCTCAGCGGCAGCACGGCGCCGCTCGACGGCTCGGGCAACGGGGCCACCGCGCGGATGGTCAGCCACGGCACGCTCGGCCGGGACGCGGTCGGCTACCTGCTCTCGCACGCCGGCATGACCGGCGAGCTGGACCTGCTGGTCGGCACCGACGGCCTGCTCTCACCCGCGCTGGTCCGCGAGGGCGGACTGCTGACCGACACCGTCGGACGGCTGCGGATCAAGGTCGAGCCGTTCAACCACAAGCTGGGCGGGTTCCTCAAGGGCGAGCTGGAGAGCGACACCTTCCGGTTCCGGGCCACCGGCGACGGCCGGTCCTCCGGCACCAGCCGGGGCCTGAACACCTCCACCGGCGTCAGCACCACCTCCGGCAGCCTCGACCCGAACCTGCCGGCCAACTCCCACGACGCCCAGCACCCCGGCGCCACGGTGAGCGCCGGACTCGGCCAGCGGATCGGCGAATCGACCTCCGCCAGCCACAAGGACCAGCTCACCACCGTCTCGCGCAGCCGGGACGTGCACTGGGCGACCCTGCACGCGGACGCCGTGGTCACGGTCGAGTTCGAGGCCCACGACGAGCGCGGCCCGCTCCGGTTCGGCGGCGGCACCACCCGGGTCTCCTTCGAGGTGGCCCGGGCGCTGAAGCTCGCCGTGGCACCGGAGTACGCGCTCGAACACCTCTCCTCGCCGGCGCTGCACACCCACGGGCTGAGCACACCGTCCGGCTTCTACATCCCGGCGAAGGGGCTCCAGGGCACCCCCGGGTACGAGCACTTCCAGGACGACGGGCACCAGCAGCTCCAGGCGGCGTACAACTTCCCCGAGATCACCAACGGGACGGTGCTGCACGTCCACGGGGATCCCGCCCACCCCGGGAGCTTCCTGGTGGGCAACCGCTCGCTGCCGCCGGACCGCTTCCACCAGGAGGTGATCGCGCCGAAGAACCTGCCGGACGGGCACCTGCTGGTCTTCGTCGGCTGCGATGTCAACACCGGCTTCAACGGCGGGCCTTCGGCGGCGGAGGTGATCCACGGGCTGGCCCCCGGGCTGCACCTGGTCAGCGCCGACGGGCCGGTGTACACGACGCCGGACGGGGCGGTGCTGGCCGGGCGCTTCCTGCACGACGCCGACGGCCGGCCGGTGGCGGCCGGGTGGCGGCCGGCGAGCTTCACGCTGATGCCGGGTGCGGGTGCGGGTGCGGGTGCGGGTGCGGGCGGGGCCGGGGCGGGGCCGAGTACGGTGGTCACGGGTGGGGCGACGATCCCGCTCGGACACGACCTGCTGGCCGGGCTCAAGGGGCTGGACGGTCTGCTCGGGGGGACCGGCTTCCCGGTCTCCGAGAAGCGGGGCGCGCTCCCGCCGACCGAACCGGTCCGCTGGGGCGGCGAGAACGGCGGTACCAACCCGCCGCCGTCCGGCCCACCGGGCGTTCACCAGGACGGCAACGTTCACGGCGGCGCGAGCGTTGATGGCGGCGCGACCATTCACGATGACGCGACCATTCACGGGAACGTGAATGCCGACGCGGACGTGAACGCGGGCGCAGACGTGAACGCTCACGACAACGCGAATGCTCACCCAGACGCGAATGCCCGCGCCGACGTGAACGCTCACGCCGACGTGAACGCCACCCCCGACCGCCCCCGCACTCCCGAGATGATGACGCACGCGGAGATGGTCGACTCCGAGTTCCGGCTCGGTATGGCCGCACTTCTCGAACAGGGCGTCCTGACCCACCTCGAAGGCAGCGGGCTCGACCTGCCCGAGGGCTCGGTGGTGCTCGGCGGTGGCGGTGGCGTCGCCGCCGTCAAGCTGCACCGCCCGGTGCAGGACCTCGACCTGCGGCTCTCCTTCGTCCGTCCGATCACCAACCCGAACCAGGTGCTCGAACACCTGGCCACCCACGTCCTCGTGGACGGCCACGTGGTGCCGGGCCGCCGTGACCAGTCGACCACCGTGCGGGGCACGTTCGGCGGCCTCGACGCGAGCATCACGCTCGCACCGGTACGGGAGCAGGAGCACCAGATGCAGGTGGTCGTCGACGGCCACACGCACAGCGGCCAGACCGTCCCGCTCAAGGTCGTCGCCACCGAGGACCTGCTCGGCGACAAGCTCACCGCCCTCGCGATGCGCAAGCAGGACAGCAACACCGACGTGGCCCTGTTGCGCGAGAAGCGGGTGCGCGACGCGCTCGACGTGCTGACCCTGCACCCCAAGCTCGACGGCGGGGTGCTCGACAGCCTCCGGGCCCGCCCGGGGATGCAGTCGGTGATCGAGAAGCTGGCCGACGTGGTGGCGGAGGTCGACAAGTTCTCCCGCGCCCGGTTGACCGCCGACCAGCACAGCCGTCTCGCCGACATCTCCACCGGGCTCGGCAGCCGGCCGACCACCAAGCCGGTGAAGGTGGGCAGGCCGAAGCCCACACCCGAGGAACTCGCCGCGCTCAAGGCCGCCAAGGAGCGCCGCAAGGCGGAGGAGGCCGCGGCCAAGGCGGCAGCAGCAGCTTCCGGCTCCGGCTCGGGCAGCGGCAGCGGCAGCGGCAGCGGCTCCGGGACCGAACCCGGAACCGCTGACACCACGCCCCCCGAGCAGGCCACCGCCGACGCGATCTACCGAGCGTTGTCCGGGTGAGCCACCCAGCGACCCGGCGACCCAGCGACCCGGCGACCCGGCCGCCGGGCCGCCGGGACGTGTGGTCCACACCACGGCCACCGCCCGGCGGCCCCTGAACCCGCGCCGTGTCAGGCCCCGTTCCCCTGGACGTCCGGATATGTCGCCGTCACAGGAGCGGACTTGATGAGCACTCACAGGAGCAGGTGGCGCACCGTCCTCCGGGCGGGGATCGCCGTCCCGGCGCTGGCGGGTCTCACCGTCGTCCCGGCGACCTTCGCCTCGGCCGCCGGCCCGGTGGCCCCGGCGGACTGGCTGAAGTTCAGCAACGGCCGCCTGGTGTACGGGCACGACGACCGCGGCAACCAGGTGCCGGACTACTCCTACGCCGGGTACGCGGGCGGTGGCGTGGCGATCCCCAAGGTGGCGACGAAGGTCACCGTCCCGGCGCCCGGTGGCGGCGACGACACGGGCACGATCCAGGCCGCGATCGACAAGGTGTCCGCGCTCACGCCCGACGCGCAGGGCTTCCGCGGTGCGGTCCAGCTCGCCGCGGGCCAGTACCACCTGGCGGGTTCGCTGACCATCGCGGCCGACGGCGTGGTGCTGCGCGGCGCCGGCTCCGACGCCTCCGGCACCACCCTGGTGGCGACCGGGGCCACCGCGCGCACGCTGGTCAACCTGGGCGGCAAGTCCGGCTACACCGTCCAGGGCCCGCAGTTGAAGGTCACCGACGACTACGTGCCGGTGGGCGCCACGGTGCTCAACCTGAGCAGCACCGAAGGCCTGGCGGTGGGCAGCGAGGTGGTGGTGGAGCGTCCCACCACCCAGGCGTGGATCGACGCGGTGGGGATGAACGGCACCTGGACGCCGGGCTGGAGCCTGCGTTCGGAGCGCCGGATCACCGCGATCGCCGGCAACCGGGTCACCCTCGACGCGCCGCTCACCACCGCGCTGGAGAAGCAGTACACGCAGTCCCTGGTCTACCGGTACGGCTACCCGCGGATCAGCCGGGTCGGGATCGAGGACCTCGGCGCCGACGGTCAGGCGATGACCAAGGACCCGAGCTACGCCACCACCTTCTACCACTCCACCTTCTCGCACTTCGGCGCGGTGCAGGACGGCTGGGTGACCAACGTGTTCACCCACCACTTCGGCCAGGACGGGGTGACCGGTCTCGGGCCGGAGAGCCGCCGGATCTCGGTGCTCCACACCGGCGCGCTGGACATGGTGACCAACACGGCCACCTCCGCCAGGTCGGACGGCTACACCCTGCAGGGCCAGCAGAACCTGGTGCAGGACTGCACGCTGACCGCCGCCAAGATCCACGCCTTCGTCACCGAGGCCCGGCAGTCCGGCCCCAACGTCTTCTCCCGCTGCACCGCCACCACGACCGGCGACACCTACGACTCCGGCGGCCACCAGCGCTGGGGGAGCGGGACGCTGTACGACAACCTGACCATCCAGGGCTCGCTGGACCTGGTGAACAACGGCGGGCGCGGCACCGGCCACGGCTGGTCGGACGCCAACAGCACGGCATGGAACTGCACGGTCGAGCGGATCGCCGTGCAGAGCCCGCCCGGCGCCCACAACTGGGCGTTCGGCACCAAGGGCACCCCCGACCAGGCCCGCCACGACGGCGAACTGGTCTCCACCGGCACCGCGATGACGCCCGCCAGCCTGTACGAGCAGCAGCTCGCCGAACGCGGCGTGGGCGCCCCGGCCCCGTCCGCGGCCCCGACCCGGTCCGCCGCCCCGGTGCCGGCCGCCGGTACGCCCGCTCCGAGCGCCACCACCGCCGGCCCGTCCCCGACCACCTCCGCGCCCGCGAAGCCGTCCAGGTCCGCCACGAGCGCCTCCGCGAGCAGCCCCGCGGCCCGCAAGCCCGAGGAGAGCCTCGCCTCGACCGGATCGGAGCTGGGGGCGGAACTGTCGCTGGCGACCGGTGCCCTGCTGGTCGGCGCCGCCGCCATCGGCCTGACCAAGGAGCGCCGCCGCCGGGGCCGCCACAGCGCCTGACCCGCACCGGCACCCGCGGTACCGGGCGGCCCCGCCGGGCCGCCCCGCACCTACCCGGGCCCGCCGCGCCTACCGGGCGTGCCGGGCCCGGCGCCGTTCCCGGGTCAGCCCGATCGCCGCGCCGCCCACCAGCAGCGCCCCGGCCGCCATCGAGATCTCGGCGCCCAGCGCGGCCCCGGTGGAGGCGAGGGACTCCTCGGGCTTACGGGCCGCCGTGCCGCTCGTGGGCGCGCCCGTGGCGGGGGTGGCCGGTGCGGACGGCGCCCCGGTGGTCGGGGCGCCGGCGGTGATGGAGGCGGTGGCCGACGGGGAGGCGGCCGGCGCGGGCGCGGTCGGAGCGGTCACCGGTACGGCGGGCGCGGCCGGCTGCCGGGGCACCTGGCCGCCGCGTTCGGCCAGCTGTTGGGCGTACAGGCTGGCGGGCGTCATCGCGGTGCCGGTGGACACCAGGATGCCGCTCTGCCGCCCCGCGACCGGGGTGCCGCGGGTGCCGAAGGCCCAGTTGTGGGCGGTGGGCGGCTGTTCGACGGCGTAGTAGCCGACGTCCGCGTTCCACAGCACCTGGTTGGCACCGGCCCAGCCCTGCCCGGTGCCCATGTTGCCGCGGTCGGTCAGGGCCAGGTCGTCGCCGGGCCCCCGGGAGTGCCGCATGGTGATGGCGTCGAACAGCGTGCCGGTGGCCCACCGCTGGTGCGGGCCGGCGTCCAGCCGGTAGTGGCCGGTGTTGTCGGACGAGCAGCTGGAGAACACGTTGGGCCCGGGCACCCGGGGCCCGGTCATCCAGGCGTGCAGGTTGCTGCCGCTCACCGTGCAGTTGACGACCAGGTTCTGCTGCCCCTCCACGGTGTACGCCCCGGGCTGGGCCAGCGGCGAGCGCTGCGGGATCGCCTTCTCCATCCCGGTGGCCGCGGTGTCGGTGACGGTGATCCGGGACGCGGTGCTGCCGATCGAGCCCATGCCGGAGCCGAACGCGTCCGCCACGATGTCGCGCAGCCAGCCGTCCTGGACGGCCGCGAAGTGCGCGAAGCCGCTGCTGAAGTACCCGCCGGCGTCGTAGCCCGGGGCGGAGACCATCCCGGAGCCGTCCGCGCTCATTCCCTCCACCCCGACCTGGGAGATCCGGCCGGGGAACTCGTACGTCCAGACCGTGGCGTGGGTGTACTCCTTCTCCAGCGCGTTGGTGAGCGGGACGTCCAGGGTGATCCGGTTGCCGTCCACCGCCGTGACCGTGCGCTGGAACTGCAGCCCGTCGTTGGGGGTCCACGGCTTGGTGGTCCCGTTGTCCCGGGAGGGGATGCGGTCCATGCCGATGGCCCGGATCCAGGAGTCCTCCTGCGGCCGCTGGACCACGACGGTCTGACCGGGCCGCAGCCCCGCCGCCGATGCCAGGGTGAGCGTGGTGGCACCGACCGGCACGTACGCGTCGGTGACGGCGCGCTGGTCGCCGGTGCGCCGGGGCGAGCCCTCACCGGCCAGCTCGACCAGGACGTGCGGCGCCCCGGTGGCGACCAGCCGGGTGCCGCCCTTGCCGCTGCCCGCGCCGCGCAGCACGACACCCGAGGCCGTGATCCGCAGCGGCTTGCCCAGCCGGTAGCTGCCGGCCTCCAACTGCACGGCGCCGCGCTGCCCGTCCGCACCCTGCGGCAGCGCGGCGACCTTGTCGATCGCCTGCTGGATCCGTCCGGTGTCGTCGCCGCCACTGCCGGGGCCGAGGGTGACGGCCGCCCCGACGGTCGGCAGCGGGACGCCGCCGCCCCGGTACCCGGCGTACGAGAAGTCCGGGACCCGGTTGCCCTGCCGGTCCTGCCCGTAGACCAGGCGGCCGTCGGCGAGGCGCAGCCAGTCGGCGGGGTCGCCGGCCGTGGCTGCCGTACTCCCGGCGGCGGGGGCGGAGCCGGCGGCCAGGGCCGCGGTGCTCCACACCGAGGTCGGGCCGGCCAGCGCGGCCAGGGCGACGGCGGCGCGCAGCACGGCGCGGCGTCCGGCACGGTGGGGGGTCATGGCACTCCTCGATCGGTCCCGGAATCAGCCCGGAACCTGGGACGTCTCGACACCCGGAGAACGCCCGCGGGTTCGGCGCGGGTTCAGTGCCGCCGCGGTGAACCGTCGACGCCCGCCGGTCCGTTCCCCGGGGTGGAAGCGCCGGCGGCCTGCCGCCAGGCGGTTCGTGACGGGAATCGAAGCGGAACCAGGGGGCTGCGGTGGACACGGGCCGGAACGACAACGGTGGCAGCTCGACGGGATACCAGCTGCCCGCGGTCGCCTGGATGATGGACGACCAGGACGGCGAGGCCGAGCCGCAACCGCAACCGCAACCGCAACCGTACGAGCAGTCCCAGCCGTACGAGCAGCCTGCCGCGATGCAGCCGGCCGGACCCGAGCAGCAGCCCGAGACTCCACAGGTGCAGCCGGCGGCCGCCCACCAGCCGCCGCCGGTCCACGCCCACCAGCCCGCCCCGGCCCCGTCCGCCCCCGTCCCGTCGGCCTCCGTGCCGTCCGCGCAGGGCCCGTCGCCGCTGGGCCCGGTTCGCCGCACCGCCGCGCAGGCCGCGCCTACCCCGCCGGCCACCGACCCGAGCGCCCAGGCCCACACCCACACCCAGCCCCAGACCCCGGCAGCCCAGACCCAGCGCCCCGCCGACCGCCCCGCCCCGCTCGCCGCGCTGCGCCGCGCCGTCGCGGACCCGGCCGCACACCGCCCGGCCGGGCCCGCGCCGACCCCGACCCCGGCCCCGGCCCCGACCCCGCCCGACTCCCCGCTGCCCGCCCCCGCCGCCTCCGCCACCCCTGGTGCCCCGGTCCCGGTCGAACCGGGCCAGGGGAGCGGCGAGCCGTCCGGCCCCGGCCGGGTGGTCCGGCTGCACCGGCTCAAGCGCCCGGCGGTGGCCGCCGCCGCGACCGTCGGCATGGTGCTGATGGGGCTCCCGCTGGTGATCTCGCACGGCAACGGGTCCGCCCAGAGCCTCGGCGACACCGACAGCGCCGGGCTGAGCCGGACCGACGCCCCGGTCGGCGGCGACAGTTCCCCGCACACCCCCGCCCCCGGTGACGTCACCGCCCCGCCGTCGGCCGCCCCCGGCTCCCCGGGCGCGACCCCGGACCCCGCCGCCGACCCGGCCGCCGCCACCGCCCCGGGCAGCGTGCCCGGCCAGCCGCCGGCCGCCGGTACCGGTGTCGCACCGGATACCGCCGCCGGGCCGGCCGCGGGCGGTGCGGGGGTCGTCCCGGTCACCGCCCCCGGCGCGGGCCCGGTCACGGCCCCGGGCCGCACCGGCACGCCGGCGGCGCCCACCACCCCCGTGGCCGTGCCGCCGGTCCAGCCCACCCCGAAGCCGACCACGCCGCCGGCCGCCGCCCCCTCGTACACCGGGATCGGCGGTGCCTGGTGCAAGAGCGCCAGCGTGTCGTTCAGCCAGTACGGCTGGTGGGAGGGGGACCACGGCTGGTTCACCCAGACGGGTGGTTTCGCGGGTGCCAGCTGTGACGGCAAGTTCACCTCGATGCCGATGTCGGGCTCGGCCACCAAGGACGACGGCAACTCGGTGGTCTGGACCTTCCGCACCGCGCCGGTGACCAGCGGCACCTGCCGGATCTCGGTCTACGTCCCCAACAACAAGGACATCCGGGTGGTCGGCGGCGCCCCCGCCTACTACACGGTGCAGAACGGCAGTTCGCCGGGCAGTGGCACGATCGGCTCGTTCAGCGTGAACCAGGTCAAGAACCTCGGGCAGTGGGTGAACGCCGGTTCGTTCAAGCTCACCGGTGGCTCCATCTCGGTGATGCTGCACACCCGCGGCGTCGACTTCGACAGCGCCAACCACGCCCACCTGGCCGCGGCCTCGGCCCGGGCCGACTGCAGCTGACCACCGCGCGGCCCGGCCCGCCGCACCGAGTGACGGAACAGCAGGACGAAGGGGAGACCAGGTCATGTCGCGCCATGTGCTGACGGTGTGCCAGGAGCAGCGCGGCGGCTCGTACCGCACGATCGGCGAGGCCTTGGAGGCGGCGCGCAGCGGCGCGGTGATCTCGGTCCGCCCCGGCCGGTACGAGGAGAACCTGGTGATCACCAAGATGGTCACCATCACCGCCGAGGACGTCCGGGGCACCGTCCGGATCACTCCCCGGCGCGGCTGCGTGGTCCAGGTGGTCGCCGAGGCCGTCCAGCTGACCGGCCTGGTGCTGGCCGGCCAGGACGAGGAGATGCCCGCCATCGACGTCCCGCGCGGCCAGGCGGCCCTGCAGGACTGCGAGGTGGTCGGCAACTCGTGGACGGCGGTGCTGACCCGCCAGCAGGGCTCGCTGGCCATGCGCGGCTGCCGGGTGGTCAACGCGGCGGGCGCCGGCATCGTGGAGACCTCGACCGGCACCAGCGTGATCGAGGACTGCGTGATCGAGCACCTGGGCACCTCCGCCGTGGTGATCGGGGAGAGCGCCAACCCGGTGTTCCGCAACTGCGTGATGCGCGACGCCCGCGGCAACGGGGTGTGCGCCAACGGCGAGGCCCGGGGCACCGTCGAGGACTGCGAGATCTCCGGCACCGACAAGCCGGCGATCGCGCTGGAGGAGCACAGCAGCACCCGGGTGCTGCGCACCGCCGTCCGGGACACCACCGTCGGCGTCTACATCAGTTCGGCCTCCCGGGTGCTGCTGGAGGACTGCACCGTCACCGGCACCCAGGGCCACGGCATCGCGCTCGCCGGCGGCACCGACCCGCTGCTGCGGCGCTGCCGCACCGCGCGGACCAAGGGGCACGGCATCCACGTGACCGCCCGCTCGCGCGGCACCTTCGAGGAGTGCGAGGTCACCGGGGCGGAGGGGGTCGGCATCTGGATCGGCGACTTCGCCGGCCCGGTGCTCACCCGCGTCGCCGTCCGGGACTGCGGCGAGGCGGGCGTGGAGCTCACCGGCGAGAGCGCCGCCGAGCTGGACCGGCTGGAGGTGCGCGACATCGCCGGCACCGGCGTGCGGATCGGCGAGGGCGCCAACCCGCTGCTGCGCCGGGCGACCGTCAACGGCACCCGCGGGGCCGGCATCGAGGCGACCCGCGACGGCCGCGGCCGGGTGGAGAACTCCGAGGTCCTCGCGGCCGGCGGGGCCGGCGTCCTGATCGCCGACGGCGCCAACACCTTCGTCGGCAACACCGTCGTGCGCGACAGCGGCGGCAGCGGCTTCCTGGTCGGCCGGGCCGGCACCGCCTCGCTGCGCGACTGCGAGGCGGTCGACTCGGGGGAGGACGGCCTGGCGGTCGAGGAGGGCGGCGAGGTCACCTGCACCCGGGCCAGGGCGCGCGGCAACCGCCGGCACGGCGTGCGGATCGGCGCCGGCGCCCGGGCCACCCTCGGCCAGGTCGAGGCGCTGGACAACACCGCCGACGGCATCCGGATCGACTCCACCGACGCCGTCCGGCTGACCGGTTGCACGGTCGCCGGCAACCGCGCCTCGGGCCTGCGGCAGACCGCGCCGAGCACCCGGCTGGCGGTGGAGGGCCTGCAGAGCCGCGACAACGGGATGCCCGACGCCCAGGGCTCGGCCACCGCCGCCGCGCAGCCGCAGGCCGCGACCGGACAGGCCGTCGAGGCGGTGGCCGCCCAGCCGCAGGTCCCGCAGGCCGCGCCGGGCCCGCTGGAGGTGCTGGAGTCGCTGGTCGGCCTGACCGGCGTGAAGGAGCAGGTCGCCACCCTGGTCAACCTGAACAAGCTGGCCAAGCGCCGCGAGCTGGCCGGGATGCCGTCCCTCCCGATGAGCCGCCACCTGATCTTCGCCGGGCCGCCCGGTACCGGCAAGACCACCGTCGCCCGGCTCTACGGCAGCATCCTGGCCGAGCTCGGGGTGCTGCGCAGCGGCCACCTGACCGAGGTGGCCCGGGCCGACCTGGTCGCCTCGATCGTCGGCGGGACGGCGATCAAGACCACCGAGGTGTTCAAGGACGCGCTCGGCGGGGTGCTCTTCATCGACGAGGCGTACGCGCTCTCGGCGGGCTCCGGCGGCACCGGGCCGGACTTCGGCCGGGAGGCGATCGACACCCTGGTCAAGCTGATGGAGGACCACCGCGACGACATCGTGGTGATCGTGGCGGGCTACTCCGCCGAGATGACCGATTTCCTGGCCTCCAACCCGGGCCTGGCCTCCCGGTTCAGCCGGACCGTGGAGTTCGCCAACTACGAGGTGGACGAGCTGGTCACGATCGTCGAACGGGCCGCGGCCGGCCACGGCTACGAGCTGGCCGACGGCACCCGCGAGGCGCTGCACGGGCTGTTCGAGAAGATGCCCAGGGGAGCGGACTTCGGCAACGGCCGCTCGGCCCGCAAGGTGTTCGAGGAGATGGTCGACCGGCAGGCCACCCGGCTGGCGCTGCTCGCCGAGATCGGCGACGCCGACCTCGCCCTGCTGGTCGCCGAGGACACCGGCGCCGGGACGGGTGAGGCCGCGCCGGTGGACGGCGGCACCGCGATCCTCACCGAGCTGCGGGCGATGGTCGGGCTGCCGGCCGCCAAGGAGCAGGTCGAGGACCTGGTCAACCTGATCACCCAGGTCCGCCGCCGGCAGGAGGCCGGCCTGCCCACCGCGAAGATCAGCAACCACCTGGTCTTCGCGGGGCCGCCCGGCACCGGCAAGACCACCGTCGCCCGGTTGTACGGCCGGCTGCTCGCCGAACTCGGCGTGCTGCCCAAGGGCCAGCTGATCGAGACCGCCCGCGCCGACCTGGTCGGCCGCTACGTCGGCCACACCGCCCAGCTCACCAAGGACGCCTTCGACCGGGCCCGCGGCGGGGTGCTGTTCATCGACGAGGCCTACACGCTGACCCCCCGGCACGGCGGTGGCGGCGACTTCGGCCAGGAGGCGGTGGACACCCTGATGAAGCTGATGGAGGACCACCGCGACGAGGTCGCGGTGATCGTGGCCGGTTACGAGGAGGAGATGCAGGGCTTCCTGGCCTCCAACCCGGGCCTCGCCTCGCGGTTCTCCCGGCAGATCGAGTTCGGCCACTACAGCGACGACGAGATGGTCACCATCGTCTCGCTGCACGCCGAGAACGCCGGCTACGTCTGCGCCCCGGAGACGCTGGCGGCGCTCGGCCGGCAGTTCGCCGCCACCCCGCGCGACCGCACCTTCGGCAACGGGCGCCTCGCCCGGCAGACCCTGGAGTCGATGATCACCCGGCAGGCCGGCCGGCTCAGCCGGCTCGACATCGCCGACCTGGCCGAACTCAGCCTGCTGCTCCCGCAGGACATCGCGGCGGACCGGCTGGGCAGCGCGGTATGAGCCGGCGGCGGCGGGCCTGGGCGCCGGCCGTGCTGGCCTGCGCGCTGGCCGCCTCCACCGTCCCGGCCCGCGCCGAGGGCAGCTCCTCGCCCGCGCCGGAGCAGCCGCTGCCCACTGTCGCCCAGCTCCGCCAGGACGTCCGGGACGCGGGCTGCCTCCAACCGTCCACCCGGACCACCGGGCGGACCCCGTGGGCGCAGGCCCTGCTGCCGCCGGACGGCGCCTGGGTGCTCACCCGCGGCGGCGGGGTCACCGTCGCGGTGGTCGGCTCGGGGGTCGACGGCTCCTCGCCGGCGCTGGCCGGCCGCCTCACCGTCGGCCCGCGCGAGTCGGGTGGCGGCGACGCCGGACGCGACTGCGTCGGGCACGGCACCCTGATCGCCGGGCTGATCGCGGGCCGGCGACCCGCCGGCGGCAGCGGCACGGGCCAGGACGCCGCCGGCCAGGACGCCGCCGCACCGGGCGCCTCCGGCCAGGGCCCGGCCGGTCAGGGCCCGGCCGGGCTGGCGCCCGAGGCCGGGATCCTCGCCGTCGCGGTCACCGACGACACCGGCGCCACCAGTGCCGACCTGCTGGCCAAGGGCATCCGGGACGCCGTCGACGGCGGGGCCCGGGTGGTCGCCGTGGCGGTGACGGTGCCCGGCCCGAGCGACCAGCTGACCGCGGCCGTGCGCCACGCCCAGGAGCGCGGCGTCCTGCTGGTCGCCCCCTGCGCGGCGGACGCGGACGGTGCCCGGAGCGGCCCGGTCTTCCCGGCCTCCTACCCCGGGGTGCTGGCGGTCGCCGACATCGGGCCGAACGGCGCGCCGCCGAACGGCGCCGCCCGCACCGGCCGGATCGACCTGGCCGCCCCCGGCGACGCCGTCGCGGGCGCCGGGCCGGGCGGCGGCCACTTCAGCGCCTCCGGTCCCAGCTACGCGGCCGCGTACGTGGCCGGGGCCGCCGCGCTGGTGCTGGCCCGGCGGCCGGGCCTGACGCTTCCCCAGCTGGTGCACCGGCTGGAGGCCACCGCGTACCGGCCGGGCTCGGTGCTGCCGGACCCGCTGCTCGGCCACGGCACGGTCGACCCGGTCGCGGCCGTCACCGCCGAGCTCCCCGAGGAGCAGGGCGCAGCCCCGGCCGCCGCGCCCGCGGAGCCCGCGCGCTCCCTGCTGGTCCGCCCGCCGGTCGACCCGGGCGCGGTCCGGCTGGCGCTACTGGTGGCCGGCGGAGCCGGCGCCGTGGTGCTGCTGCTGGCGTTCGCCGCGACCCTCCGGGGGCTCGGCCGGCGCGGCCCGTGGCGGCCCGGCGCCTGAACCGGGCGCCCGCCCCGGCGCCGGGCCCGGCGCGCCCGGTAGCCGCCGAGCCGGCCGACGGCGGGATCCTCGCAGGTGGGACGGTGGGCGAACAGGGCCTTCCGGACGGCCGACCCGGTGGTGAACACCCGCGAGCCTGTTAGCCGTTCAACAAGATGCGGCGACGGCACTCCGGCGGGCCGCCTCGATCGGCGGACGAGAGGTTACCCATGTGGGCGAGTACTGACTTCCGAAGCGGTGGCATGCTGGCGGTCATGGTGGACCAGGGCATGCACGGTGACGAGGAGGAGACGGCCCGTCGGCTGATCGCCTCCTGGCTCGCCGGGACCGAGGACGAGGGCGGGGCCGGCAACACGACGGGCCCCGCCGACGCGACGACGCGCACAGCGGTGCCGGGCGGGGCTGCCGGCGGCCCCGCAGGTGGTGCGCGGGCCGGTGGGCCGGTCCCGTCCGGCCTCGCCGTGCCGCCGGCCGGCGCACGCGAAGTCGTCTCCACCGCACGGCGGTTGGCGATCGAGGGGCTGGCCGGCGAACCCTGGCCGGTGCCGCCGGCCGACCTCCGGCTGATCGCCGAGGCGCTGGTGGTGGACGAGCACCCCTCGGCCGCCTCCTGGAGCGCCGGCGAACGGGCCGAGCTGGGCCGCTGGATCGCCGTCCTGATGCACCGCTTCGGCGAGGACGGGGTGCAGCGGCTGGTGGCCGCGCTGGCCGGTCCCCGCTGACGCCACCACCGGCGGGTACCCGGCGAGGAACGGGTGCCAAGGCCGCGGGCCGGTCGACTTGGCGGTCCGTTGGCGGATCATTGGTCCCGTGTTGGCGGAGCCTGGAACGGTGTGACGGGTAAGGACAGGGGACCTGGGCGGCCGGCCATCGGCGTCCGGGCATCCCCCTGTCGGTCGTCGAACCGGAGCGAAGGGCTGTGGCCATGGAAGCTGCCGCTGCCGACGAGGGCACCGCCCGGGCCGGCCAGGCCCGGGCGACCCTCGACCAGGAGACCCTGGCGGAGTTGTACCGATTGCACGGGCCCTACCTGCTGCGCGCGCTGCTGCGGGTCACCAGCGGAGACCGTGGGAAGGCCGAGGACATCCTCCAGGAGACCCTGCTGCGGGCCTGGAAGAACCCCGCCGCGATCCACCGCGGCCCCGAGCACAGCCGCCCCTGGCTGTTCACGGTGGCCCGGCGGATCGCCATCGACCACTTCCGGATGCAGGCCGCCCGCGCCCAGGAGGTCGCCGACGACTCGCCGGAGGACCACGCGGGCACCCACGACCCGTACGACGAGGTGCTGGCCGCCCGGGACATCGAGGTCGCGATGGCCGAGCTCCAGCCGCACCACCGGGACGTGCTGGTCGAACTGCACATGAAGGGCCGGTCGATGGCCGAGGCCGCGGTCGTGCTCGGGGTGCCGGTCGGCACCGTGAAGTCGCGGAACTTCTACGCCGTCCGGGCGCTGCGCCCGATCCTGGAGGCCAAGGGGATGGCCGGCGCGGGCTGAGCCGCCAGCTCCCCGCGGATGGTCGCGAGTCTCTCCGCCAGGTCGGCCGCGGCGGTGCTGTCGCCGAGCGCGGTGTACAGCTCGGCGGCGGCCGCCAGGTGCTCCGCGGCCTCGGCCGGGCGGGCCCGGGCCAGCAGGAAGTCGGCGAACTGCCGCCGGGTCAGCGCGTGCACGTGCGCGATGCCCGAGGTCCGGCAGCCCTCCAGGGCCTGCCGCCAGACGTGCTCGGACTCCTCCGGCCGGCCCAGCAGGTGCAGCGCCTCGGCCTCGGCGGAGCGCGCGTGCAGGTGGAAGGTGGCCTCCGGGTGCCCGGCGAGCAGTCCGCCCGCCTCGCGGGCGTACCGCAGCGCCGTCACGCCGTCGCCGGAGCGGGCCCGCAGCCCGGCCGCGTGCGCCAGCGTGCACGCGCCGGCCTCCCGCACGCCCAGCTCCCGCAGCAGGGCGAGCGCCTGCTCCGAGGCCAGCACGGCGTCGGCGAGGTCACCGTGGTCGGCCAGGGTCAGCGACAGCACGGTCAGGCTGTGCACGTGCGCGGCGCCGCCCGGCGCGGCGGTGCGCCCGGCGGCCTGCCGGGCCAGCGCGAGCGCCTCGGCCGGCCGGTGCCGGCCGAGCGCCCGGGCGGTGGCCGACTCCAGCAGTGCGATCGGCACCGGCTCCCCGAGCGCGACCGCGGCCGCGAGCCCCGACCGCAGGCAGCTCAGCCGGTCGGTGAGCCGCCCGGCGCCGTAGTACAGGCAGTTGGCGAGGTGGGCGAGCTGCCAGGCCCGCCGGTGCTCGCCGGCCGCCGCCGCGGCGTCCACCAGGCTCCGGACGGCCGGCTCCTCGGTGGTGAACCAGGCGAGCGCGGCGCGGACGTCCGCGAGCACCGGCCGCGCCGGGGTGGGGTGCTCCACCGGCGAGCCGAACTCCGTCAGGTGGGGCTGGAGGCGGGCGGCGGCGTGCCCGGTGGCGGCCAGGTAGTGGTCCAGCAGCCGGGCGCGGGCGAGCCGGCCGGTGTCCGGCGCCAGCGCGTCCAGCAGCTCCAGCCCGTAGACCCGGACCAGGTCGTGGCGGTGGAAGCGGCCCGGGGAGGACTCGGTCAGCAGGTGGTACGAGGCCAGCGAGCCGAGCGCCCGGCGGGCCGCCGCGGGGCCGGTGCCGAGCAGCGCGGCGGCGGCGGCCACGTCCACCTCGCCGCCCGGGTGCACGGCCAGCAGGGCGAGCAGCCGGGCGCCCTCGGGGTCGAGGTGGCGATGGGTCAGGTTCAGGGCCGAGCGCACGCTCACCCCGCCCTGCGCGTCCAGCGCGGGCAGCCTGGTCCGCTCGTCCTCCAGTTCGGCGACCAGCCCGGCGATGGTCCAGGAGGGCTGGGAGGACAGCCGGGCGGCGGCGATCCGCAGGGCCAGCGGGAGCTGGTCGCACAGCGCCGACAGCCGGCGGGCGGCGGCCGGCTCGGCCCGTACCCGCTCGTCGCCGAGCAGCTGGCCGAGCAGGGCCAGCGCGTCCTCGGCCGGCAGCGCCTCCAGGCGCAGCAGGACCGCGCCCTCGGTGACCACCAGGTCCTCCAGGGTGTTGCGGCTGGTCACCACCGTGGCGCAGCCCGCGCCGGCGGGCAGCAGCTCGCTCACGTCCCGGGCCGCGCGGACGTCGTCCAGCACCACCAGCAGCTGCCGTTGCCCGGTCAGCTCGCGGTAGCGGGCGCCGCGTTCGACCGGATCCTCGGGCACCTCGCCCTCGGGGACGCCCAGGGCGCGCAGGAACCGGGCCAGCACCTCGGCCGGGTCGGTCGGGCCGGCCGGGTCGAACCCGCGCAGGTCGGCGTGGAGCAGGCCGTCCGGGAAGCCGCGAGCGGCCGCGTGCGCCCAGCGGACCACGGTCGCGGTCTTGCCGACCCCGGCGGGGCCGATCACCACGGCGATGCCGTCCCCGTCGTGGTCGGCGCCGCAGAGCTCGTCCAGCCGTCGTGACTCGCGGGTGCGCCCGACGAACCCGGGCAGCAGCCGCGGGAGTTGGCACTCCAGCCGGGGCGCGGGGGCGGCCGGTCCGGCGGCGCCGGGGCGCCGGGGCGCGGCGGTGGCCGCTTGGGGCGGGACCTCGTCCGGGGCGGTGGCCGCGGCCGCCTGGGCCGGCTCCTCGGCGAGGACGGCGGTGAAGGCGGCCCGCAGCTGCGCGCCGGGCACGGCGCCGAGCTCCTCGGCCAGTCCGGCCCTGGCCCGGTGGTAGACGTTCAGCGCGTCGGCCGGCCGGCCCGCCTGGTGCAGGCAGCGCACCAGCAGGGCGGCGGCCGGTTCGTGCAGCCAGTCGGCGCGCACGGCCGGCTCCAGCGCCGGTACGGCCGTGGCGCCGCGCCCGGTGCGCAGCAGCCGTTCGGCCCAGGCCTCCAGCGCCACCCGCCGGTCGCGCTCCAGCTCGTCCGCGAAGGCGTGCCGCAGCTCGGTCTCCGGGAGGTCGGCCAGCGGTGCCCCGTGCCACAACTCCAGGGCCCGGCCGAAGAGTTCGGCGGCGGCCGCGTCGTCCGGGTCGGCCGCGGCGCGGGCGGCCAGCGCCCGGAAGGCGTGCACGTCGACCCGGGCGGGCTCGCCCAGCAGCAGGTAGCCCGGTGCCCGGGTGAGCAGGGTGAACGGCGATCCGGCCAGCACCTTGCGCAGCGCCGCCACGTGCCCCTGCAGGGCGGCCTTGGCCTGGGCCGGGGGGTGCTCGCCCCAGAGCAGCTCGAAGAAGCGCTCGACCGGCACGCAGCGCCCCAGTTCGAGCGCGAGCAGGGCCAGCACCGCACGCCGCTTGGCCCCGGGCACGGCCACCGGGCTGCCGTCCTCGGCCTGGATCTCCGCAGGACCGAGCAGCCGAACGCGCATCCGCTCCCCCCACTCTCCGGGCCTCGTGGTCGAGGCGCCGGTGGGCAGTCTAGCCAGCCGAGGAGTGCCTGATGACACCCGTCGGGTCACGGTGAGTGAACGGCCGGCGGGGTGCTTCGTCCTCGAAAATAGCCGACGGAGGATGAACTCGGGGCGAAGATTGGGAGCTGACGAATCGCCGCACGAGGCGCTGGTATCCGGCGCCTGCAAGGAAGTTGGCGTCCCGAGGTGATGCGGTGAAGAGCTTGGATCACTTGTGCGAAGGTCCGTATTGTCAGCTCCGTCCACATCAGCAGCAGGCGGCAAGGAGCGAGCGTGCGCATCAATCTGCTCGGCCGGGTCGAGCTCAGGACCGGGGACGGCGGCCCGGTCGGGCTGCCCGGATCCCGACGCACCGCCGTGCTGACGGCCCTCGCCGTCGAGCTCAACCGGATGGTGCCGGTCGAGCGGCTGCTCGACCTGGTCTGGGAGGGCGCGCCGCCGGCGACCGCGCGGGCCGCGCTGCAGGGCCACGTCGCCCTGGTCCGCCGGGCCCTGGAGGGCACCGGCCTGGAGCTGCTCACCCGCGGCGCCGGCTACCTGCTGGCCGGTGACCCCGACACGGTCGACGCGCACCGGTTCGAGCGGCTGTGCGCCGCCGCCGAGCAGGCCGGGCCGGAGCGGGCGATCGGACTGCTCCAGGAGGCGCTCGGACTCTGGCGCGGCCCCGCACTGGACGGCTGCGGCTCGCCGACGCTGCGCGAGCGGGCCGGCCGCCCCTGGGAGGCCGCCCGCCTGGTCGCCGCCGAGCGGCTGGCCGAACGCCTGCTGGCGGCCGGCCGGGAGAGCGAGGCGCTGGCGCACCTGACCGTGGCGGTCGAGGCGCAGCCGCTGCGCGAGTCGGCCGCCGCCCTGCTGGTCACCTGCCTCGGCCGGGCGGGCCGCACCGCCGACGCGGAGGCCGCCTACGAGCGCGCCAGGACCGCGCTGGCCGGGACCGGCCTGGCCCCCGGTCCGCTGCTGGCCGAGGCGCAGCTGGGGCTGCGCCGCGCCGCCCTCCCGACCGGCGCCGCCCTGCCCCGGGCGACCCGGGGGTTCGTCGGCCGGGCCCGTGAACTGGCCTGGCTGGACCGCACCGCGCAGTCCGCCGGGGCCCGGCCGGTGCTGGTGTCCGGCGCTGCCGGCGTCGGCAAGACCAGCCTGGTGCTGAGCTGGGGCCGGCAGCAGGCCGAGCGCTTCCCCGACGGCCGGCTCTACCTGGACCTGCGCGGCTTCGACGAGGACCGGCCGGCCGCGCCCGGCGCGTTGCTGGCGGACCTGCTGCGGGCGCTCGGCGTCGCGGACGAGGAGCTGCCGCAGCGGGTGGAGGAGCGCTCCGCCCTGCTGCGCTGGGTGCTGACCGACCGCCGGATGCTGCTGGTGCTCGACAACGCCGCCTCCTACCAGCAGGTGGAACCGCTGCTGCCGGGCGCCGCCGGCGTCCTGGTCGTGGTGACCAGCCGCGCCCGGCTGGCCGACCTGGTGGCCCGGGAGGCCGCGCTGCCGCTGCCGCTGGAGGTGCCCGGCCACGAGGAGGCGGTCGAGCTGCTCGGCCGGGCCGCCGGCCCGGACCGGGTCCGGGCCGAGCCGGAGGCCTCCGCCCGGCTGGTGGAACTCTGCGACCGGCTGCCGCTGGCGCTGCGGGTGGCGGGCGCCCGGCTGGCCGCCCGCCCCGGCTGGTCGGTGGCCGACCTGGCCGCCGAGATGTCGGACGAGCAGGGCCGGCTGGCCGCGCTGGCGACCGGTGGCTCGCTCGGGGTGGCCGCCGCGCTCGGGCTGACCCGCGCGGCGCTGCCGCCCGCGGCGGCCCGGCTGTTCGGGCTGCTCGGGCTGTTCCCCGGCGCGGCGGTCGACGCCCGGGCCGCGGCCGCGCTGGCGGGCCTGCCGCTGCCGGCCGCCCGCGCGGCGCTGGCCGTGCTGGACGCCGCCTACCTGGTACGGGAGGTCTCGCCCGGCCTGTTCGCCCGGCACGACCTGGTCCGGCTGTACGCGGCCGGGGTGGCGGCCGAACTGCCGGCCAAGGCCCGGGAGAGCGCGCTGGACCGCCTGCTGGACCACTACATCGCCGTCACCGGGCGGGCGGCCGACCTGCTCGGCCGGGTGGCCGCGGACGCCCCGCAGCCCGAAGCCGAACCCGGAACGGACACCGGGCCCGAAGCCGGAACCGAACCCGGGACCGAACCCGGGCCCGAAGCCGAAGCCGAAGCCGGGACCGGCCCCCGGCCCGGCCCGCAGGCCGACCCGCTCGGCGAGCACCCCGGCCCGCCCGGCCCGGCCCGCGCGATCGAGTGGTTCCGCCGCGAGGAGCGGACGGTCGCCGCGCTGGTCGAGGCGGCGCTGACCCGCGGCCGGGACGCGCGGGCCTGGCGCCTCGCGTACGGCGCCGGCTCGCTCTACTATCACGACGGCCGCTACCTGCCGCAGTGGGAGAAGGTGGCCCGGCTCGGGCTGCTGGCCGCCGAGCGCTGCGGCGACCTGGCGGCCCAGGTCCACCTGCGCACCGACATCGGGATCACCCTGGACGGGCAGGGCCGGCCCGAGATGCTCGACTGGATGCGGCGGACCGCCGCCGAGGCGGAGCGGGTGGCGGACCCGGCCGTACGGGACCGCTGCCTGACGGTGGTGGCCGGCGCGGTCTTCGCCGCCGGCCGGCCCCGGGACGCCGTCCCGATCATGGAACGGGTGGTGGCCTCCTGCGAGGCCCAGGGCCGGCCCGTGCTGACCGCCAGGGCGCTCGACAACCTCGCCAACTGCCTGTGCGAGGCGGGCGATCCGGAGCGCGCGCTGGCCCTCACCGCCCGGGCGCTGGACCTGATCGAGGACCGCCCGGACGACCCGCTCCAGGGCAGCTTCCTGTCCAGCCGCGCCGCCACCCTGCACGCGCTCGGCCGCCGGGAGGAGGCGGTCGAGGACTCCCGGCGGGCGATCGAGGTCGCCGAGCGGCACGACAACATCCGGTTGCTGCTGCACCAGCTCGACGAGATCGCTACCGTACTCGGCGAACTGGGCCGCCCCGACGAGGCGGCGGCCGCCTGGCAGCGCGCGATCGAACTCCTCATGGCCCAGGGCCGTCCTGCGGACCACCTGCGGCAGAAGCTGGCGGTGCTCGGGCGGGTCTGACCCGTCCCGGCACCCCGACCCTCAGGACTGTTCCATGCGAATCAACCTGCTCGCCGGCGTCGAACTCCGGCGCGCGGACGGCACCGAGGTCCCGGTCGCCACGCCCAAGCGGCGGGCGCTGCTCACCGTGCTCGCCCTGGAGCTCAACCGGGTGGTGCCCACCGACCGCCTGGTCGAGGCGCTGTGGGGGAGCGAGCCCCCGCCGACCGCCCGGGCCGCCCTCCAGGGGCACGTCGCGGCGCTGCGCAAGCAGCTCGACGGCGAGCAGCTGCGGCTGGTCACCCGGGAGCCCGGCTACGTCCTCACCGGTGGCCAGGACGCCGTGGACGCGCACGAGTTCGACAGCCTGGTGGCCTCCTCCGCCGGGCTGACCGATCCGGCCGCGGCGGCCGTGCTGCGCGCGGCGCTGGCCCTGTGGCCCGGCCCCTGGGAGGCCGAGGACAGCCCGTCCGCGCTGCCCGACCAGGCGGCCCGCTCGCTGCGCGAGACCAGGCTGCGGGCGCTGGAGCGGCTCGCCGAGGCGCTGCTGCGCCTGGACCGGGCGCCGGAGGTGCTGGACGAGCTGGCCGCCGCGGTGGCCGTGGCGCCCCGGCGGGAGCCGGTCGTCGCGCTGCTGATGCTCTGCCTGGACCGGGCCGGCCGGGCCGGCGAGGCCCTGGCGGTGTACCGGCGCACGGTGCGCAGGCTGGAGGAGGAGCTCGGCATCGGTCCGGGCCGGGTGCTGCTGGCGGCGCACCGACAGATCGGCTCGGCGCCGCCGCGCCCGGCCCGCCCGGAGCCGGTCCGGCGGTCCGCCGTGCCCTGCCAACTTCCGCGTGCCAGCCGGGGGTTCGCCGGCCGGGCGGCCGACCTGGCCCGGATCGACGAGGCGGTGGACCGGCCGGGCCGTACCGCGGTGCTGGTCTGCGGGGCCGCCGGGGTCGGCAAGACCAGCCTGGTGCTCCAGTGGGCGCACCGGAACACCGACCGCTTCCCGGACGGTCGGCTCTACGTCGACCTGCGCGGCTTCGACGAGAGCGGGCCGGTCGACCCGCGCGAGGCGCTCGGCGGCCTGCTGCGCGCGCTGGACGTCGCCGACGAAGCGGTGCCGGCCTCGCTGGCGGAGCGCTCCGAGCTGTTCCGCCGGCTGGTGGCGGGCCGGCGGATGCTGGTGGTGCTGGACAACGTCCGGGAGTCCGCCCAGGCGGCGCCGCTGTACGCGGACATCCCTGAGGTGCTGACCCTGGTCACCAGCCGCAGCCGGCTCCAGGAGCGGCCGAACTGCACGGCCACCGTGCGCCTGACCCTGGACGTGCTCGCGCCGGCGGACGCGCTGGACCTGCTGGCCCGGGTGGTCGACCCGGCCCGGCTGGCCGCCGAACCGCACGCGGCCCGGCGCATCGTCGAGCTCTGCGACGGCCTGCCGCTGGCGCTGCGGATCGCGGCGGCCCGGCTGGCCTCGCGCCCGGACTGGGCGCTGGCCGAGCTGGCCGCCGAGCTGGCCGACGAGCAGACCGCGCTGCCGGCGCTCTCCACCGGCGGCGCGCTCGGGGTGGCGTCCGCGCTGGCGCTCAGCTGCCGGGCACTGTCGGCGCCGGCCGCCCGGCTGTTCGCGCTGCTCGGCCTGCACGCGGGCCGGGAGGTGTGCCCGCAGGCCGCGGCGGCGCTGGGCGGCCTGGCGGCGGACGAGGCGGCCGGGCTGCTGGCCGAGCTGGGGGCGGCGCACCTGGTCGAGCAGCCGGAGCCGGGGCTGTTCGGCCGGCACGACCTGGTGCGGCTGTACACCAGGGAACTGACCGACACCCTGGCGGCGCCGGAGCGCCGGGCCGCGGTCGACCGGCTGCTGGACTACTACCTCGCCACCTGCGCGGCGCTCACCAGGGCGCTGGGGCGGCCGAGGCTGCCGGTCCGCACCCCGGGCCCGGCACCCTCCGGCGGGGTGGCGGTGCCCGGCGGCCCGGCCGAGGCGCTGGAGCTGTTCCGGCGGGAGGAGCGGGCGATCCGCACCCTGGTGGTGGAGGCCGGTCGTGACGGGCACGGCGAGCGGGTCTGGCAGCTCGCCTACGAGGTGGCGCCCGCGTACTACCACGACGGCGGGTTCCTGCCGGAGTGGGAGCGGCTGGCGCGGTCCGCGCTGGCGGCGGCCGAGCAGGCGGGCAGCCTGGAGGGCCGGGTCTGGACCAGCGGTGACCTCGGGATGATCCTCGGGGAGCAGGGCCGGCACGCCGAGCAGGCCGAGCTGATGGAGCGGGCGCTCCCGCTGGCCGAGCGGCTCGGGCGCAGGCCCCCGCTGGTGCGCTGCCTGAGCGTGCTGGCCGAGGCGCTGTACGAACTCGGCGGCGCGCGCGGGGCGTTGCCGCTGCTGGAGCGGATGGTGGAGATGGAGCGGGCGGCCGGGGACGGCCGTTCGGCCGCCGTCCAGCTCAACAACCTGGCGGAGTGCCGGCTGACGCTGGGGGAGCCGCGGCCCGCGCTGGCGGCGGCCGAGGAGTCGGTCGCGCTGCTGGCCGGGCGGACGGATCCGGCGCTGGCGATCTCGCTCGGCACGCTGGCCGAGGTGCGGATCGCCCTGGGGCTGGCGGAGCAGGCGCTGGAGGTGCTGCTCCAGGCGCTGGAGCTGGACCGGGAGCTGCGCGACCACCGGATGGAGGCGCAGCACGCCGAGGAGACCGGACTGGTGCTGCAGGGGCTCGGCCGGGGCCGGGAGGCCCGTGCGTACTACCTGCGGTCGCTGGAGGTGCTGGACCGCCACGGGCGGCCGCTCGACGGCATCCGGGCCCGGCTGGCCGCGCTGGGTCTGGGACCGGATCCGCAGGTGGGATGAACCGGACGGGGTCCGGCGGCCGTTCTTCCCAGTGCGGTGCCGCCGCCGGCGCCTGTCCCCCCGTATGGGCGCCGGCGGTCATCGCAACGGGGATTCTTGCCACTGGTATTGACCAGTGGTCAATCCAGCGCCAGGATTCCGCCCATGACATCTCGCTTCCCCCGGCGCGCGGCTTCGGTCGCCGCCAGTGCCCTCACGGTGGCGGGCACCTTCGCCCTCGCCGCCCCCGGCCCGGCGGACGCCGCCCTCCCGGCCGCCGCACCCGCCGCCGCACCGATCGCGGTGCAGGAGTGGCTGTACCCCGGCAAGACCGGCTCGGTGACCTGCACCGCGCCGGCCGAGTACGCGGACGGCCGGGTCAAGAACGGCGTCCTCAAGCCCGAGTACTACACGATCAACGCCCAGGGCCAGGCCGTCCTGCTGCCGGCCACCGACCCGGACCACGCCTGCAACGGCTACAGCGCGGCCAACGCGGCCGACGTCAAGGCGCACTCGGCGCAGCAGTACATGACCGTCTCGCTGGCCGACCTCGCCGCCGAGCGCAAGCTGACCGGTGACGCGGCGAAGAAGGCCGCCGCGGTGACCACGCTGGCCGACTTCACCCGGCAGATCGGCTTCAACGGCGTCGACATCGACTTCGAGAACTACTGGGACTGGAGCGCGCAGGACGCGGCGAACTTCTACTCCTTCCTGCACGACCTCGCCGACGGGCTGCATGCGCGCGGCCTGAAGCTGCAGGTCGAGGGGCCGCCGGACACCACCACGCAGTTCGACTACGGCAAGGCGCTGTCGGTCGGCGCGGACCAGGTCGTGATGATGGTCTACGACCTGGAGTACCAGTCGCCGAAGGGCTCCAGCTGCCTGCCGTTCGCGCCCTTCGACTGGATGACCGACCTGGTGTCCGGTGCGCTGGCGCAGATCCCGGCGGCGCAGCGGTCGCGCTTCGTGGCGGGCCTGCCGTCCGAGGCCTACACCGCGAGCGACCAGTGCCAGACCATCGTCGGCAACCAGACGGTGGCGGACATGAAGAAGGCCCCCGGCTACTCCGAGGACCCGGCGGTGGTCGCCCAGCGCCGTGACCCGGCGTCCGGCGAGATCCGCTGGAGCTCGGGCGGCAAGTTCTACGACTACGTCGACCAGGTGGCGCTGGACGCCAAGCTCAAGGTGGTCCGCGACCTCGGGGTGACCGATGTGTCGGTGTGGGCGCTGGGCGGCGGCAACGCCTGGTTCTCCAAGGGCGCGCTGGGCGGGGGCACCCCGGCCGGTGGCCTGGTGTCCAAGGCGAGCGGCCGGTGCCTGAACACCCCGTCCGCGGCCAACAACACCCGGTTCGAGGTGCGCGACTGCGACGGCTCGGCGGGCCAGCAGGTCGCCGCGCAGGCGGACGGCACGCTGCGGGTGCAGGGCAAGTGCGTGGACGCCTCCGGCCGCAAGACCGCCCCGGAGACCCCGGTGGTGCTCTACACCTGCAACGGCGGCACCAACCAGCAGTGGAACGTCAAGGCCGACGGCAGCATCGTCGGGGTCCAGTCGGGCCTGTGCCTGGACGTGATCGGCGGCGCGGTCGCCGCGCCGAACGGCACCAAGCTGGAGCTGTGGCCGTGCACCGGCCGGACGAACCAGATCTGGACCGCCAGCTGACCGGTTGAGCGGCTGACCGGCTGACGGCGGGGCCGGGGGACACCGTCCTCCGGCCCCGTTCGCCTGCCCGGCCCCCGGCCCCGCCTCCGTCGGCGCGCGCCGGCCGGGTCGCCGGCTCAGCTCAGGAACGGGTCGGCCGGCAGCGCGTCCGGCCCCGGCCCGGCCGTCGCCCAGCCGCCCGACAGCACCCGCCCCTGGCCGCCGCCGGCCAGCGAGAGCCGCGAGACGATCCGGTACCGGTCGCCCCGGTAGACCGAGCGGGTGAACTCGACCACCGTGCCCCGCTCGTCCTCGGTGACCCGCTCGAACAGCAGGGCGGGGAAGTGCGCCGGGACGTCGAGCAGTTCGGCCTCCTGCTCGTCGGTGACGGTCGGCTCGATGGTCTGCACCGCCTCGGTGACCCCGATGCCGTAGCGCCGCTCCAGCAGGTCGTAGAAGGAGTTCTCCTCCAGGTCGCGGGCGGTCAGGCCGGGCACCGCGGACTCGGGCACGTACAGCGTCTCCACCGACATCGGCTGGCCGTCGACCAGCCGCAGCCGGGTGATCCGCAGCACCGGCGAGGCGGGCGCCAGCCGCAGCCGGCGGCCGACCCGGGCGCCCGCGCTGATCCGGGCGAAGTCCACGGTGCGGCTGGTCCACGTGCCGGCGGCGCCCGCCGTGCGCGGCACCGGCCCCTCACCGGGCGTCAGCGTCTGCGCGATCTTGGGTTGTGCCACGAACACCCCCTGTCCCTGGCGGCGCACCAGCAGGCCGTCGCGGACCAGGTCGTCCACCACGGCGCGCAGGGTGGGCCGCGACACGTCGAGATCGGTGCACAGCCGCCGCTCGGACGGGATGGCGTCGCCGTTGGCCAGCGTCTCCACCAGGTCGAGCAGGTGGTCGCGGATGCGGTTGCGCTTGGCCGATGTCCGGGAGCTCTCCCGGTCGGCCGCCTCGTCGGTCACTTCTCGCTGCTCCTCACCGGCCGCCGGAGCCGATCCGCGGCCGTGTACCGATCATGCTCGATGATCTCGCGAAATTTACCAATGGTCAAACTATGGCGCCCTGGTCGTCGAACTGGTAAAAATTCTCACGTCTCCGCCGCCTGGCCGGGCTCCGGGCCCCACCCCGGCGGAGCGTCTCCGATTCTCCCTGCCCGCGCCCCCACCGCGCCGCGGGCCCCCGGATCTCCCCCCTGTACGAATGAGGTACTGCTGTGAGAAGAAGCGTCGGCTCCGCCGTCACCACCGCCGCCCTCGCGGTCTCGCTGCTGACGGCCGGCTGCGGGACCACCGGTACGGCGCCGAGCGCCGACACCGGGGCGGACGACACCTCGCCGGTCACCATCACGTTCTGGCACGCCTTCACCTCCGAGCGGGAGACCGCGGCGGTGGACCAGGCGCTGGCGCTGTTCCACCAGAAGTACCCCTACATCACCGTCCGGACGGTCAAGGGCCAGACCGACGACAAGATCAACCAGGCGATCCGCGGCGGCACCGGGCCGGACGTGGCGGCCTCCTTCAACGCCGGCAACGTCGGCGGCTGGTGCTCCTCCGGCGCCTTCCTCGACCTGGCGCCGAACCTCGCGGCCGACCACGTCGACCTCACCCAGATCCCGCCGGCCGCCCAGAGCTACACCGCCTACCAGGGCAAGCGCTGCACGATGCCGTGGCTGGCCGACACCTTCGGCCTGTACTACAACAAGAAGCTGTTCGCCGAGGCCGGCATCGCCGACCCGCCCCGCACCATGGCCGAACTGGCCGAGGACGCCAGGAAACTGACCACCTTCAACCCCGACGGCTCGATCCGCACCGCCGGCTTCATGCCGTACTTCGGCGGCTACGAGATGCTCACCGAGCACCTGGTGCCCAGCTGGGGCGGCCGGTGGCTGACCGACGACGGCCGCTCCAACACCGCCGCCGACCCCGCCTTCGCCGCCGCGCTCACCTGGCAGAAGAACCTGGTCGACTGGTTCGGCGCGGACAAGCTCAAGACCTTCAAGGCCGGCCTGGCCGCCGAACAGTCCGCACAGAACGCCTTCGAGACCGGCAACCTCGCCATGATGGTGGACGGCGAGTGGCGGACCGCCTTCATCAAGGGCGACGGCGCGGACATCGACTACGGCACCGCCCCGATGCCCGCCGCCGACGGCAAACCGGAGCTGTACGGCGCCGGCTACGTCGGCGGCAACGTGATGGGCATCCCCAAGGGCACCGCGCACCCCGGCGCCGCCTGGAAGCTGCTGAAGTTCCTCACCACCGACACCCAGGCCCTGGTCACCCTCGCCAACCAGGTGGGCAACGTCCCCACCACCCTCCCCGCGCTGGCCTCGCCCGACCTCGAGCTCGCCCGCGACCCGAAGTTCCAGCCCTTCCTGGACGTCTTCAAGAACCCGCACAGCACCACCACCCCGGCCTCGCCGGACGGCGGCGCGTACGTGACCAACTTCGAGCCCTTCGCCGAGAAGTGGCAGGACGGGCAGGTCGGCGACCTCGCCGCCGGGCTGCGCGAGCTCGACCGGCAGAACGACGCGGCCCTGCGGCTCGGGCAGTGAGATGAGCGTGACCGCCCCGCGACCGGCGCTGCGCCGCCGGCGCGTCCTGCTCGCCTTCCTGTCGCCCTGGCTGATCGGCGTCGCCCTCTTCCTGCTCTACCCGCTGGTCACCACGGTCTACCTGTCCTTCACCAACTCCAACATGATCTCGCCCGCCGCCTGGGTGGGCCTGCGCAACTACCGCTACCTGTTCACCGAGGACCCGCACGTCTGGCAGTCGGTGCGCAACACCGGCTGGCTGGTGGCGGTGATGGTGCCCGCCCAGCTGCTCTTCGCACTCGGGGTGGCGATGCTGACGGCCCGTCTCAAGGCCGGGGCCACGCTCTTCCGCACCCTGTTCTACCTGCCCGCGCTCGCCCCGCCGGTGGCCGCCACGGTGGCCTTCGTCTTCCTCTTCAACCCGGGCACCGGCCCGGTCGACGAACTGCTGCGCTCGCTGGGGCTGCCCGGCCCGCTCTGGTTCACCTCCGAGAGCTGGTCCAAGCCCGCCCTCACCCTGCTCGCCCTGTGGGGCAGCGGCTCCAGCATGGTGATCTTCCTCGCGGCCCTGCTGGACGTACCGGCCGAACTGTACGAGGCCGCCGCGCTGGACGGCGCCGGGCCCTGGCAGCGGTTCCGGCACATCACCCTCCCGACCATCGCACCGGTGCTGCTGTTCTCCGCCGTCACGGGCGTCATCGCCGCGCTCCAGTACTTCACCCAGGCCATGGTCGCCTCCCAGGTGGCCGGCAACAGCCGCAGCGGCGTCCCGGTCGGCTACCCCGGCGGCTCCACCCTGACGTACTCCCAGTGGCTCTACACCACCGGCTTCGGCCAGTTCCACATGGGCTACGCCTGCGCGCTGGCGGTGCTGCTGTTCCTGGTGACCATGCTCTTCACGGTGGTGCTGCTGCGCCGCTCCGCCGCCTTCACCCCGCAGGAGGCGTCATGACGTCCCTCGTCACGCTCCCCGCCCGCCCGGCCGCGGCCAACGCCCACCGGGCGGCCCGGCAGCGGGCCCGCCGGCGCCGCGCGCTGATCTGGATCGCCGAGCACACGGTGGCCGTCACCCTGGTGCTGGCGTTCACCGGCCCGCTGGTGTTCATCCTGCTCACCTCGCTGATGACCGACCAGCAGTCGATGACCTCGAACTTCTGGCCCGAGCACTGGCAGTGGTCCAACTACGCCGAGGTGTTCCGCCGGGCCCCCGTGCTGACCTGGCTCGGCAACACCCTGGTCTACGCGGTCGGCGCCACCCTCGCCATGCTGGTCAGCAGCGTCCCGGTCGCCTACGCGCTGGCCCGGTTCCGCTTCCGCGGCCGCGGCACCGCCTTCCTCGGGGTGCTGACCATGATGATGCTGCCGCCGCAGGTCCTGGTCATCCCGATGTACCTGGTCTGGGCCCAGCTCCACCTGACCGGCACGGTGTGGCCGCTGGTGCTGCCCGCCCTGTTCGGCGACGCCTTCTCGATCTTCCTGCTCCGGCAGTTCCTGCTGACCCTCCCGCAGGAGTACCTGGACGCCGCCCGGATCGACGGCTGCGGCGAACTGCGGGTGCTCACCCGGGTCGTCCTGCCGATGATCAAGCCGGCCGTCGCGGCCGTCGCGCTGTTCCAGTTCTTCTCCGCCTGGAACGACTACTACGGGCCGCTGATCTACACCGGCGAGAACCCGGACAGCTGGACCCTGGCCGTCGGCCTGGCGGGATTCCGCAGCTCCCAGGCGGTCGAGTGGAACCTCACCATGGCCGCCACCCTGATCGCGATGGTCCCCGTGATCATCGTCTTCTTCCTCGCCCAGAGAGCCTTCATCGAAGGCGTCACCATGACAGGAGTCAAGGGTTGAAGATCGTCGTCGTCGGTGGAGGTTCGACCTACACCCCCGAACTCGCGGACGGCTTCGCCCGGCTGCGCGACCAACTGCCCCTGGACGAACTGGTCCTGGTCGACCCGGAAGCCACCCGGCTCGACCTGGTCGGCCCGCTCTCCGCCCGGATCCTCGCCCGGCACGGCCACCCCGGCACGGTCAGCTGGACCACCGACCTGGACGCCGCCCTCGACGGCGCCGCCGCCGTCCTGCTCCAGCTGCGGATCGGCGGCCAGGCCGCCCGCCACTCGGACGAGACCTTCCCGCTCGAATGCGGCTGCGTCGGCCAGGAGACCACCGGCGCCGGCGGCCTCGCCAAGGCGCTGCGCACCGTCCCGGTGGTGCTGGACATCGCCGAGCGGATCCGCCGGGCCAGCCCCGACGCCTGGATCGTCGACTTCACCAACCCGGTCGGTATCGTCACCCGCGCCCTGCTCGACGCCGGGCACAAGGCCGTCGGCCTGTGCAACGTCGCCAAGGGCTTCCAGCACACCTTCGGCGAGTGGCTCGGCGTCGACCCGGAGAAGGTCGAGCTGGACCACGTCGGGCTCAACCACCTCACCTGGGAACGCGGGGTCCGGGTCGACGGCGTCGACGTGCTGCCCCGGCTGCTCGCCGAGCACGCCGACTCGATGGCCGCCCGCTGCCTGCTCCCGCCCGAACTGCTGCACCGGCTCGGCGTCGTCCCGTCCTACTACCTGCGCTACTACTACGGCCACGACGCCGTGGTGGCCGAGCAGCGCGCCAAGCCCTCGCGCGCCGAGGAGGTCGCCGCGCTGGAGCGGCAACTGCTGGAGATGTACGCCGACCCGACCCTGGACACCAAGCCCGAACTGCTCGGCGAGCGCGGCGGCGCCTACTACTCCGAGGCCGCCGTCGCCCTGGTCGGCGGCCTGCTCCGGGACACCGGCGAGATCCAGGTCGCCAACGTCCGCAACGGCACCACCCTGCCGTTCCTGCCCCCCGAGGCCGTGATCGAGGTGCCCGCCCGGATCAGCGCCCGCGGCGCCGAACCGCTGCCGGTCGCCCCGCTGGACCCGCTGCACGCCGGCCTGGTCGCCCACGTCGCCGCGTACGAGGAACTCGCCCTGCGCGCCGCCCTGCAGGGCGGCATCGAGCTGGTCGAGAACGCCCTGCTCGCCCACCCGCTGATCGGCCAGTACGAGCAGGCCCGCCGGCTCGCCGAACAGCTGGTCGCCTCCGACTCCGCCCACCTGCCGTGGAGCAGCGGATGACCGGGGACGCGCTGTTCCTGGCCGTCGACGGCGGCAACAGCAAGACCGACGCCTACCTCGGCACCGCCGACGGCCAGCTGCTCGGCGGCGTCCGCGGCGGCCCGTTCCGGCCCCAGGTCACCGGGCTCGGCCCCGCCCTGGACGCGCTCGGCGAGCTGCTCGACACCCTGCTGCACCGCCACCGGCCCGCCGGACGCCCGGTCGAGCGGCTCTCCGCCTTCCTGGCCGGCGCCGACCTGCCCGAGGAGGAACGGCAGTTGACCGCCGCGCTGGCCGAACGCGGCTGGGCCCGGCACAGCCACGCCGGCAACGACACCTTCGCCCTGCTGCACGCCGGCGCGGCCGAGGGCTGGGGCGTCGCCGTGGTCTGCGGCACCGGCATCAACTGCGTCGGGGTCGCCCCCGACGGCGCCGTGGCCCGCTTCCCCGCCCTCGGCGCCATCTCCGGGGACTGGGGCGGAGGCGCCGACCTCGGCCGCGAGGTGCTCCGGCAGGCCGTGCGCGCCGAGGACGGCCGCGGGCCGGCCACCACCCTGGCCGCCGCCGTCGCCGCCCACTTCGGCCGGGACACCGTCGCCGAGGTCACCGTCGCCCTGCACACCGGCACCCTCGCGCCCGACGCCACCAACGGACTCACCCACCTGCTGTTCCACGCCGCCACCCGCGGCGACCGGGTGGCCCGCGGCATCCTCGACCGGCAGGCCGACGAGATCGCCGCGATGGGCCTGACCGCGCTGCGCCGCCTCGACCTGCTCGGCCGTCCGGTCGACGTGGTGCTCGGCGGGGGCATCCTGGCCGCCCGCCACCCGTACCTGGCCGGCCGGGTCGCCGAACGGTTCGCCGCCGCGCCGCACGCCGTGCTGCGCACCGTCACCCTGCCGCCGGTGGCCGGCGCTGCCCTGCACGCGCTCGGCGAGCTGCACGCCGCGGACCGCACCGGCGAGGACCACCGGCACGCCCGCGACCTGGTGGTCAAGCAGTTCGCCACCGCCCCCGGCGGCCCCGGAGAGCCGGCCGACGCGGCCGGACCCGTCCCTCAGGAGGGCCGATGAGCGCCGAACTGCTCCGCTGGGCCGACGCCTGCATCCTGCCCGGCTTCGACGGCCCGACCGCCCCCGACTGGCTGCTGCGCCGGATCGCCGGCGGCGTCCGGGGCGTGGTGCTGTACCACGGCAACATGGACGGCCCGGAGCAACTCGCGGACCTCACCGCCACGCTGCGCGCCGAGAACCCGGACCTGCTGATCGGCCTGGACGAGGAGGGCGGCGACGTCACCCGGCTCCACCTGGCCGAGGGCAGCCCCTGGCCCGGCAACCTCGCCCTCGGCCGCGCCGACGACCTCGACCTGACCCGGCGCACCGCCCGGGCCATCGGCACCCGCCTCGCCGGACTCGGCGTCAACCTCGACCTCGCCCCGGTGGTCGACGTCAACACCGAGTCCGGCAACCCGGTGATCGGCACCCGCTCCTTCGGCAGCGACCCCGAGCGGGTGGCCGCGCACAGCGCCGCCTTCGTCACCGGCCTGCAGTCCACCGGCGTGGCCGGCTGCGCCAAGCACTTCCCCGGCCACGGTTCCACCACCGTCGACTCGCACCACGACCTGCCGGTGGTCACCGAGGGCCGCGCGGAGTTCGAGGCGACCGCCTTCCCGCCGTTCCGGGCCGCCGTCGCGGCCGGGGTGGCGGCGGTGATGACCGCCCACATCCTGCTGCCCGCCTACGACCGGGTCCCCGCCACGGTCAGCCGGACCCTGCTCACCGACGTGCTGCGCGGCCGGCTCGGCTTCCAGGGCGCGGTGATCACCGACTCGCTGGAGATGGACGCGGTCCACGACCGGTACGGCATCGCGGGCACCGCCGTACGGGCGATCGCCGCCGGCGCGGACGGCCTGTGCGTCGGCACCCACCGGGGCGAGGCCCGCGCCCGGATGCTCAGGACCGAGCTGGCCGCCGCCGTCACCGCCGGCGAGCTGCCCGCCGAACGGCTGGCCGAGGCCGCCGAACGGATCGCCCGGCTCGCCGACCGGGCCCGACCGGGCCGATGCCTGACGGACGACCAGGACGACATCGGCATGGCGGCCGCCCGGCGGGCCCTGCTCGCCGACGGACTCCCGGAGCTCGGCGAGGCCCCCGTGGTGCTGGAGTTCCAGGACGAACCCACCCCCGCCATCGGCGCCACCGCCTGGGGCCTCGGCGAGGTCGTCGCCGGACGGCTGCCGCGGGCCCGGGTGGTCCCGGTGACCGACCCGGCGGCCCCGCTGCCGCCGCTGCCCGCAGGCGGCCCCGTCCTCGCGGTCGTCCGCGACCTGCACCGGCACCCGGCCACCCGGGCCGCGGTCGAGGCCCTGCTCGCCGCCCGGCCGGACACCGTCCTGGTCGAGATGGGCCTGCCGCACCACCGCCCGGCCGCCGCGGCCGCCTACCTGGCCACCCACGGCGCCTCCCGGGCCGGCGCGCTGGCCGCCGCCGAACTGCTGCTCGGCCGCCGGCCGCAGCGCCCCGCCCCGCCGGCCTGACCCGGCACCACCGACCCCGGAGCTGACCCACCATGGAGTACACCCACCTCGGCCGTACCGGCCTGTCCGTCTCCCGCCTGTGCCTGGGCACCATGAACTTCGGCGACCGCACCACCGAGCCGGACGCCCACGCGATCCTCGACGCCGCCCACGAGGCCGGCATCAACCTGATCGACACCGCGGACGTCTACGGCTGGACCGTCACCAAGGGGCTCACCGAGGAGATCCTCGGCACCTGGTTCGCCCGGGGCGGCGGCCGCCGCGAGCGCACCGTCCTCGCCACCAAGGGCTACGGCACCATGCCCGACCTCGGCGAGGGCTGGCCCAACAGCGGCCGGCTGTCCGCCCTGCACATCCGGCGCGCGGTCGACGCCAGCCTGCGGCGGCTGCGCACCGACCACATCGACCTGTACCAGATGCACCACATCGACCGGGCGACGCCCTGGGAGGAGATCTGGCAGGCGATGGAGGTGCTGATCGCCCAGGGCAAGATCCTCTACGTCGGCTCCAGCAACTTCGCCGGCTGGCACATCGCCACCGCCCAGGCCGCCGCCACCGGGCGCGGACTGCTCGGCCTGGTCAGCGAGCAGTCCGTCTACAACCTGCTGGAACGCACGGTGGAGAGCGAGCTGATCCCCGCCGCCCGCCACCACGGTCTCGGCCTGCTGCCGTACTCCCCGCTCGGCGGCGGCCTGCTCGGCGGCATCCGGCGCGGCACCGAGGGCACCGAGGGCACCGCCGACAGCGGCCGCCGGGCCGACGAGGCGCTGATCGGCAAGGCCGAGCGCCTGCACGAGCAGATCACCGCGTACGAGGCGCTCTGCGCGGAGCTCGGCCTGCCGCCGGCCCGGGTCGCCCTGGCCTGGCTGCTCCACCGCCCCGCCGTCACCGCCCCGATCATCGGCCCGCGCACCGCCGACCAGCTGGCGCAGGCCCTCCTCGCCCTCGACGTCACCCTGGACGAGACCACCCTCGCCCGGCTCGACGAGATCTTCCCGCCGCACCGCGAGGCCCCGGAGTCCTACGCCTGGTGACCACCGCCGCACCCCACCCCGGCGCCCGTACCCGCCCGCTACGCCCCTCGTCGGGGCACGCCCGCGGGAGCACCCGGGCGCCGGGGGCGACAGGACGGGATCATCCGTACGGCCGGGTCCTGCACCTGAGTTCCGCTGGTCAGGAGCCCCGCCGGTCGGCGATCAGCTTCTGCTGGGCCTCGATCTGACGCCGCTGCTCGTCGATCATCCGCTGCTGGGTGGCGACCATCTCCTCGATCTGGCGTTGCCACTCCTGCTGCCACCACCGGGCGTCGTGGGTCGCGGCCGGGTCGGGGTGCGGGGTGTCGACGGCGGGCGTCGGGGACGGCGTGGCCGAAGGGGTCGCCGTCGCCGAGGAGGAGGGCGAGGGGGAGGGGGAAGGCGTCGGGGTCGGCTCGGGCCGGGTGGGGCTCGGCGCGGGGTCCGGCTCCGGGTCCGGGCCGGGGTCGCCGCTGCCGGGCGCGCAGTCGGCCATCGAGATCGGCCGGAAGTCGGGCCGCCGGGCGGTCAGCGCGGTGCCCGGGGCCACCGGCGCGACCCGGACCTCCGCCAGCCCGGCGCACAGGTCCGCGCCGAGCGCGGCGAAGGCGCCGGCCGACAGGTCGAGGCAGCGGTGACCGGGATCGGTGAACGGCCCCCGGTCGGTGACCTTCACGGTGACCGACCGGCTGGTGCGCCGGTCGGTCACCGTGACCACGGTGCCGAACGGCAGGGTGCGGCTGGCCGCGGTCATCTCGGCGGCGTGGAAGGGCGCACCGCTCGCGGTGGCCGCACCCTCCACACCCTCGTCCCGCGCGCCGTACCAGGACGCCGTGCAGTCCTGCGGCGCGGGCAGCGCGGCCTGGGCCGAGGGCAGCAGCACGGCGGCCCCCGCCCCGCCCACGGCGGTCACCACCAGTGCGGCCTGCCAGCGCTTGCGCGGAAGTCTCCTGCGCCCCATGCCCACCCCTGCGTCGAAGTCCGGGCGGTGGTCCGTCGCGCGGTGCTCCCGCGCCCGCCCCTGCGGGAGAACGGCCGTCCGGGGTCGGGTGGTTCACCCGGGACCTCGGCCGCACGCGGCGACAGCTGACGGATCGTCGACCGGGGCGGAACAGCTGAACCGGCGGCGCCGTACGGGCCGTTCCTCCCGTCGAGGACTCCTCCGGACCCGGGGACCGGCCCGTGGCCGGCCGTGGGCGGGTCGCCGCCCACGGTGGCACCCGTGGCCCCGGCCCGCCCCCGTGCGCTCCGGCGGGAGTCGGAAGAGCGCTCGGGGGGTGCCTTTGTGGGAGGGCGCCCCCCGGGCGTGCTCGCGCCGTACGCCGGCGCGCCCGCCCACGTCCCCTCTCAGGAGAATCCTCATGACCAGACACCGGTTCAGCCAGCGGCGCCGGATCGCGGCAGCGGCCACGGCCCTCGCCGCCGGAGGCGTTTTCGTGGTCGCCCAGAACTACGCACCGGCCGCCACCAGCGACCCGGTCGGCCTCAACGCGGTCTACGAGTACCTGGGCTGGGGCAAGGCGCAGGACCCGGTCGCGGTGATGAACGCCACCGGCATCAAGCAGTTCACGCTCTCCTTCGTGCTGGCGGGCAAGGACGGCGGCTGCGACCCGCTGTGGGACGGCTCCCGGCCGCTGGTCGGCGGCGACGACGAGGCGAGGATCAAGGCGATCCGGGCCGCCGGCGGCGACGTGCTCGCCTCCTTCGGCGGTTGGGACGGCGCCAAGCTCGGCGAGAAGTGCGCCACGGCGGCCGACCTCGCCGGCGCCTACCAGAAGGTGATCGACGCCTACCGGCTCAAGGCGATCGACATCGACATCGAGGACACCGAGTACACCGACGCCGGCAACCGCCAGAAGGTGGTCGACGCGCTCAAGCTGGTCAAGGACCGCAACCAGGGCCTGCTGGTCTACCTGACCTTCGGCGCCACCCCCGACGGGCCCGAGGCCGAAGGCGTCGACCTGATCGGCAAGGCGGCCAAGGCCGGCCTGGAGGTCGACGGTTGGACGGTCATGCCGTTCGACTTCGACAGCCACACCGGCACCATGGCGGAGGCCACCGCCACCGCGGTCACCGGGCTGCAGAAGGCGGTCGCCACCGCCTACGGCTACGACGCGGACAAGGCCTGGCGGCACTCCGGCCTGTCCTCGATGATCGGACGCACCGACCAGACCGGCGAGCAGGTGTCGGTGGCCGACCTCACGGCGATGCGCGACTTCGCGGCCACGCACCACCTGGCCCGGTTCACCTTCTGGGCGGTCAACCGGGACCGGGCCTGTGCCGGCGCGTACGACAAGAACGCCGAGTCGGAGTGCAGCGGGATCGCGCAGAGCGACTACGAGTTCACCAAGGTGGTCGCCGGCTACCACGTCGACTCGGTGCCGGGCGCCGGCGCCTGCGTGACGCCCGGCGTGACACCGTCCGCCGGCGCCTCCACCTCCGCCTCAGCCAGTGCCTCCGCCTCGGCGACCGCCGACCCGTCCGAGAGCGGGGACGGGTCACCCTCGCCGTCCGCGAGCGGGAAGAAGAGCAAGAGCCCGAAGCCCGATCCCAGCACCACCACGGCCAAGCCCGCGGACGACGGTGACGGCGACGACGGGGGTGACGACGAGGACACCGGCACCGAGGAGTCCGAGGGCCGGAAGCAGCAGGGGCGTCGGGTCGCGCAGACCCAGCCCGGGGAGCCGGTCGACCAGAGCGACGACGAGGACGAGGACGAGGACGAGGACAGCCACCTGGGCCGGTCGGCCAACAGCGCCTCGGCCCAGCCGGTCGACTCCGAGAGCCCGTCCGCGTCGGCCTCGCCGTCGGCGTCCGCCAAGGCCTCGCCCTCCGCCTCGCCGTCCGCGTCGGCGAAGGCCTCGCCGTCGGCCTCGGCCTCCGCCTCCTCGTCGGCGGCCACCAGCCCGGCGGCCACCCCGAGCAACTGTGCCAGCCCGACCGCGATGCCCTCCGCCTCGGCCTCCGGGTCCGTCTCGGCCTCCGGGTCGGCCTCCGCCCCGGTGACCGCCACGCCCGCGCCGTCGCAGAGCAAGCCCGAGGAGTGCACCGCCCCGGGCTCGCAGTGCGGGACGGCCACCTCGACGCCGAGCGCCACGGCGACGACCGGCGCCACGCAGAAGGCGACCCCGACCCCGACCGCCACCCCGAGCCCCACCGCCACCCCGACCGCGACCCCGAGCGCGACGCAGTCCACCACCCCGCCCGCCACCAAGCCCAAGCCCGCCCCGGCCCAGCCCCAGGACAAGGGCGGGGACGGCCAGTTGGCCTCGACCGGCGGCGGCGACGCCACCAGCGTGGTGGTCGCGGGAGCGGGTGCGCTGCTCCTGATCGGTGGTGGATTCGGCCTGGCCGCCCGTTCTGCCGCGCCTGCGACCGGACCCGGCTCACCGCCGACGGCCAGGTCCGCAACTGCCTGTTCGCCACCGAGGAGAGCGATCTGCGG
>NZ_JBEOUL010000043.1:0-46339 GCF_040304075.1 Kitasatospora sp. NPDC094015
GTACGTCCAGTACGAGGACGCTTCGCCGGCACGCCCAGCCGGGCGCCCACCGCCGCGCGCTCATCCGACGCGAATTGTCAGACAAGCCCTAGCGCCCCGGCGCCGGGGACCGCGTGACCCGGCGGCGGGAGCGGCGTGAGGACTGGTTACCGTGGGGGGTGTGTACCGGTTTCTCCTGACCCCGCGCTGGCTGGGCGGCACCGCCGTCGGCCTGGTCGCCATCGTGGTCTGCCTGCTGCTCGGTTCCTGGCAGCTCGGGCGGTTCGAGGACCGGCTCGGCACCCACCGCGAACTCGCAGGCTCGGCCACCGCGGCCGCCGCCGCCCCGGCCGCCCCGCTCGACTCCGTGCTGGCCGGCGCGCAGGCCAGGGTGAGCACCGAAACCGTCGGCCGGACGGTCCGGGTCACCGGCGAGTACGACACCGCCCACCAGCTGCTGGTGCCCGACCGCACGGTGGACGGCCGCGCCGGCTACTACGTGCTGACCCCGCTGCGCACCCCGGACGGCCGGGCCGTCGCGGTGGTCCGCGGCTGGGCCGCCGGCCAGCCCGGCAGCGCACCGGCCGTGCCGGCGGCGCCCGGCGGCCCGGTCGGCGTGACCGGCCGGCTCCAGGCCCCCGAGAACGCCGGCAGCGGCGGCGCGGTCGCCGGCGGCCTGCCCACCGGGCAGCTCGGCACCATCGGCCCGGCCACCCTGCTCAACGTGCTGCCCTACCCCGTGTACGACGGCTGGCTGGCCGCCGACGAGCCGCCGGCCGGGCTGGCCGCGGTGCCGACGGTCCAGCCGCAGGGCGGCGGGGGGCTGAGCCTGCGGGCGTTCCAGAACCTGGGCTACACCCTGGAGTGGTTCGTCTTCGCCGGCTTCGTGGTCTTCATGTGGTTCCGCCTGGTCCGCCGCGAGGCGGAGGCCGCCGAGGACCGGGCGCTCGGCCTGGAACCGGCGTAACGCCCGGCGGGAGGCGCCCGCCGGGGCCGGACCCTTCACGGGCCCGACCCCGGCGCGGCCCGCTACCGGCTGGGACTCGGCAGCCCGAACGACGGGGTCGGCGTGGGGGCCGTCCCGCAGCCCCCGCCGTCGCTGCTGCCGCTGCGCGAGGTGGTGTGGTGGTGCACCGTCCTGGTCTTGGAGCTCTTCGAGGAGCTCTTGCTCCCGCTGCTCCTGCTCCCGCCGCTGCTCCCGCCCTTGCTGCTCTTGGCCAGCGCGAGTTCCGGGGCCGCCAAGGCCTGCGCGCAGTCGGAGTAGTCGTCGGAGGCGCAGCCGCTCGCGGTCAGCAGCACGGTGAGCACCACGGCGACCGCCAGGGCGGCGCCGCCGCGGCCGGGCCGGGTCATCCGAGCTCCCCGAGGTGGCGGCGGACGAAGTCGATCTCCAGCCGGAGCTGCTTGATCCGCTCCTCCACCACCAGCGAGCCGTGCCCGGCGTCGAACCGGTACACCTCGTGGACCTTGCCCAGCTCGCCGAGCCGCTGCACGTAGTTGTCGATCTGCCGGATCGGGCAGCGCGGGTCGTTCACCCCGGCGGAGATGTACACCGGCGCCTTGACCCGCTCGACGTAGCTGAGCGGCGAGGAGGCGTGCCAGCGGTCCGGGACCTCCTCCGGGGTGCCGCCGAAGAGCGTGCGGTCCAGCGACTTGAGCGCCTCCATCTCGTCCGCGTACGCGGTCAGATAGTCCGCGACCGGGACGGCGGCCAGGCCGAGCGTCCAGTGCTCCGGCTGCACGCCCAGCCCCAGCAGGGTCAGGTAGCCGCCCCAGGAGCCGCCGGAGAGCACCAGCCGCGCGGGGTCGGCCAGCCCGGAGGCCACCGCCCAGGCGCGGACGGCGTCGATGTCCTCCAGCTCGATCAGGCCGACCCGCTCGCGCAGCGCGTCCGTCCAGGCCTGCCCGTAGCCGGTGGAGCCGCGGTAGTTGACCCGGACCACCGCGAAGCCGTGGTCCAGCCAGGCGGCCGGGCCGGCGGCGAAGGAGTCGCTGTCGTGGTGGGTCGGGCCGCCGTGCACCTCGAAGACGGTCGGGAACGGGCCCGGCCCGTCCGGGCGCTGGACCAGCGCGTGCACCCGGCCGCCCGGCCCGTCCACCCAGACGTCCTCGACCGGCACCGAGCCCGGCGGCACCGGGCCGGGGGCGCGCAGCACCACGGCGCCCGAGGTGGAGCGGACGGCGGAGGGCTCGGCGGCCGAGGACCAGAGGAACTCGACCGTGCCGTCCGGACGGGCGGTGGCCCCGGCGACCGTGCCGCGCGGGGTGTCCAGCCTGGTCAGCCGGCCGTCCGCGAGCCCGTACGAGAACAGCTCGCTGCGGGCCTCGTACTCGTGCTCGATCAGCAGGGCGTCGGCGCCCGGCCGCCACTGGGCCGAGAGGTCGCCCGGGAACTCCTGGCCCTGCTCGTCGCGGAGCACCAGTTCGGTCTCGGTGCCGTCGGCGAGGTCGTAGACCACCGGCTCCCAGCGGCCGCGGCGCTGGTGCGCGACCAGCAGCCGGGTGTCGCCCACCGCCGGGGCGAAACCCAGGCAGGCCAGCCCGCGCGGGTCGGGGCGGTCGGAGACCTCGTCCAGTTCGGCGACGGTGGCGCCGTCCGCGGTGCGGATCACCCGGATCGCGGCGTGCATCGCGTCGCCGTGCTCGGTGTGCTCGACGGCCAGCAGGGAGCTGTCGTACGAGAGGTCGCCGATGCCGCCGTACTCGGCGTGCCGGTAGACCACCTCGGCCGCGTCGGCGCCGGGACGGCGCAGGTAGACCTCGGTGCCCTCCTCCTCGCCGGAGGTGCCGACCACCACGGTGCCGTCCCGGCCCAGCGCCAGGCCGGTCGAGTACGCGGCGCGCACGCCGGGCACGGCCTCCTCGTCCGGGCCGCCGCCGAACGGCTGGCGGCGCCAGACGCCGAGCTCGTCGCCGTCGGTGTCGTCGAACCACCAGATCCACTCGCCGTCCGGGCTCAGCTCGGCGTCGGTGGTGCCGTTCGGCCGCTCGGTGGCCCGGCGGTGGCTGTCGGCCGACCGGTCCCAGGCGTACACCTCGAAGGTCCCGGTGGCGTTCGACACGTACAGCGCACGCTCGGGGGCGTCCTCGGCCCAGTCCGGCAGTGACACCCGCGCCGCCCGGAACCGCTGCTCCCACGCCGGTACGGCGCTCGTCTCCTCGCTCATGTCCCCATCCAACCCGATCCGCGACGGGTAGCGGAACGCTGCGGCACGGACCGTCACCGGACACGCGGCGCCGCCGGCCCTGACGAGCCGTCCACGGGCGCCCGGGTTATCAATGAATGCCACCAAAACGGGACAAAGGGAGCGCATTCATGACCGTCACCCTGCCGAGCCGCGACCGGCTGACGCTCACCGTCGCCGACTCCGGCCTCGCCGCCGAGGTGGAGGCGTACCTGGCCTCGCTGCCCGGCCCGGCCCGGCCGCCGCTGCCGTACGTCTGCCCGCTCGGCCGCACCCTGCTGCCCTGGTACGCCGGGTACCCGCTGCCCCGCCGGACGGTGCTGGACCGCCTCGCCCGCCGGCCCGCCCGTCCGGTCGAGGTCACGGTCGCCGGCCACCTGCGGCTCACCACCCGCTACCTGACCGCCCACGGCTGGCTGCAGGGCGCGATGTGGGACCAGCAGGGCCGGGTCTGCCTGCTCGGTGCCCAGGCCGCCGTCCTCGCGCACGGCTACGGCACCCCGTACACCGCCCGCCGGGCCCGCACCCAGGTGATGGAGGTGCTGCACGCCACCGGGCGGCCGGTCAGCTCCCCGGACGCCTGGAACGACGCCGCCGGCACCACGCAGGCGGACGTGCACCGGCTGCTCGACCAGGCGGCCACCCGGGCCGCGAGCCTCGGCATCTGACCGCGACCGGGCCACCCGTCCGGCGGAGTGTGTCACGGCGGGGCACGTCCTGACGGTACGTATGGTCGGAAAAACGACCGAGTCCGGCGCCGACCGCGGGGTCGGTGCCGCAGCCGTCCGGGAGAGCGCATGTCCGTCCCGCCCCGCACGCCCGCCGCCCCCGAGAACAGCACCGGGGTGCTCTGGCGGCTCGGATCCTGGTGCGCCCGGCACTGGCTGGTGGTGATCCTCGTCTGGCTGGTCGCGCTCGGCGGCCTGCAAGCGGTCAACCGGCTGTTCGGCGGCGAGTACTCGGACGACTTCGCGCTCCCCGGGACGCAGTCCAGCATCGGCCAGAACGTCCTCCAGGACCACGACCCCTCGATCGGCGGCTACAGCTCGCCCGTGGTGCTGAACGACGCCCAGCCGCTCAGCACCTTCCAGAGCCAGATCTCGCAGGTGGTCACGGCCCTCCAGCAACTGCCGCACGTCTCCTCCGTGCAGAACCCGCTCTCGGTGCCCTCCTCGGCGACCGGCCCGCTGTCCGCCAACGGGCAGACCGCCTTCATCACGGTCCGCTTCGACTCCAACCCCAGCACCCTGGGCGATCCCTACCTGACCGGCGTCGACGACGCGGTCGCCCCGCTGCGCGCGGCCGGCGTGGACGTGGAGTACGGCGGCTCGCTGGGCGAACTCGCCCGGCCCCCGGCGGACGACCGGACCAGCGAGGCGATCGGCTTCGCGGTGGCGATCCTGGTCCTGCTGATCGGCTTCGGCAGCGTGATCGCGGCCGGCCTGCCCCTGGTCACCGCGCTGATCGGGGTCATCGTCGGCCTGGCCTGCCTCGGACTGCTGGCGAGGCTCTCCACCTTCGCCACCGTCTCGCCGACCCTCGCCACCATGATCGGGCTGGGGGTGGGCATCGACTACGCGCTGTTCCTGATCACCCGTCACCGCCAGGACCTGATGGACGGCATGGACCCGGTCTTCTCGGCCGGCCGCGCCGTCTCCACCAGCGGCCGGGCGGTCCTGGTCTCCGGCTGCACGGTGATCGTCGCGCTCAGCGGCCTCTCCGCCTCCGGCGTCACCTTCATCTCCAAGCTCGGCCTCGCCGCCGCCGTGACCGTGGTCTCCGCGGTGCTGGGCGCGCTCACCCTGCTGCCGGCGCTGCTCGGCCTGCTCGGCCCCCGGATCGACCGCTTCCGGGTCCGCACCCTGGTCGCGGAGTCCTCCGGCGCCCCGGGCGAGGAGGGCCAGGGCTTCTGGCACCGGTACGCCCGCCGGGTCGAGTTCCGGCCGTGGACCTTCCTGATCGGCGGCCTGGTGGTGATCGGCGTGCTGGCCATCCCGCTGTTCTCGATCCAGCTCGGCCACATCGACGACGGCGCCGACCCGACCTCCTTCACCGACCGCCGCGCCTTCGACCTGATGACCGACGCCTTCGGGCCCGGCTCCAACGGCCCGCTGACGGTGGTGATCGACCAGACCTCGGTGGCCGCCGGCGACCGCGCCGGCCAGCAGGCCACCGTCCAGCAGGCGATCACCGGCCTGCCGGGCGCCTCCAGCGTCACCCCGCTGCAGCAGACCCCGGACGGCGAGGTGCTGTTCGGCACGGTCTACTCCAGCACCGTGCCGCAGGACGAGAACACCACCCACCTGGTCAACAACCTGCACGACACCGTCCTGCCGAAGGCGCTGGCGGGCACCCCGGCCACCGGCTACGTCACCGGCAGCACGGCCGGGCAGGTCGACTTCCTCGACATCGTCTCCGCCCGGCTGCCCCTGATCATCGCGGTGGTGGTCGGCCTGGCCTTCCTGATCATCCTGGTGGTCTTCCGCGGCCCGCTGGTCGCGCTCAAGGCCGCCGTGCTCAACCTGCTGTCGATCTCCGCCTCGTACGGCGTGGTGGTCGCGGTCTTCCAGTGGGGCTGGGGCGGGCCGGCGCTGGGCGTCAACGGCAAGGTGCCGATCGAGAGTTACGTGCCGATGATGATGTTCGCGATCGTCTTCGGCCTGAGCATGGACTACGAGATCTTCCTGCTCTCCCGGGTGCACGAGGCCTGGACCAGGACCGGCGACAGCAAGGCCAGCGTGGCGCACGCGCTGGAGATCACCGCCCGGGTGATCAGCTGCGCCGCGCTCATCATGTTCTCCGTCTTCGCGGCGTTCGTGCTCAGCGACAACATCGTCATCAAGATGCTGGGCCTCGGACTCGCGGTCAGCGTGCTGGTCGACGCCACCGTGGTGCGCCTGCTGCTCGTCCCCGCCGTGATGACCCTGCTCGGCAAGTCGGCCTGGTGGACGCCGCGCTGGCTCGACCGGCTGCTGCCGCACCTCAGCCCCGAGGGCTGACGGCCCGCCACCACCCCGGCCCCGACGGCCGTACCCCCGAAGGCCGCACCCCCCTATGGCCGCACCCCCCGACGGCCGTACCCCCGAAAGGCCGCACCGTGACCGCACCCGCCCCGACCGACGCCGGCCCGGCCTCCGAGCGCCGCTGGCAGGCCCTCTCGGTGTGCCTGCTGGCCGGCTCGATGACCCTGCTCGACATCAGCATCGTCAACGTCGCGCTGCCGTCCGTGCGCACCGGGCTGCGGATGTCGGACAGCGGCCTGCAGTGGGTGCTCTCCGGCTACGCGCTGGCCTTCGGACTGGTGCTGGTGCCGGCCGGGCGGCTCGGGGACGCCCGCAGCCGGCGCGCGGTCTTCATGACCGGGCTCGCCCTGTTCACCGCCGCCAGCGCGGTCGCCGGGGCGGCCCAGAACGAGGGCTGGCTGGTGGGCGCCCGGCTGGTCCAGGGGCTGGCCGGCGGCGTGCTGGTGCCGCAGGTCTCCGGCTTCATCCAGCAGCTGTTCGCCGGGGAGGAGCGCGGCCGGGCGTTCGGCATGCTCGGCACCACGATCGGCGTCTCCACCGCGGTCGGCCCGCTGCTCGGCGGCCTGCTGATCCAGGCGTTCGGTGCCGCCGAGGGCTGGCGGTGGGTCTTCTACGTCAACCTCCCGATCGGCCTGATCGCGCTGCCCGCCGCCTACCGGCTGCTGCCCGGCAAGCCGGCCGAGCGGACCGCCGTGCCGGGCCCGCGCCGCCGGGGCGACTTCGACCCGGTCGGCGTCCTGCTGCTCGGCGCCGGCACCCTGCTCCTGCTGCTGCCCTTCGTCGAGCAGCAGTGGCAGGGCGACGCCAAATGGCTGCTGCTGATCGCCGCCGCCGTGCTGCTGGTCGCCTTCGCCGGCTGGGAGCTGCGCTACGGCCGCGACCACGAGCCGGTGGTCCGGATGAGCCTGTTCCGGGCCCGCTCCTACTCGCTGGGCGTGCTGCTCTCCCTGGTCTACTTCGCCGGCTTCACCGCGATCTTCTTCGTGTTCAGCCTCTACCTGCAGAGCGGCCGGCACTACAGCGCGCTGCTGGCCGGGCTGGCGATCACCCCGTTCGCCCTCGGCTCGGCGGTGGCCGCCACGGTCGGCGGGCGGATGGTGCACCGGTACGGGCAACTGGTGGTGACCTGCGGCCTGGTCCTGGTGGTGACCGGCCTGTCCGCGGCGGCGCTGGCGGTCCACCTGTGGTCCGGGCGGGAGGTCGGCTGGGCGACCGCCGCGCCGCTGCTGCTCGCCGGCGTGGGCAGCGGCCTGGTGGTCTCCCCGAACCAGACCCTGACGCTCAGCCGGGTCCCGGTGGCCCGGGCCGGCAGCGCCGGCGGCGTCCTGCAGACCGCGCAGCGGATCGGCTCCGCGGTCGGCATCGCGGCCGTCGGCTCGGTGTTCTTCTCCCAGGTCGGCGCCCACCCGGGGGACTGGGCGGGCGCCTTCCAGCGCGGACTGCTGGTCGCGCTCGGCTTCGTGCTGCTGGCCCTGCTGGTGACCCTCGCGGACGCGCTGGCGGGCCGGGCCCGCCAGCGCGCCGCGACCGGGACCGCCGAGTCCACCCGGACCGGCAGCCTCAGCGGCGACGAGCGCTGAACCGCACGCCCGCCGCCGCCCGGGCTCAGCCCGCCGGGTGCAGCACCGCCCGCAGCGCCTCCTCCAGCACCGCCTCCGCCTGCGCCGCCCGCGCCTGGGCCGGCTCCGCCCCGGCCTGCGGGCCCCGCTCGTCCGAGCGCCAGGCCACGAACCCGTCCGGGCGGACCAGCACCGCACCATCGGCCGTGCTGCCGTAGGCCTCGGCCCACTCCGGCCCGGCCTCCGGCGCCAGCTCGTGCTCCGGCTCGGCCCCGATCCGGTACGCGGCCAGCGGGATCCCGGTGCGCGCCGCGATCCGCGCCGCCGCGGCCGTCCAGGCACCGCCCTGCGGCCCGGCGAGCAGCACCATCGAGTCCTCGAACAGGTCCAGCGTGGAGAGCCGGACCCCGGCCCGGCGCACCCACAGGTGCGGGGCGCGGGTGCCCGGGTCACCGCTCGCCTCGAAGCCCTCCGGCACCGGCGACAGCTCGGGATCCGTCCCCACCACCGCCCCCACCGGGTAGCGGTAGCCGAGCGCGACCGCCAGCACGTTCTTCTGCCGGCCCACCCCCGGGACGGCGGCGTAGCCCGGGTGCCGGTGCTCGGCGGAGCGCGCCGAGGCCCGCGCCCCGGTCGCCTGCGCCACCGGCCGGCGCTCCTGGGCGTACGTCTCCAGCAGGTCGGGGCCGGCCCAGCCGGCCAGCACCGCGGCCAGCTTCCAGGCCAGGTTGTGCGCGTCCTGGATCCCGGTGTTCGAGCCGAACGCGCCGGTCGGGGACATCTCGTGGGCCGAGTCGCCGGCCAGGAAGACCCGCCCCTCGCGGTAGCTGCGGGCCACCCGTTCGGCCGCGTGCCACGGCGCCTTCCCGGTGATCTCGACCTCCAGGTCCGGCACGCCGACCGCGGTGCGGATGTGGTTCACGCAGCGCTCGTCGGTGAAGTCCTCCAGCGGCTCGCCGTGCTCCGGGTGCCAGGGGGCGTGGAAGACCCACTGCTCCTGGTTGTCGACCGGTAGCAGCGCCCCGTCGCCCTGCGGGTTCGTCAGGTAGCAGGCGATGAAGCGGCGGTCGCCGACCACGTCCGCCAGCCGCTTCGCGCGGAAGGTGATGCTGACGTTGTGGAACAGGTCGCCGGGACCCTCCTGGCCGATGCCCAGCCGCTCCCGTACGGGGCTGCGCGGGCCGTCGGCGGCGATCAGGTAGTCGGCGCGCACCGTGCGCAGCTCCTCGGTGGCCCGGTCGCGCAGCACCGCCGTCACCCCGTCGGCGTCCTGCTCGAACTCCATCAGCTCGGTGCCGAACCGCAGATCGCCGCCGAGCGCCCGGGCGTGCTGGAGCAGCACCGGCTCCAGGTCGTTCTGGCTGCACAGGCACCACCCGGTCGGGCTGAACCGGGACAGCGCGCCACCCGGGTCGATCTCCTTGAACAGCCACTCCTGGTCCGCCCCGGTGAGGGTGTCGGCCTGCAGGATCCCGTGGTTCTCGGCCAGCACCGAAGCCGCCTCGCGGATCGCCTGCTCCACGCCCGCGGCCCGGAACAGCTCCATCGTGCGGACGTTGTTGCCACGGCCGCGCGGGTGGTGCGAGGTGCCCGCGTGCTTCTCGACCAGCAGGTGCCGGACACCCAGGCGGCCGAGGAACAGTGAGGCGGACAGCCCCACCAGCGAGCCGCCCACGACGAGGACCGGCACCCGGTCGCTGACCTTCGAATTCATCGATTGCTCCAGATCTCTACGGGACCATGCGTCTCCGTTACAGACTCCGGCGCCGACGGCCCGGACGCTCGGCGAGGGATGTCATGTCCGTGGTTTTCGCTCGGATGGCTTCCAGCCCTCGCGCCGCACGGGTCGGCGGCCCACGATCGAGCTCAGGCCTCACGGGCGGCGACCCGGCGGCCTCGGACGGCCGGTCGGCCACCTGACCGGGCGTCCGATCGGACGCCGCATCAGAACACCGCAGCGGAACCGGCCGCACGCCGTCCGGGCGGATCCGCCCGGCCCCGGGCCGGACGCACCGCCACCCGCCAGGCGTACCGGGCCGCGACGGCCGCCCGTCCCTCCCAAGGAGAAAGTGGATCATGACGACCCTGACCGAACCCGTATCGCGGCCCCAGCCCCTCACCACCTCGCGGCTTCGCGTGGTGCTGTTCTGCGACATCATGGACGGCACCCAGCAGCGCTTCCTCGACGCCTACGAGCAGCTCCGCCACCAGGTGGCCGCCGTCCCCGGGCACGTCAGCGACCAGCTCTGCCAGTCGATCGAGGACCCCTCGCAGTGGCTGATCACCAGCGAGTGGGAGAGCGCGCAGCCGTTCCTGGCGTGGGTCGACAGCGAGGCCCACCGCGAGATGGTCAAGCCGCTGCACGGCTGCGTCCGGGACACCCGCTCGCTGCGGTACAACATCATGCGGGAGACCGCCGGCGACCGGACCTTCGACGGCCCCGCCCCGGTCACCGACGGCACCGTCCGGCACGCGCTCACCTTCACCGTGAAGCCCGGCAGCGAGGCCAAGGTCGCCGAGATCCTCGCCGGCTACCGCTCCCCGGCCGCCCGGGTGGACGACCACACCCGCCTCCTGCGCACCTCGCTCTTCCTGCGCGGCAACCGGGTGGTGCGGGCCGTCGAGGTCGCCGGAGACCTCGGCGCCGCGCTGCGCCACGTCGCGGTGCAGCCGGAGGTCCGCGCGGTCGAGGAGGCCGTCAACCCGTACCTGGAGGAGGCCCGCGACCTCGACAACCCGGAGTCCGCCCGCGCCTTCTTCATGCGGGCCGCGCTGCCCGCCGTGCACCACGTCGCCGCCCCGCAGCAGCCGTCCGCGCAGGTCACCCGGTACGCGCTCGCCTACCCCGTGCGCAGCGGCTGCGGCGCCGCGGTGGCCGGCCTGCTGGCCCGCCAGGACCAGCAGGCGGTGGCCGAGCCGGGCAGCGCGCTGGTGGCCGCCACGCTGTTCCAGCGCGAGGACATGGTGGTCCGGGTGGTCGACCTGCTGGCACCGGCGGAGTCCGTGCCCGCCCTGGCGCTCGGCGTCGACGGCCCGCGGGTGGCCGGCCTGCTGGCCCGGCTGGTCGAGCCGGCCGGCCACGACCTGGACGACGCCGCCGGGCTGGCCGGATTCCTCGGCGAGTGCCGGATGGACCTGGTCACCGACCGCACCTCGAAGGACGCCTGATCCCGCCCGTCAGCCCGCGCTCCGAGCGGCCACCGGCCGCTCAGGAGCCGTTCCAGCCAGCCATCTTGGAGGAAGCACCATGACCACGCAGTTCCCACGCATCGTGCACGTCGACGAGGCCGAGCCGAACCGCCGCCGCGGCGGCGACCTGCGCGCCATGCTCACCCCGACCACCGTGGGCGCCACCAGCGGGTTCATGGGCCTGGCCATCGTCCAGCCGGGCGACCGGATCGGCGAGCACTACCACCCGTACTCCGAGGAGTTCGTCTACGTCGTCTGCGGCGACCTGGAGGTGGACCTCGACGGGGTCGCCCACCGGCTGCGCCCCGAGCAGGGGCTGATGATCCCGCTCAACATGAAGCACCGCTTCCGCAACGTCGGCGACACCGAGGCCCGGATGGTCTTCCACCTCGGCCCGCTCGCCCCCCGGCCGGAGCTCGGCCACGTGGACACCGAGGAGACCCACGCCGGGGAGTCGCACCGGGCCGCGCCGCCGGAACACGCCCGGGTGAACTCGTGACCAGGCGCGTCGCGGTCACCGGGATCGGCATCGTCGCCCCCGGCGGCGTAGGCGTCCGCGCCTTCTGGGACCTGCTCACCGCAGGCCGGACGGCGACCCGCGGCATCACCCTGTTCGATCCCACCGGGTTCCGCTCCCGGATCGCCGCCGAGTGCGACTTCGACCCGCTCGCCTGCGGGCTTGACCCGGAGCAGATCGCCCGCGCCGACCGCTACGTCCAGTTCGCCCTGGTCGCCGCCGCCGAGGCGGTCCGCGACTCGGGCCTCGACCTCGCCGCCGAGGACCCGTGGCGGATCGGGGTCTCGCTGGGCACCGCGGTCGGCGGCACCACCCGGCTGGAGCACGACTACGCCCTGGTCAGCGCCGGCGGCGCACGCTGGGACGTGGACCACCGCAAGGCCGAGCAGCACCTGCACCGGGCGTTCGCCCCGAGCACGCTCGCCTCCGCGGTCGCCGAGCGGAGCGGTGCCCACGGACCGGTCCAGACCGTCTCCACCGGCTGCACCTCCGGCCTGGACGCGGTCGGCTACGCCTACCAGAGCATCCAGGACGGCCGGGCCGACGTGTGCGTCGCCGGTGCCTCGGACTCGCCGATCTCCCCGATCACGGTGGCCTGTTTCGACGCCATCCACGCGACCTCCGAGCGCAACGACGACCCCGCGCACGCCTCCCGCCCGTTCGACGCCAACCGGGACGGCTTCGTGCTCGGCGAGGGCGGCGCCGTCCTGATCCTGGAGGAGCTGGAGCACGCCCGCCGCCGGGGCGCCCGGATCTACTGCGAGGTCAGCGGGTTCGCGACGTTCGGCAACGCGTACCACATGACCGGCCTCACCCAGGAGGGCCGGGAGATGTCGGAGGCCATCGACAGCGCGCTCGACCAGGCGCGGGTCGACAGCCGAGACATCGACTACGTCAACGCGCACGGCTCCGGCACCAAGCAGAACGACCGCCACGAGACGGCGGCCGTCAAGCGCTCGCTCGGCGCCCACGCCTACGAGACGCCGATGAGCTCGATCAAGTCGATGGTCGGGCACTCGCTCGGCGCGATCGGCGCCATCGAACTGGTCGCCTGCGCCCTGGCGCTGGACAACGGCGTCGTCCCGCCGACCGCCAACTACGAGACCCCGGACCCGGAGTGCGACCTCGACTACGTGCCGAGGACCGCCCGCTCGCTCCCGCTGCGCAACGTGCTGTCGGTCGGCAGCGGGTTCGGCGGCTTCCAGTCCGCGGTCGTCCTGCGACGTGAGGGGGTGACGGCATGACCACCCGGACCGACCGCCGTGCCGTGATCACCGGCGTCGGCGTCATCGCGCCCAACGGCGTCGGCGCCGACGACTTCTGGAAGGCCACCCGGGAGGGTGCCACCGCGCTCGGGCCGATCACCCGCGAGGGCTGCGAGCAGATGCCCCTGCGGGTGGCCGGCCAGGTGCACGGCTTCGACGCCGAGGCCGCCATCGAGGGCCGCTACCTCGTCCAGACCGACCGCTTCACGCACTACGCGATGGCCGCGGCCGACCTGGCGCTGGAGGACGCCCGGCTCACCGCAGACCCCGCGGACCCGTTCGCGGTGGGCGTGGTGACCGCGGCCGGCTCCGGCGGTGGCGAGTTCGGCCAGCGCGAGCTGCAGAACCTCTGGGGCCAGGGCCCGCACTTCGTGGGCCCGTACCAGTCGATCGCCTGGTTCTACGCCGCCAGTACCGGCCAGATCTCGATCCGCGGCGGCTTCAAGGGCCCGTGCGCGGTGGTCGCCAGCGACGAGGCCGGCGGCCTCGACGCCCTCGCGCACGCCGTCCGGACCATCCGGCGCGGCACCGACACCCTCGTGGTCGGCGCCGCCGAGGCACCGCTGGCGCCGTACTCGATGGTCTGCCAGCTCGGCTACCGCGAACTCAGCCTCGCCGACGACCCCGACCGGGCCTACCTGCCGTTCAGCGCGCAGGCCGGCGGCTTCGTGCCCGCCGAGGGCGGCGCGATGTTCGTGGCCGAGGCCGAGGACGCGGCCCGCCGCCGGGGCGCCCGGATCCGGGCGGTCCTGGCCGGCCACGCCGCCACCTTCACCGGCGCCTCGCGCTGGGCGGAGTCCCGGGAGGGGCTCGCGCACGCCATCCGCGGCGCGCTGGAGGAGGCGCACTGCGCCCCCGACGAGATCGACGTGGTCTTCGCGGACGCCCTCGGCGTCCCCGAGGCCGACCGCGCCGAGGCCCTCGCCATCGCCGACGCGCTCGGTGGGCACGCCACCCGCGTCCCGGTCACCGCGCCCAAGGCCGGCATCGGCCGGGCGTACTGCGGCGCACCGCTGATCGACGCGGCTGCCGCGGTGCTCGCGATGGAACAGGGCCTGGTACCGCCCACCCCCAACGTCACCGACGTCTGCCACGACCTGGACCTGGTGACCGGCTACCCGCGCACCGGCGAACTGCGCACCGCCCTGGTGCTCAGCCGCGGGCTGATGGGCTCCAACGCGGCCCTGGTGCTGCGCCGGCCCTGATCCGGACCCGAGGGCGGCCCGACCGATCCGACAAGGAGAACACCCTGATGAACCACCACCTGACGCACGAAGAGCTCGTCGCGCTGATCAAGAGCCGGGCGGGCATCACCATCGCCCCCGGGGCGATCGAGCACCCGGACGCCACCTTCGACGACTTCGGCGTCGACTCGCTCGGCCTGCTCGGCATCGTCGGCGAGCTGGAGAACCGCTACCAGGCCCAGATCGCCCCCGGCGCCGAGATGGCCAAGACCCCGCAGCAGTTCCTCGACGCCGTCAACGCGTCCGTGAAGACAGGAGCCTGACATGCCCGGACACACCGACAACGAGATCCTCATCGCGGCCCCGGTCGACCTGGTCTGGGAGATCACCAACGACCTGGAGAACTGGCCGCAGCTGTTCAGCGAGTACGCCACCGTCGAGGTGCTGGAGCGCGAGGGCCAGCGGACCACCTTCCGCCTGACCATGCACCCGGACGAGAACGGCACGGTCTGGAGCTGGGTCTCCGAGCGCGAGACCGACCGCCACGCCCTCGCCGTCCGGGCCCGTCGGGTCGAGCCCGGCCCGTTCGAGTTCATGGACATCCGCTGGGAGTACGCCGAGGCGCCGGACGGCACCCGGATGCGCTGGATCCAGGACTTCGCCATGAAGCCGACCGCCCCGGTCGACGACGCGGCGATGACCAACCACATCAACCGCAACTCGCGGATCCAGATGGAACTGATCCGGGACAAGGTGGAGAAGCGGGTGGCCAACGCATGAGCGAGCTGCACCGCACCCTGATCGTCGCCCGGATGAAGCCGGACTCGGCCACCGGCATCGCGGAGGTCTTCGGGGAGTCCGACCGCGGCGAGCTGCCGCACCTGATCGGCGTCACCGGCCGCAGCCTGTTCCAGTTCGGCGACCTCTACATGCACCTGATCGAGGCCGACCGCCCGCCCGGCCCCGCGGTCGCCGAGCTCGCCGGCCACCCCGAGTTCCGCGACGTCAGCCGCCGGCTCACCGCGTACGTCCAGGCCTACGACCCGGTCACCTGGCGGGAGCCGAAGGACGCGATGGCACGCGAGTTCTACCGCTGGGAGCGCGCCGGGAGCGCGTGACACCACCCTCGGTGGGGACCTGCCGGGCTCCGCGCACCCGATCCGGGCGCGCGGAGCCGGTGCGTTCGGGGCCGGTCCGTTCGGGGCCGGTTCGTTCGGTGCTGGTGCGTTCGGCGGCCGCGCGTGACCCTGACGTCGCACCCCGGTGGCAGGCCGCCCGGGGGTGACGGACGGTGGTGAAAGTGCCGGTGCGAAACCAGAGCTGACGCAGCGTCGGCAGCGCACCGCAGCCGAGAGGAAGACCATCCATGCGCATCGCACGTGCTCTGCTCGCCGGGGCGGCGCTGTCCGCCACCGTCCTGCTGTCCGTACCGGCCGCCGCCCACGCCGAGGATTCCGGGTCCGACCGTCCGGTGCTGACCTGGGAGGAGAAGCAGGCCAAGGCGGCCAGCCCGGAGGGCCAGCAGGCCTGGCAGGAGAAGCAGGCGCGGGCCGCCGCCGAAGCGGCCGGCGAGGCGGCTGACGACGCCGAGGCGGCCGCGGAGCCGGCCCCCGAGCACCCGCGGCCGACCGGCGGGGTGCACGCCGGCGGCGGGGGCACCGCGCCGGTGGACGGGCCCGGCGCGGCCGCGTTCGTGCTGCTGAGCGGCGGGGTGGCGGTCGGTGCGGTGCTGCTGCGCCGGCGCCGCTTCGGGGGCGCCGCGCTCTGAGCCCGGGCGGGCATGAACAGAGGTCCGGCCCGTCGGCGGGTGCCGACGGGCCGGACCTCGTTGCACCGCCGGATCAGGCGGGCACGGTGCTCTCGAAGGCGTGCAGGTACGGGTTGACCGGCCGGACGTCGCTGACCAGCAGCCCGGCCTCGGTCATCAGCGCGAGCATGCTCTCCCGGGAGTGCTTGGCGCCGCCGACGTTGAGCAGCAGCATCAGGTCCATCGCGGTGGTGAAGCGCATCGACGGGCTGTCGTCGACCAGGTTCTCCACCACCACCAGCCGGGCGCCCGGGCGGGCGGCCGCGAGCACGTTGCGCAGCGTGCGGCGGGTGCTCTCGTCGTCCCACTCCAGGATGTTCTTGATGATGTAGAGGTCGGCCCGGACCGGGATCTCCACCCGGCAGTCGCCCGGCACCAGCCGGGTCCGGTCGGCCAGCGCACCGCCCGGCCGCAGCCGGGGGTCGGCGTTCTCGACGACCTGGGGCAGGTCGAGCAGGGTGCCGTGCAGGTGCGGGTGCTTCTCCAGCAGGCTGGCCAGCACGTGGCCCTGGCCGCCACCGATGTCGACCACGCTGGAGACGCCGTCGAGGTCGGCCAGGTAGGCGGTGAGGTCGGCCGCGGACTGCCGGCTGGAGCTGGTCATCGCCTGGTTGAACACCTTGGCCGAGTCGGCGCCGTCGGTGTGCAGGTAGTCGAAGAACTCCTTGCCGTACAGGTCCGGGAAGATGTTCCGGCCGGTGCGGACGGCCTCGTCCAGGCGGGGCCAGGCCTGCCAGGTCCACGGCTCGGTGCACCACAGGGCGATGTGGCGCAGGCTGTTCGGGGCGTCCTCGCGCAGCTGGCGGGACATGTCGGTGTGCGCGTAGCGGTCGTCGTCCGTCTCGGTGAAGACGCCGTAGCAGGACAGCGCGCGCAGCAGCCGGCGCAGCGGACGCGGCTCGACCTGGACGGCGGTGGCCAGCTGGTCGACCGTCATGGCCTGCTCGCCGAGCGCGTCGGCGATGCCGAGCGAGGCGGCGGCGCGGACGGCCGCGGCGCAGGCGGCGCCGAACACCAGCTCCCGCAGGCGCATCGCGGCCTGCGGGGACGGGCCGGGGGCGCCTTCGGTGGTGGGTGCTGCGGTGGTGCGGGCTGCGGTGGTGCGTTCTGCGGTGGTCATCGGGCGACCTCTCTCATCGTGGGCGCCCGGTGGGTGCCCGGGCGGGTCAGCACCGGCCGGCCGGTTCGGAGACGCGGCAGGTGTTCTTGGCGAAGGTGTTGTCCGTCCCGGCGGCGTCGCGGTCGGCCAGGTCGGCCGGGCCGTTGCGGAGCACGACGTTGTCCTCGACCGAGATCCGGGAGTTCGGGGTGCCCACCACGCTGCGGAACAGCACGATGCCGCCGGACATCGGCGACGCGCCGGTGTTGTCCTCGACCCGGTTGCCGGTCACCCGGGTGTCCTCGGCGCCGGTGACGAGGATGCCGGTGCCCTGGATGAAGTCCAGCCGGGGGTTGGGCGGGCAGTACTGGTTGTTCTCGTACACGTGGTTGCCGCTGACGGTGAGCGCGCCGGCGCGCGGGACGCCCTCGTCGCCGACCACGAAGACGCCGCCGCAGTTGCCGGAGATCTCGTTGTGCTCGACGGCGAGCTCGCGGGCGCGGCGGACCACCACGCCGATCCGGTTGCCGGTGAGCCGGTTGCCGCTGATCACGGTCCCCCGCGTGTCGATGGCACCGCCCTCGGCGTCGACCGCGTTGGCCAGGAAGACGCCGGCCTGGCCGTTGCCCGTGGCCTCGTTGTCCATCAGCTGGGCGCGGGTGGACTTCTCCTGGCTGATGCCCTGCTGGCCGTTGTCCCGGACCAGCGTGCCGCGGACCTGGAGCCCGTCCGTCATCGTGGCCGAGACGCCGTTCTTGGCGAAGCCCTGGACGGTGAGCGCCTCGATCCGGACGCCGGTGAGCGGCTGGGCCTCGGTGCCGGCGACGCACAGTCCGTTCCCGGCCGCGGCGCAGGAGTTGCCCGCGGGCTGCTCGGCCGGGGTGATCACGGTGGCGTGGCCCATCCCGCGGATGGTCAGGCCCGGGGTGGTGACCAGGACGCTCTCCCGGTAGGTGCCGGCCAGCACCTGGATGCTGTCGCCGGGGGCGGCGGCGTCGACCGCCTGCTGGATCGATTCACCCGGCCGGACCAGGTGCCACGTCGCGGCGTGCGCGGGGGGTGCCGCTCCCAGGCCGGCGATGAGGGCTGCGGTGAGGCCCGCACAGTAGTGGATCGGTCGCGTGGGCATGGGGCGGTGACCTGCTTTCCGGTGTCCGGTGGGGTGCATGGGCTGCGGCGCGCGGGCGCCCGGCAGGGTGCACGGCCGCCAGATCGAAGCTATGGGCGATCACGGTGGCCCGCCACTCAGCGTGTCCGTCCGGAGCCCGTCGGTGAACGGCCGGCGGCGGGGTGGTGGTGCGGTGCCGCGGACGGGTCCGGTACGGGGGTGGGCCGGGGTGCGGGCCGGGGGATCCGCAGGTCCCCGTGGGGACCCTCGATGGTGGGGATGCGAAGGCCTCGTGGATACTGCTGTCCGCGCGCCGTAGGGATGATCTGCTTTTCGGTCTCTTCCCGTCAGGTGACAGGCGGCGTCGCTTCAGACTCTGGGGGATCAACAGTGACCATCAGTCGCCGTGTCGGGATCGCCGCAGCCATCGTGAGCTCGGCCATCGCCGGCTCCGCGCTGCCGGGGGTGGCGCACTCCGACGCCGCCGTGCTCTACGTCGACAACTCGAGCTCCGCCCGGTGCTCGGACGCGGGTACCGGCACCCAGGCACAGCCCTACTGCACCGTCCAGGCGGCGGCCGACGCGGCCCGCCCCGGGCAGACGGTCCAGATCGCGCAGTTCGGCACGTACCAGGAACAGGTCGTCGTCAAGCACTCCGGTGCCCAGGGCAACCCCATCACCTTCAAGGGCGTGGTCTTCCAGAACGAGCCGAGCGTCGTGGTGGGACTCGACCGCGGGGACGCAAACGCCCAGAACGCCCCGCACGGCTTCGTGCTCGACGGCGTCCACGACGTCGTGGTGACCGGCCTCTACTTCGAGACCCTCCAGGAGGCCGTGCTCGTCAAGGACTCCGACCGGATCACGGTGGACGGGAACATGACGGGCTCGGCCGGCTCGCCGGGCGCCACCGGGGGCCCGAGCACGCCCGCCATCCGGCTGACGGGACACACCACGGCCACCTCCGTCACCCGCAACGTGCTCGACGGCAGCGGAGCCGCGGGCATCGCCGTCGACGCCGGGGTCTCCGGGGCGGTCGTCAGCACCAACCAGCTGAGCGCCGGTCGCGGTGACGGGATCGTCGTCACCGACGCGCCGGGCACCGTGGTGACCAGCAACACCGTGCTGCAGAGCTGCGGGAGCGGCATCGTGCTGGCCGGCGACTCCGCCGGCTCCACGATCAAGAACAACATCCTCACCGGCGACGGCCGGTGCAAGTCGGCGACGCCCGCGCCCGAACTGGCCGTCTCCACCGGGTCCACCGCGAACACCAAGGCCGACTACAACGTCGTCCACCCGGCCGCCGGCCACGCCGGGTACACCTGGGGCGGTACGTCCTACGACACCCCGGCTGCGTTCCAGGCCACCGGGCAGGGCTCGCAGGACACCGCGATCGACCCCAAGCTGGTCTGGTACGGCAGCGTAGCCGTCCCCGCCGCGCTCGCGGGATCGACCGACGCGGCCGACGCCAGGGCCGAGGGCGAGCTGGAGACCGACCTGCGGGGCAACCCCCGGACGGACCAGCCGCAGGTCGCCAACACCGGTACCGGCAACGGCTACTACGACCGCGGCGCGACCGAGATCCAGGACCCGATCGCGGTCACCGCGGCGGTGTCGACCAACAGCGCCGACGGGCACCCGCTCCAGGCGACCGTCCGCGGCAGCCTCAACCCGGGGTGGTCGATGGCCTCGGCCGTGCTGGACTTCGGCGACGGCAGCGCGCCGATGACCACCGTGCCCACCGGCGACTTCACCCTGAACCACGACTACGCGGCCGCCGGCACCTACACGGTGACCCTCACCGCGACCAGCAGCGCCGGGCTGACCCGCAAGGCGACCGCCTCGGTGACCCTGTCCCCGGTCAGCGACCTCACCCCGTCGTTCTCGGCGAACCAGACCGACCGGACCGTCCCGCGGATGACGTTCACGGACTCCACCTCCAGCGCCTGGCCGGTCCTCAAGTACACCTTCGACTTCGGTGACGGCTCGCCCGCGGTGGTCAGCACCGGGACGCGCCCGACCAACCTGGTCCACGACTTCCCGAGCTCCGGCCTGTTCACGGTCACCGAGACCGTGCTCGACAACCACGGCCGCTCCGCGAGCCGCTCGGAGGTGACCAGTGTCGGCGGCCCGGTCCCGGGGGTGCCGGTCATCGGCTACTTCGGCGGGCCGACCAGCCAGGTGGCCGTGTTCAACCGGGGCACCTGGGCGGTGAGCTACCAGAAGGTGACCGGTCGCGCGGCCATCTACTGGAACTTCGGCGCCGCCGGCGACCTCCCGGTCGTCGGGCGCTGGGACCGCAACGGCGGGGCACAGCTGGGCGTCTACCGGCCGAGCACCAGCAGCTTCGTCCTGCAGCTCGCCAACGGGTCCTCCGTCGAGGTGCCCTTCGGGCAGCCGGGTGACATCCCGGTGCCGGGGGCGTGGGACCACAACGGCCACGACCAGCTGGCGGTCTACCGCCCCGGCACCCGTACGCTCCTGGTCCGCCACGACGACGTCAGCGTGACCACGCTGACCTTCGGCGACCCGGGCGACGTGCCGCTGGTGGGTGACTGGGACGGCGTGGGCCACGCCCAGTTCGGCATCTTCCGGCCCGGCCGGAACGCGGGTGACACCAACACCTTCGCCCTGCGGCACGACAACGGCAGCGTCTCCACGGCCACGTACGGCACGAAGGGCGACACCCCGGTGGTCGGCGACTGGCTCGGCAAGGGCCGGACGACCTACGGCATCTACCGGGCGAGCAGCGGGACCTTCGCGCTCTGCAACGCCTACGGCGGGCAGGCCGACTCGGTCTTCCAGGTGCTGTCCCAGTACAACTGACGGACGGTCGCCGGCAGCCGGCCGGGACGGGGCACCCGCTCCGTCCCGGCCGGCTGCCGCCGTTCGGGGCCGCGCCTACCGGTGGTTCGGCGGTGGCGGCGGGAGGTCGGTGATGCCCGGCGCGGGCTCGGGCCAGACCAGCAGGACGGGGCACGGCGCGTGGTCGACCACGAAGCGGCCGGCCGGGCCGAGGCTCCGTGGCCCCAGGTGGCTGCGGTCGCCGTCGCGGGCGAGGACCAGCAGCTCGGCGCTCGCGGCCGCGGCCACCACCTCCCGTTCGATCCGGCCGGTCCGCTCCACCCGGGTGCAGGGCGCCCCGAGGCGGTCGGCGGCGGCCGCGAGCAGGCGGCGGCCGGAACCGGCGGCGAGCTCCTCCACCCGGGTGCCCGGATCGCTTCCCCAGCCCGCGCCGGCGCGGTGCCCCGCCGGGTGGCCCCGCCCGAGCAGCCCGGCGAACGCGCCGTGCGCGGCCCCGGGCACGTCCAGGCCGCTGACGTGCAGCAGGACGAACCCGGACCCGGCCGGCGCGTGAGCGCGGGCCGCGTCCACGCAGGCGGGCCAGGTCCCCTCGGCCACCCAGACGAGGACGGTCACGGCATCACCCTCCGACGAGCTGCACGGACCCCCACAGTGCCACCACCGCCAAGGCCAGGGAAGCAGGCACGGTGAGCAGCCCGAGCCGGGTGAACTCGCCGAGCCCGACCTCGGTGTCGTGCTCGCGCACGATCCGCCGCCACAGCAGGGTGGCCAACGACCCGGCGTAGGTGAGGTTCGGGCCGATGTTCACCCCGAGCAGCACCGCGAGGACGGCGGCCGACCCCGCGGGCGCGGTGAGCGGCAGCAGGACGAGGGTGGCCGGCAGGTTGTTGATGAGGTTCGCCAGGACGGCGGCCAGCGCGGCGAGGCCGAGCAGCGCCGGCAGCGTGCCGCCGTGCGGCACCAGGTGCGCCAGCCCGTCGGCGAGACCGTTGTCGACCACCGCGCGGACCACGATCCCGAGCGCCAGCACGAAGGCCAGGAACGGCAGCGAGGCGGCCCGGACGATCGCCACCGGCGTGGTGCGGCGCCGGGCCAGCCCCCGGCCGGCCAGCAGGAGGGCGCCGGCCAGCGCGGCCCACGCCGGGTTCACGTCCAGCGCCGAGGTGAGCACGAAGCCCGCCAGCGTGCAGCCGACGGTGGCCAGCGCGAACACCGGCATCCGGGGCGCCGGCCCGTCGTCCGGGCCACCGGCCCCGGCGTCCAGGTCGACCGCGAAGAACCGGCGCATCACCACGTACTCGACCCCGATGGCCACCAGCCACGGCAGCGCCATCAGCGCGGCGAACCGGGTGAAGCTCAGCCCGCTGGCCGCGAACGCCAGCAGGTTGGTGAGGTTGGAGACCGGCAGCAGCAGCGAGGCGGTGTTCGACAGGTGGGTGCAGGCGTAGACGTGCGGCTTGGGGCGGGCGCCGAGCCGGGCCGCGGTGGCGAAGACCACCGGGGTCAGCAGCACCACCGTGGCGTCCAGGCTGAGCACCGCCGTGACCACCGAGGCGATCACGAAGACCTGGACCAACAGCCGCCGCGGCCGGCCGGCGGCGGTCCGGGCCATCCAGGCGCCGCAGGCCTGGAACAGGCCCTCGTCGTCGCAGAGCTGGGCCAGCACCAGGACGGCCGCCAGGAAACCGATCACCGGGCCGAGCCGCTGGGCCTCGGCCACCGCGTGGGCGGGTGTGATCGCACCGGTGAGCAGCACCAGGGCGGCGGCCGGCACCGCCACCACGGCCTCCGGCCAGCCCCATGGCCGCACCACGGCACAGGCCAGCACCAGCAGCAGCAGGCCCACCGACAGGGCCTCGGCGGACGACGTGTTCAGGGTGTACTCCTTGCGGCGGGGACGGGGCGACCCCTCATCGAACCAGAGAGCCGCGGCCGGGCGTGCCGGCGCCGTGCGTGCGGGCGGGACCGGCCCGGCATCGGCCGGGGAGACGGACCATCAGCAGCCACCGGTAGGTTGGTCGTCGCCGACCCGTCGGGTGATCCGGGCGGGCCGCTGTCCGCCCTCCGGAAATCGGGTCGCTGCTGCCGGGGGATCAGGACAGACTTCGGCGTCGGGGCTGCACGGCGCCCCGCCATCTCCACGCGCTCGAAGGACTCGGATGACCACTCCTGCCCCGCCCGACAGCCCGCAGTCCGCCGGGGAGCCGGCCGACCCGAACCCGTGGGCACCGCCGGCCGCGGGGTGGGGCGAGGTGCCGGGCCACGAGGCGGGCGCCGCCTTCGACCCGGGGACGGCGTACTGGCCGCCGTACCCGACGGCGGCTCCGCAGCCCCGCAACGGGCCGGGCATCGCGGCCCTGGTGCTCGGGATCGTCGGCGTCGCGCTCGCGGCGGCCGTCGTCCTGTTCTGGATCTCCTGGCTGCCGGCCCTGCTCGCGGTGGTCCTCGGCGCCGTCGGGCTGGTCCACGCCCGCAAGGGCCTGGCGACCAACCGGGCGATGGCCCTCGCCGGCGTGCTCCTCGGGCTCCTCGGACTGACGGTCTCGACCGGCGGCGGGGTGTACGTGGTGGCCCGGGTCCAGGCCGTCCACGACCGGCAGGCGGCGGACGAGCGGGCGGCCCGCGCCCACGCCGAGCAGCGGGTGGCGAAGGAGAAGGCGCGGCTGGAGGCCGAGCAGGCCAAGGCGGCGGCGGACGAGAAGGCCCGGCACCTGGTGTTCGGCGGGTCCTACACCTTCGCGGACGGCCTCAAGGTCTCGGTGGCCGAGCTCGAGCCGTACACCCCGCTCACCACCGTGTACACGCCGCCGGAGAACGTCCGGATCGTCCAGGTGAAGGTCACGGTCACCAACACCGGCTCCAAGCAGCTCGCGCTCTCGGGGTCGAGGCTGCCCACGGTCAAGGACGGCGCTGGCGCACTCGCCTCGCAGGTGTTCGACGGCAGCCGCCGGACGACGTTCCTGCCCGAATCCCTGGCCCCCGGCCAGGAGGCCAGCTCGCAGACCCAGTACACCCTGCCGAACGCGGCGGCCGACCGGCCCACGGTCGACTTCATCTACGGCGGTGCCATGCAGCGCAAGAGCGTCACCTGGTCCACCACGCCGAGCTGACCCCCACTCACCCCGTTCCGTGCGTGTACCGGCCCACCGCCCTGGGTAGCTCCTCGCGGGGGTGGGGATGGACGGGTACGAGATCAAGCGGTGGCGCCGGCACGGCCACGACCGGCTGTACGTGAACCGCACGGCGGACGGCCGATCGGTCGGCTGGCATGACCTGGTGACGGGCCGCACGGTGGTGCTCGACGAGGGCTGCCGGGAGGCGATCACCGTCCTGGTCACCTCCCACGGGGCCGCGGGCGCCGCTCGGGAGACCCCTCCACCGCCCACCGTCCCGCCGGTGGCGCCGGGCGCCGACCTGGCGGCCAACCGGCCCGGCGACGCCCTCCGCCGGCACCTGAGGACGGTCGAACCGAACGCGCTGAAGCGGCTCCTGGCCCACCGCTTACCCGCCGGCATGACCGCAGCCCGCCCCTGGGCGGTCGGGCTGCGCGGCGAGGTCGTCACCGGCCGCCGGCTGGACCGACTGGCCCGCCAGGGCTGGCGGGTGCTCCACTCCATCGAGCTGCCCGGCGGGATCGACATCGACCACCTGGTGATCGGCCCGTCCGGGGTGTTCACCATCAACACCAAGCACCACCGGGGGGCGGCGCTGTGGCAGGGCGACCGCGCCATCACGGTGAACCGCGCCCCGACCCGGTACGTGCCGATCAGCGAGAGCGAGGCCGCCAAGGCGGCGCACCGGCTCTCGGCGCACTGCGGCTTCCCGGTCACCGTCCGGCCGGTGGTCGCGGTCGTCGGGGCCGACAGCATCGTGGTGTCGAACGCACTCCCCACGGTGCTCCTGGTCGACGCCGATCAGCTGAGCCGCACACTGTCAGACCTGTCACCGACGCTCCCGGCGGCCCGCGTCGAGCAGATCTACTCGATCGCCCGCCGCCCCACCACCTGGACCGCCTGAGCCCCGCCGCGCCGCACCCACCCCCGCCTGAGGCACCGTCACCCGCCCGCACCCGCACAACGAGGAAGGGCCCCACCGGATTTCTCCGGCAGAGCCCTTGCCTGCAACTACTGGGTCGGGGTGGCGGGATTTGAACCCACGGCCTCTTCGTCCCGAACGAAGCGCGCTACCAAGCTGCGCCACACCCCGGTCCTGCTGTTGTTGCTTCCGTCTCCGGCGCAACGAGTAGAACTCTACCGGACGCGCGCCGAGAGACGAAATCCGATTCCCCGGGGTGCTTCCCCGCAGGTCACGGGGGGCTCAGCGGCGGGCGGCCGTGAGCGTGAGCAGGGTGGCCTCGGGCGGGCAGGCGAACCGGACCGGGGTGTAGCGGTTGGTGCCGCAGCCGGCCGACACGTGCAGGTAGGAGCGGTGGCCGCCGGCCTGGTGGCTGGAGAGGCCCTTCACCCGGTCGGTGTCCAGGTCGCAGTTGGTGACCAGGGCCCCGTAGAAGGGGATGCAGAGCTGTCCGCCGTGGGTGTGCCCCGCCAGTATCAGCGGGTACCGGTCGGCGGTGAAGGCGTCCAGCACCCGCAGGTAGGGCGCGTGCACCACGGCCAGCGACAGGTCGGCGTCGGCGGACGGGCCGCCGGCGACGTCCTGGTAGCGGTCGTGCCGGATGTGCGGGTCGTCCAGGCCGGTGAACTCGACGTCCAGGCCGGCCAGGGTGAGCCGGCCGCGGGCGTTGTTGAGGTTGAGCCAGCCGGCCGCGTCGAAGCCGTCGCGCAGCTTCTGCCAGGGGTTGTGCACGGCGCCGGTGATCCCGCGCCGGCTGGTGCCGTCCGGGTTGTTGAGCCCGTGGATGCCGCTGCGGAGCGCGCTCAGGTAGCGGGTCGGGCTCTTGCGGGCGGGGCCGTAGTAGTCGTTGGAGCCGAAGACGTAGACGCCGGGGAAGTCCATCAGCGGGCCGAGCGCGTCCAGCGTGGCCGGCACGCCGAGCGGGTCGGAGAGGTTGTCGCCGGTGTTCACCACCAGGTCGGGTCGCAGGCCCGCCAGGCTCTGCAGCCAGCGCTGCTTCTTGCCCTGTCCGGCGACCATGTGGATGTCGGAGAGCTGGAGCACCCGGATCGGCCGCGCCCCGCGCGGCAGGATCGGGACCTCGACCCGGCGGAGCCGGAACGAGCGGACCTCGTACCCGGCGGCGTAGGCGAGGCAGGCGGCGCCGGTGGCGGCGATTCCGAGCGGGACGGAGTACAGCGGTCGCATCACCCCATGCTCTCAGACGGGCGATCAGCGACGGAACCCGCAGGTGGTCGTGCGGGTGGTGAGCGGTGGCAGGCCCACCCGCCCGGCCCCGCGGCCCGTGCTCGCCCGGCCCCGCCGCCCGCGCTCGGCCGGGGGCTTAATCGGGGGCGTTCGGCCCGGTCAGGTGCGAGACTCATCGGCATGACAACGCTCAAGCAGCAGCTGCAGGAGGACCTGACGGCTGCCATCAGGTCCCGGGACGAGCTGCGCTCCTCCACCATCCGGCTGACTCTGTCGGCGGTCACCGCGGAGGAGGTGTCCGGCACCACGAAGCGCGAGCTCTCCGACGACGAGGTGCTCAAGCTGGTGATCCGCGAGGCGAAGAAGCGCCGGGAGGCGGCCGAGGCCTTCGAGCTGGCCGGCCGCGCCGAGTCGGCGGCCCGCGAGCGCGCCGAGGGCGAGGTGCTGGCCCACTACCTGCCGAAGCAGCTCTCGGACGAGGAGCTGACCGCGATCGTCGCCGAGGCGGTGGCCGCCGCCGGTGCCACCGGACCGCAGGCGATGGGCGCGGTGATGAAGCTGGTCCGCCCGAGGGTGGGCGACCGGGCCGAGGGCGGCCGGGTGGCCGCCGCGGTGAAGGCCGCGCTGGCCGGCTGAGGGCCCCTGCAACCGCCTGAGGGCGGCTTCCCCGGACTCGGGGGAGCCGCCCTCAGGGCGTTCGGTGGAGGGGCCGGTCAGTGCCGGCGCCCGCCGGTGCCACCGTTCCCGCCGCCGTTGCCCCCGTTGCCACCGTTGCCACCGATGCCGCCGCCGTCCCCGCCGATCGGCGGGAAGGTGAAGCCGCCGTTCACCAGGCCGCCGATCACGGCGTCCCCGGAGGGCGGGGAGGCGCCGTCGGTCGGCGGGGTGGTCGGGGTGGTCGGCACCGGGATGTTGACGGTGTGGAAGTTCGACTTCGGCGTGTTGTCCAGCGCGTCGTTCATCGCCAGCTGCCAGATCGGGCCCGGCCCGTCGGCGCCGTAGACGGCGCTGAAGGGCTTGCCACCGATCCTGATGTTCTTCATCGAGACGTTCCCGGTCGGGCCGCCGAGCCAGACCGAGGTCGACAGCTCCGGGGTGAAGCCGGTGAACCAGGCCGCGTACCGGTTGTCGGTGGTACCGGTCTTGCCGGCGATCTGCCGCCCGCCGTCGAGGCCGAGGGCGGACGCGGTGCCCTTCTCGGTCACGCCGAGCAGCAGGGTGGTGACGCCGTCCGCGGTGCTCTCGGACATCACCTGGTTGCAGTTGGCCTTCGGCACCTCGACCTTCTTGCCGTCGGCGGCGACCATCGAGCTGATCGCGATCGGGCTGCAGTACAGGCCCCGGGCGGCGAAGGTGGCGTACGCGTTGGCCATGGTCAGCGGGCTGACCTCCTGGGTGCCCAGCACCATGGAGGGGACCTGCTCCATCGGCTTGCCGTTGGACTTGTTCTTGATGCCGAGCTTGTCGGCCATCTGCTTCATCGGGCAGAGCCCGACCTGCTGCTCCATCTGCACGAAGTAGGTGTTGACCGACTTCGCCATCGCGTCCTTGAGCGAGAACGGCCCGACCTCGCTGGCCGACTCGTTCTCCACCGTCGCCGGGTCGCTCTTGTTGTTCTTCCAGGTGCCGTCGCAGGTGCTCATGGACGGGTAGTCCATGTCGTGCGGGGACGGGAACTCCTGGGTGATCGGGACGCCGGACTCCAGCGCGGCGGCGGCCAGGATCGGCTTGAACGTCGAGCCGGGGGAGAAGCCGTTGCCGCCGCCCATGGCGGCGTCGACGTTGAGGTTCAGGACGGTCTGGTTCTTGCTGCCGTCCAGGCCGTACGGCCGGGTCTGCGCCATCGCCAGGATCTCACCGGTGCCGGGCTTGACCATGGTGGTGGCGGCCGAGACCGTGTCGGTCGCGTAGACCTTCTTGGTCACCGCGTTGAAGGCGGCGGCCTGCTTGTCCGGGTCGATGGTGGTGTAGATCTTCAGGCCGCCCTGGCTCCACAGCTTCTGCCGGTCGGTGGCGGTCTTCCCGAAGACCGGGTCCTGCTTGACCACCCGGCGGACGTAGTCGCAGAAGAAGCCCATCCCCGCCTGCGCGGTGATGCAGCCGTTCAGCGGCTCGGAGTACTTGATGCCGAGCGGGGCGTCGGTGGCGGCCTTGGCCTCCTCCGGGGTGATGTGCTTGGCCTCCAGCAGCTTGCCGATCACCGTGTTCCGCCGGGTCTGCGCCGCCTGCGGGTGCAGGATCGGGTCGTAGGCGGTGGGGTTCTGGACCAGACCCGCGAGCATGGCGGCCTCGGGGACGGTCAGGTCCTTGGCGCTCTTGCTGAAGTAGCGGTTCGAGGCGGCCTCGATGCCGTACGCCTGGTGCCCGTAGAACGTGATGTTGAGGTAGTTGGTGAGGATCTGATCCTTGGTCAGGTCCTCCTCCAGCTTGATGGCGTACTTCAGCTCCTGGATCTTGCGGCCCAGGCTCTTGCGGGTGGCGTCCAGGAAGGCCTGCTGGTCGTCGCCGGCCTGCTCGACGAACACGTTCTTCACGTACTGCTGGGTCAGCGTCGACGCACCCTGGGTGGCGGAGCCGGCCTCGGCGTTCTTGGTGGCGGCGCGCAGCACGCCCTTCAGGTCGACGGCGCCGTGCTCGTAGAAGCGGGCGTCCTCGATGTCGACCTGGGCCTTGCGCATGACGGGCGCCATCTGGTCCGCGGTGAGGATCGTGCGGTCCCGGTCGTAGACCTTGGCGATCAGCCCGCCCTTGGCGTCGTAGATGGTCGACGCCTGCGAGAGGGTGGGGGTCTTGAAGTCGGCCGGGATGTTGTCGAAGCTGTCGGCCGTGTCCTTGGCCGTGAGCCCGAGCGCGCCGACGGCCGGCAGGGCCATGCCGGCGACCAGGACGCCGGCCAGCACGCTGCCGCCCAGGAACTTGACTCCGAGGCTCGCCTTGTCGAGCGCTGATCCCGAGGTTCGCTGAGGTGCCATGGGAGAACCCTACGTGCCGGATTCCCCTCCATGGGGGCAGGTGTTCGCCTAGGCTTGTCACAAGACTGCGACAGCTTCGCTGTGTACATCTCCACCACTCGTGTGAGTGATGAGCTTTGCCCGATTTGTGGCTTTTTGCGGCGAATGCTGCAGGGGTGCGTCCTCGTTTTTGACAGCAGAGTGTGACGATAGCTGTTCCGGGAGTGTCGGCAAGGGCTGCGACCTGCGATCACTCCAACGAGTGAGGTGTTGGGTACCCATAGTCCGATTGGGTCATTTGAGATTGAGCCCGAAGGGGCTGTTGCGGAGTCCCGTTCTTCCGTAACGTCCTCAACTGGCAGCGGTGAATATGCCGTTGCCGCCGTGGGGGAGCCCCGATTCGGGAGAGGACGGCGCCAGCATGGGCTGGGTAGACGACTGGAGCGCACAGGCGGCCTGCCGCACGAGCGATCCGGATGAATTGTTCGTTCAGGGGGCCGCGCAGAATCGCGCCAAGGCGGTGTGCAGCGGGTGTCCCGTCCGCACCGAATGCCTGGCCGACGCGCTCGACAACCGGGTCGAATTCGGTGTCTGGGGCGGTATGACGGAGCGGGAGCGCCGTGCGCTGCTGCGCCGCCGGCCGACGGTCGGCTCCTGGCGCCGGCTGCTGGAGACGGCCCGGACGGAGTACGAGGAGTCGCTGGCCACCGGCGTGATCCTGCGGGACTACGCCCAGGCGGGCTGAGGCCCGCGCGTTCGGCCGCATGTGAGCTGACGGGCAGTCGGCAGGTGTGGGGGCGGTACGGAAGGATGTCGGCGAGGCCGGCGCCCGTGTCCCGCCCGGTGCACCAGAGGGGGTCTGCTGCCCGAGCCGCTCATCCGCGACCGTTACCGGTCCCGGCTCAGCCGGTCCGGTTCGACCGTTGTGCCGCAGGCTCCGGCGCACCGAGGCGTTCGCCGACGGTGCGCAGCCCGGCGAGGTCGTGCACGTCGCCCGCCAGGGCCGGCACCTCGACGATCGGCACGTCCGGGTAGACCGAGACGAAGCGGTCCCGGGTGCGCCGCTCCCGGTTCATGATCTGCATCCGCTCCGCGTGCAGCCGCAGCAGGCCCGCGGCCAGCGTCTCGGCGTGCACGGTGGCGGCCTGCGAACCGTTCTCCTCCAGTGCTTCGGCAGCGGCCAGTGCCCGTTCCGCGGTGAGCTGGGACGCCCCGGTGGAGTGCACCCGGTTGAGCACCAGCCCGGCCAGCGGCATCTCGTCCGCGGCCAGCCGGTCGACGAAGTACGCCGCCTCGCGCAGCGCGTCCCGCTCCGGCGCGGCGACCACCAGGAACGCGGTGCCCGGCGCCTTGAGCAGCTGGTACGTCCGGTCGGCGCGCTCGCGGAAGCCGCCGAACATGGAGTCCATCGCGCTGACGAAGGTCTGGATGTCGGTCAGCAGCTGGGCACCGAAGATCTTGCCGAGGGTGCCGGTCAGCAGGCCCATGCCGACGTTGAGGAATTTCATCGCGCTCCGCCCGCCGACCTTGGCCGGGGCGGTGAGCAGCCGGATCACCCGGCCGTCCAGGAACGAGCCGAGCCGGCCGGGGGCGTCCAGGAAGTCCAGCGCCGAGCGGGACGGCGGGGTGTCCACCACGATCAGGTCCCAGCGCTCGGCCGCGCGCAGCTGGCCGAGCTTCTCCATCGCCATGTACTCCTGGGTGCCGGCGAAACCGGCCGACAGCGACTGGTAGAACGGGTTCTCCAGGATCGCCTTGGCCCGCTCGGGATCGGCGTGGGCCAGCACGACCTCGTCGAAGGTCCGCTTCATGTCGAGCATCATGGCCTGCAGCTCGCCGCCGCCCTCGACGCCCTTGACCACCCGCGGGGTGTTGTCCAGCTCGGTCAGACCCATCGACTGGGCCAGCCGCCGGGCCGGGTCGATGGTCAGCACCACGGCCTTGCGGCCGCGCTCGGCGGCGCGCAGGCCGATCGCCGCGGCGGTGGTGGTCTTGCCGACGCCGCCCGAGCCGCAGCAGACCACGATCCGGGTCGCCGGGTCGTCGATCAGCGCGTCGATCTCCAACCGGGTCGTCATGCCGCCCCCTGCCGCTTGAGTTCGCCCGCGAGCCGGTACAGCCCGCCGAGGTCCACGCCTTCGCCGAGCAGCGGCAGCTCGTACGTCGGCAGCTTCAGCTGCTGCAGGTCGGCCCGCTGGTCGTGCTCCAGGGCGACCCGCTCGGCGTGCTCCCTGGCCTGGTCCAGCAGCGGGTCGATGAGCGGCTCGACGGCGGCCCGGATGGTCTCCGGCTTGCGGGAGCGGCCACCGAGGCCAGCCTCGCCGAGCGCGTGGGCGACCTCCTCGCGGTGGTCGCCGTGCACCGCCTCGACGGCGGCGGCGTCCAGCAGCGGCGGGCGGACCATGTTCACCAGCACGCCGCCGAGCGGCAGCTGTGCCTCGCGCAGTTCGCCGATCCCGTCCACCGTCTCCTGCACCGGCATCTCCTCCAGCAGCGTGACGAAGTGCACCGCCGTCTCCGGCGACTTCAACACCCGCATCACCGCCTGGGCCTGATTGTGTATCGGACCGAACCGGGCCAGCCCGGCCACCTCCGAGTTGACGTTCAGGAACCGGGTGATCCGGCCGGTCGGCGGCGCGTCCATGACGATCGCGTCGTACGCCCGGCGGCCGTCCGCGCCCTTGCGGCGGGCGGCCTCGCACGCCTTGCCGGTGAGCAGGACGTCCCGCACGCCCGGCGCGACGGTGGTGGCGAAGTCCACGAAGCCGACCTTCTGCAGGGCCTTGCCGGCCCGGCCGAGCTTGTAGAACATCTCCAGGTACTCCAGCAGCGCCTGCTCGGTGTCGATCGCCAGCGCGAACAGTTCGCCGGGTCGGGCGCCCTCGGCGGCGGGCAGGCCGAGCCTGGCGCGGCTGACGGTGGCGACCTTGCGCTCCTCGTACGGCAGCGCGGAGATGCCGAACAGCTCGGCGATGCCCTGCCGGCCCTCCACCTCGATCAGCAGCGTCCGGCCGCCCTCGGCGGCCAGGGCCAGGGCGAGCGCCGCGGCCAGCGTGGTCTTCCCGGTGCCGCCCTTGCCACTGACGACATGCAGGCGCACGCCCTCCCAGTCCGGGCCGCGCTCCTCGGGGCCGGGGGTGCTCGCCACGCTCCGTCTCCGTCCGTCCGTCGACCGGCACCGGCTGGTGCCCTCCCCGTGAGCGTAACCAGCGAGCGCCGTCGATGGCGGGAGCATCCCGACGGGTACCCGGATTGATGGCCCCGGTGTGTCCCACCTCACACCCGGCCCGGAGGCTAGAGTCAGCGCCATGACCAAGTGGGAATACGTCACCGTGCCGCTTCTCGTGCACGCCACCAAGCAGATTCTGGACACCTGGGGCGAGGACGGCTGGGAGCTCGTCCAGGTCGTGCCCGGGCCGAACAACCCCGAGCAGCTGGTCGCCTACCTGAAGCGGGAGAAGAGCTGATGAGCAAGGTCGAGGAGAAGCTCGCCGAGCTCGGGCTCACCCTGCCCGCGGTCGCCGCCCCGGTCGCGGCCTACGTCCCCGCGGTGCAGTCCGGCGACCACGTGCTGACCGCCGGCCAGCTGCCGATGGTGGCGGGCAAGCTCCAGATCACCGGCAAGGTGGGCGCGGAGGTCACCGCCGAGGAGGCCAAGCAGCTCGCGCAGATCTGCGCGCTCAACGGCCTGGCCGCGGTGAAGTCCGTGATCGGCGACCTGGACCGGATCGAGCAGGTCGTCAAGGTGGTCGGCTTCGTGGCCTCCGCCCCCGACTTCACCGGCCAGCCCGGCGTGATCAACGGCGCCAGCGAGCTGCTCGGCGAGGTGCTCGGCGCGGCCGGCATCCACGCCCGCAGCGCGGTCGGCGTCGCGGTGCTGCCGCTGGACGCCCCGGTCGAGATCGAGTTCCAGGTCCGGGTCCGCGCCGCCGGCTGACCGTCCGCCGGTGGTCCGTCGACCATCTTCCGCGTGGGGCCGGGGTCGGGTCTGTCCAACCCCGGCCCCACGCGTTTACCATCCGGGCATGGATCATCGTGCAAGGCCGCTGCCCATGCCGCCCTCGTGGCCGGCCCGGATCCGCGCGCTCGCGGCCGGCGAACTGGCACCGGTCGAGCCGAAGCCGTCCGCCACGGTGGTGCTGCTGCGCGACGGGCACCTTGACGAGGGCGCCGGGCCGCAGGCGTACCTGCTGCGCCGCCGCACCTCGATGGCCTTCGCGGGCGGGATGTACGCCTACCCGGGCGGCGGCGTCGACCCCCGGGACGCCGAGGCCGAGATCGGCTGGGCCGGCCCCACGCCCGCCGAGTGGGCGAAGCGGCTGGGGGTGGACGAGCACGCGGCCCAGGCCGTGGTCTGCGCGGCCGTGCGGGAGACCTTCGAGGAGGCCGGCGTCCTGCTGGCCGGCCCGGACGCCGCGAGCATGGCCGAGCCCCGGGACTGGACCGCCGACCGGGCCGCCCTGGAGGCGCACGAGTTCTCGTTCGCGGAGTTCCTGGCCCGGCACGGGCTGGTGGTGCGCAGCGACCTGCTGGCGGCCTGGGCGCGCTGGACCACCCCGGCCTTCGAGGAGCGCCGCTTCGACACCTGGTTCTTCGTGGCCGCGCTGCCCGCTGGTCAGGACGCGGCGGTCCAGGTCGGCGAGGCCGACCGGGTCGCCTGGCTGTCGCCCGCCGAGGCGGTCGAGGGCTACCAGGCCGGCCGCTTCGGCATGCTGCCGCCGACCGTCACCGTCCTGCGCGAGCTGCTGACGGCCCGTACGGCGGCCGAGGCGCTGGCGGCGGCGGAACACCGGACGATCAGCCCGGTACTGGGCACGGCCGAGGTGGCCGGTGATCGTATGACAGTGCGATGGTCTGGGTATGAAGAGCTGACCATCGAGGGTGACTTCCCGGCATAGCGGTGCCGGGACGACTGGAGGGGCCCGGCATAGCGGTGCCGGGACGTAGGGAAGGGACTCGGCACAGCGGTGCCGGGCCGGCTCGACCATGGAAGGAACTCGGCCGATGACCCACAACGACGTGGCTCGCCGGACGGCGCACGATCTGCCCGCCCGTAGCCTGACGCCCCGCAGCAAGTCCGGCACCTCCGTGCCCGACGTGTACGCGCCCCGGAAGCTGACCCGGCCGCTGCCGGCCCGCAGCCTGTACCGCCGCAGCGCCGATCTGGAGCGCGCCACCACCGAGGGAAGCCAGTGAGCGGTCTCCTCCCGGGCGACCCCGCCGCCGCCGTCGGCGGCGGGGCCACCCCGCGGGCGCACTGCGTGCTGGCGCCCAACCCCTCCCCTATGACGCTGGACGGCACCAACACCTGGCTGCTGGCCGAGCCCGACTCGGACCTCGCCGTGGTCGTCGACCCCGGTCCGCTGGACGAGGGGCACCTGCGGCGCGTCGTCGAGACCGCCGAACGGCACGGCCGGCGGATCGGGCTGACCCTGCTGACGCATGGTCACCACGACCACGCCGAGGGCGCCGCCCGCTTCGCCGAACTCACCGGCAGCCGGGTGCTGGCCCTGGACCCGGCGCACCGGCTCGGCGACGAGGGGCTGCTTCCGGGGCAGGTGATCGAGGTCGGCGGCCTGGAGATCCGGGTGGTCGGCACCCCCGGTCACACCTCGGACTCGCTCACCTTCCACCTGCCCGCCGACGGCGCCATCCTGACCGGCGACACCGTGCTGGGCCGGGGCACCACGATGGTCGCCCACCCCGACGGCCGCCTCGGCGACTACCTCGACTCGCTGCGCCACCTGCACACCATGGCCGCCGAGCACGGGGTGCGCACCGTGCTGCCCGGCCACGGGCCGGTGCTGGCCGACGCGCTCGGGGCCGTGGACTACTACCTGGCGCACCGCGCCAACAGGCTGGCCCAGGTCGAGACGGCGGTGGAGGCCGGCTGCCGGACCGCCGCCGAGGTGGTGGCCCGGGTGTACGCGGATGTCGACCCGGCGCTCTGGCCGGCCGCCGAGCTGTCGGTGCAGGCCCAGCTGAGCTACCTGGAGGACCGCGGGCTGATCTGAGCCGCGTCGCTGCTCCCTCCCGGCGGGGTGCCGGGACGCCGAAGGGCCCGTGGGAGACCTCCCACGGGCCCTTCGGTCCGCCGTAGTGGCGGAGCGGGTCAGCGCGAGCGGCGCGACAGCCGCTCGACGTCCATCAGGACCACCGCGCGGGCCTCCAGCTTCAGCCAGCCGCGGCCGGCGAAGTCGGCCAGCGCCTTGTTGACCGTCTCGCGGGAGGCGCCGACCAGCTGGGCCAGCTCCTCCTGGGTGAGGTCGTGCGCGACGTGGATGCCCTCGTCGGACGGGACGCCGAAGCGGCGGGAGAGGTCGAGCAGGGCCTTGGCCACCCGGCCGGGGACGTCCGAGAAGACCAGGTCGGACATCACGTCGTTGGTGCGGCGCAGCCGGCGGGCGATGGCCCGCAGCAGCGCGATCGACACCTCGGGGCGGGCGTGCAGCAGCGGCAGCAGGTCGCCGTGGCCGAGGCCGAGGAGCTTGACCTCGGTCAGCGCGGTGGCGGTGGCGGTGCGCGGGCCCGGGTCGAACAGCGACAGCTCGCCGATCATCTCGCTGGGGCCGAGCACGGCCAGCATGTTCTCGCGGCCGTCGGGCGACGCGCGGTGCAGCTTCACCTTGCCCTCGACCACGACGTAGAGCCGGTCACCCGGGTCGCCCTCGTGGAACAGCGACTCACCGCGGGCGAGGGTCACCTCGGTCATGGAAGCCCGCAGCTCGGCAGCCTGGTCGTCGTCGAGAGCCGCGAAGAGCGCGGCGCGCCGCAGAACGTCGTCCACGAGCTTCCTCCTGCTGGTGTCTGGGCAGTGCTACTCACCACCAAGGATGACGCATGTCACTCCGATCATATGAGGAGGGGGTGACCTGCTGGACACCGTACGGGTCCATTTGTACCCATCCGCCCGGTCCTGCGGCCGCCCGACGCCTGGTCCGAGCCCCTGGAATCAAGGGATCCGCCACTGCCGTTCGATTTCCGAGGATCTGTGTTCCCGTGGAGCCCATCACGCAGAGCGACGGCTCGGGTCCGGCCGTGAGCCGGTCACGCTCCGGCCGGGGGCCGCCGTAGCGAGGTGACCTGGCGTCATGGCGGGTGGCCGGCCGGGCGGATCCGCCCCGGGAAACCGGCCTCGGGAATGGTGATCCGGCGTAGCCTTCGTGCATGGCAGAGAGCAAGGTCCGGAAGGCGGCGGCGCCGGCCGCCAAGAAGGCGGCCGTGAAGCCGAGGAAGCCGGAGTCGCACCTGGCGATGGTGCGGCGGGCCCGGAAGATCAACCGGGAGCTGGCGGAGCTGTACCCGTACGCGCACCCGGAGCTGGACTTCGAGTCGCCGTTCGAGCTGCTGGTGGCCACGGTGCTGTCGGCGCAGACCACGGACCTGCGGGTGAACCAGACGACGCCGGCGCTGTTCGCGGCCTATCCGACGCCGGACGACATGGCGGCGGCCGAGCCGGAGCGGCTGGAGGAGATCATCCGGCCGACCGGGTTCTTCCGGGCCAAGGCGCGATCGCTGATCGGCCTGTCGACGGCGCTGCGGGACAGGTACGACGGCGAGGTGCCCGGCCGGCTGGAGGACCTGGTGACGCTGCCGGGCGTCGGCCGCAAGACCGCCAACGTGGTGCTGGGCAACGCCTTCGGCGTGCCGGGGATCACCGTGGACACCCACTTCGGGCGGCTGGCCCGCCGGTTCGGCTGGACCACCGAGGAGGACCCGGAGAAGGTCGAGGCGGCGGTGGCCGAGATCTTCCCGAAGTCGGAGTGGACGATGCTCTCGCACCGGGTGGTCTTCCACGGCCGCCGGGTCTGCCACTCCCGCAAGCCCGCCTGCGGGGCCTGCCCGATCGCGCCGCTCTGCCCCGCGTACGGGGAGGGGGAGACCGATCCGGAGAAGGCCCGCAAGCTGCTCAAGTACGAGCTCGGCGGCCAGCCCGGCCAGCGGCTGCGGCCGCCGGCCGACTACCCGGGGGAGGCGGCCGCCCGGGCCACCGCGCCCGGCCCCGGTGCCGCGACGCCGGACCAGGCCACGGAGACGGCGGAGGGGGCGGCATGACGGTGCTGGTCGAGCGCGAGGGCCTGCCCGGCTGGCTGCTGCCGGTCCGGCAGGCGGCCGAGTCGGTACGCCCCGAGCAGCTGAGCCGCTTCCTGCCGCCGCCCGAGGGCGGCCGCCCCTCGGCCGTGCTGATGCTCTTCGGCGAGGGGCCGCTCGGCCCCGACCTGCTGCTGATCGAACGGGCCCGCTCGCTGCGCTCGCACGCCGGCCAGCCCTCCTTCCCGGGCGGTGCGCTCGACCCCGAGGACGGCGACCCGGCCGGTCCTGGTCCGGTGGCGGCGGCCCTGCGGGAGGCGGCCGAAGAGACCGGGCTCGACCCCTCGGGGGTGCAGGTCTTCGCGACCCTGCCCGCGCTGTACATCCCGGTGAGCGACTTCGTGGTGACCCCGGTGCTCGGCTGGTGGCGGCGGGAGACCCCGGTGGCGCCGGTGGACCTGGCGGAGACCGGCGCCGTCTTCCGGGTGCCGCTGACCGACCTCACCGACCCGGCCAACCGGGCGCGGCTGAAGCACCCGTCCGGCTTCACCGGGCCCGCCTTCGAGGTGGCCGGCAGGCTGGTCTGGGGCTTCACGGCGGGCGTGATCGACCGGGTCCTGCACTACAGCGGCCTGGCCCGGCCCTGGGACACCGCCCGCACCGTCGCGCTCTCGGACGAGGCGTTCGGGCCGGCCGTCCGCAGCCGCGCGGAGGCGACCGGGCCGGGCAGCGGTCCCGCCGTCTGATCCGCCAGGATCCGGAAGAGAGGGCCTAGCGGTCGCCGGTCAGTGCGTACAGCGTGTCCGGCAGCTGGCGGACCACCGAGACGGCCGCCTCGTGGTCGGTGTCGTCGTAGTCGCGGTTGACCGAGCTGGCGATGGACGAGGCCACCCCGGCCACGATGAACAGCACCATCAGCGCCTTGGCACCGCCGCTGAGGACGAGCGGCCGGGTCGCCGACCCGAGTGCGCCGACGGTCTTCGGCCCGGGCGCCGGGGGCGTGCCCCAGACAGGTCCGCCGCCGGCCGCGCCCCCGGCACCTGCGGCCGCGCCCGCGGAGGAGGCGGTCGCCCCGGTCACCGGTGCGCCGGGCAACTCCGGCGTCCCCTGTACCCCAGGCGCTCCGGGCGTTCCGGGTGCTCCGGGCTGGCCCGGTGCCGGCCGGCCCGTCGCGCCCGGCCAGCCCGCTCCCGCCGGCAGCGGCGGCTCGACCAGCGGCGCCTCGTCGCCGAACACCCGCTTCGGGTAGGCCGGGGTCAGCATCAGCAGGTACGCGCCGAACCGCATCCGGTACCGCAGCACCGCCGCGGTCGCCTCGAACAGCGGCCGCGGCATCCGCCCCAGCACCAGCACCACCAGCCAGCTGAAGAAGGCGATCACCCACCATCCGGTGACCAGCACGTTCTGGATGATCGCGGCCGGGATCGCGAGCACCAGCCGGAAGAACACCGCCAGCCGGTTGAGCGGGCCGGGCCGCAGCTCGATCCGGATCGGGTAGTCGGCCGGCCGGAGCTGGAACGGCGGGTACCGGTCGACCAGCAGCATCAGGTAGCCCTCGACCCGGGTGTCGTACGCCACGTACGCCGAGAGGTAGCGGAACGCGAAGTCGGGTAGCCGACCGAGCGCGAGCGCACCGAACCAGCCGATCACCGCGACGACGAAGGCGGCAATGCTGAGCAGCCAGAGCACGATCGCCTGCGGGATGACCAGGAGCGCCCGCAGGAACACGGTGAACCGGTTCTGCGGGCCGGGCTCGGGGATGTCCAGCGGGGGCAGCCACTCGGCCTCCACCGCGGTGGTACTGGCATCCCACATTCCTGCCTCCCTGGTTCCGGGTCCTGTCGGCTCGGTGTCCGGTCCTGACGGATCTCTGCTCAGACGTTCCCAGGGCGGTGCGCTCCCTGCCCGCCGAGTGGCCCGACCGGGCTACCGGGCCTGACTGTGCCCGCCGCGCGCCGAGGACATGGGAGGGTATCCGGGTGAACGTCCTGGATCTGCTGCTGATCGCCGCCGCGGTGGGCTTTGCCGTCTCCGGTTATCGGCAGGGTTTCGTGGTCGGCGTGCTCTCCGTCCTCGGCTTCCTCGGCGGCGGCCTGATCGCGGTGCAGCTGCTGCCGCTGCTGCTGCGGCACATCGGGCCGGGCACCACCGCCTCGGTGGTGGCGGTGGTGGTGGTCATCGTGCTGGCGGCGATCGGCCAGGCCGTGACCACGCACTTCGGCTGGAAGCTGCGCGGGCACATCGGCCGCCGCCGGGCCAGGACGCTGGACGCGATCGGCGGCTCGGTGGTCAACGTGATCTCGATGCTGCTGGTCGCCTGGCTGATCGGCTCCGCACTGGCGGGCACCTCGCTGCCGACCGTCTCCAAGCAGGTCCGCACCTCGGCGGTGCTCGGCGGGGTCCAGGACGTGCTGCCGGACGACGCCCCGAACTGGTTCTCCGACTTCAGCAAGGAGTTGGCGCGCAGCGGCTTCCCTCAGGTGTTCAACCCCTTCGAGCACGAGCCGATCACCGAGGTGGAGGCGCCGGACCCGGCGCTGGCCGGCAGCGCGGCCGTGCAGCGGGCCCGGCAGAGCCTGGTCAAGGTGGTCGGCACGGCCACCTCCTGCGGCAAGACGCTGGAGGGCAGCGGCTTCGTCTTCGCCCCGCACCGGGTGATGACCAACGCCCACGTGGTGGGCGGCGTCGGGGAGCCCACGGTCCAGATCGGCGGCACCGGCCAGCTGTACGACGCGACGGTGGTCCGCTACGACTGGCAGCGCGACATCGCCGTCCTGGACGTCCCCAAGCTGAACGCCCCGGCGCTGAACTTCGCCGGCGAGGCCAGGACCAACGACAGCGCGATCGTCGCCGGCTTCCCGGAGAACGGCGCCTTCAACGTCCAGCCGGCCCGTATCCGCGGCCGGATCCAGGCGAACGGGCCGGACATCTACCACCGCGGCCAAGTGGTCCGCGACGTCTACTCGGTGCGCTCGCTGGTCCGCCAGGGCAACAGCGGCGGCCCGCTGCTCACCCCCGACGGCGAGGTCTACGGGGTGGTGTTCGCCAAGTCGCTGGACAGCTCGGACACCGGGTACGTGCTCACCGCCGCCGAGGTGCGGGAGGACGCCGTCCAGGGCGCCACCGCGACCGCCAGGGTGGACACCGAGGGCTGCGCGCTCTGACCCCCGTTCGGGCGGGCGCGGGCTCGTCGTCATCCGTTCCGTCGTGGCCCGCGCGGGGCGTCCGGCCGCCCTGGTAGCGTCGGCCCACGCTCACTCGTTCGGCGCAGCGCCCGGCTCGGCCGTTCGGCTCGACCGTCCGGCTCGGCGGCCGGGGGAGCGGGGGCGGCGCCGGGGTCCGACAGGAGGTCAGCGAGACGTCATGATGGGTCACTCGCACGCGATCAGTGGCGCGATGCTGTACGCTGGCTCGGCGCCGTTCCTGCCGCCGCTGCTGCTCGGTACCCACCTGCAGCCGGCCGACATCCTGATGGGCACGGTGCTGTGCGCGGGCGCGGCGCTGCTGCCCGACCTGGACCACCACGACGGCACCATCGCCAACTTCCTCGGGCCGATCTCCAAGCTGCTCTGCCGGCTGGTCGCGTGGATCTCGGGCGGGCACCGGCACGCCACCCACTCACTGCTGTTCGTCGCGCTGATGGGCGCGGGCAGTTGGGCCGGGATCAGCTACCTCGGGCGGAACTTCACCCTCGGGCTGACCTTCTTCCTGCTGGCCATGGCGATCCGCGCGCTGCGGCTGCACCCACCCGGTGACGGCCCGACGGCGTGGATCACCATCATGGGCATGGCCGCGCTCGGCACGGCCGGCATGAACAAGTGGATGCCGAACGCACCCGGCTGGCTCCCGTACGCGGTGGCCCTGGGCACGTTGGCGCACCTGCTGGGGGACTGCCTCACCAAGAAGGGCGCGCCGCTGCTGTGGCCGCACAAGGAGCGCTACGAACTGGTGCTGATCAAGCGCAGCGGCAACGACGTGGAGACCAAGTTCTTGGTCCCGGTGATGACGGTCGCCACCTTCGTGCTGCTCTGGTTCACCGCGGTGTCGCCGACCGTGCTCGGCTGAGCCGACCGCGCCGGGCGGGCCGTGCCGAGCGGCCCGCGCCGGGTGGACGGGTTCGGCTTCGGGGGCGCGGGCGCGACGGCTCGCGCCCGGGCCCTCAGGGCTCGCGCCTCAGTCGCGCCCCGACCCACCGCGCACGGCGGCCCAGGATGCGCGGGATGCCCATCCGGCGCGCCCCCGGGCCTGCCCCCGCCAGCTGCTGGCGGCCGGCGCCTGCGTACGGCCACTCGGCCCCGTGCTCCCGCTCGGGACGCTGGGACCGGTCGGACTGGGGCTGCGAGCCGCTGCCGGGCCGGTGTCGGCGCGCGGGGCGCTCACTTTCGGGCATCCAGGTCATACCTGGATGGATGCCCGTGAGCCGAGCGGAGTAACCGTCCCGACTGTCCATCTGTCATGTGCGATTGTCATATGAACCTGCCTCAGGTCCCGGAGAAGGGCGTCCGTGGCCCTTCGCAGCCGTCCGGCCCGAGGCGACGTCAGTCCTTGTGCTCGCCCACCCAGTTGACCAGTTCGGCCGAGAACTCCTCCGGTGCCTCCTCGTGCGGGAAGTGCCCGACCCCGGGCATCAGCCGCCAGCGGTACGGCGCCTCGACGTACTCGCCGGCCCCGAGCGCGGTCTGCGCCAGCAGCACCGGGTCGGCGGCGCCTTGGACGTGCAGGGTCGGCGCGCTGATCGGCTTCTTCATCCGGCGGGCGAACTGGATGCCGTCCGGGCGGGCCATCGAGCGCATCAGCCAGCGGTACGGCTCGATCGAGCAGTGCGCGGTGCTGGGGATCTGGATCGCCTTCCGGTAGGCCGTCAGGGCCTCGCGGTCCGGCAGGTTGGGGCCGGTCCAGGCGTTCAGGTACTCGGCGACCAGGGCGCCGTCCTCGGCGACCAGCCGGCGCTCCGGGATCCACGGGCGCTGGAAGCCCAGCACGTGGTCGAAGGCGGCGATCTGGCGACGGTCGGTCAGCAGCGCCCGGCGCAGGTGGCGCGGGTGCGCGGCGGAGACCACGGTCAGGCTGCGGATCACCGAAGGGCGCATCACCGCGGCCACCCAGGCCAGCGTGCCGCCGGTGGCGTGGCCGACCAGGTGGGCACGGCGCTCGCCGAGCGAGCGGATCACCCCGGTGATGTCCAGCGCCAGGTTGCCGGGGTCGTAGCCGCGCGGGGTGCGGTCGCTGCCGCCCATGCCGCGCAGGTCCACCGCCACGGCCCGGTAGCCGGCCTCGGCGAGCGCGGTGAGCTGGTGCCGCCAGGCCCACCAGTACTGCGGCCAGCCGTGCACCAGCAGCACCAGCGGGCCCTCGCCGGCCTCGGCGATGTGGAACCTGGCGCCGTTGGCGGCCAGATCGCGGTGCACCCACGGCCCGGCCGAGCGGACGCTCCACTCGGCCTCGGCCTCGGCGGGCCGGGGCGTGACAGGCGGTGTGGGAACGGGCTTCTGGTCCAGCGGCATACCGAGAGCCTGTCATACCCGCGCGGCGCAGACGTGCCCGGCACTCGCGTACGCCTCGGCCGGCGGTCCACGGCGCCCGGAGCCGGAGCTCCGGACGCTGGCGGCCGAGGCACCGTCCCGGCTACGGGATACGGCCCAGCGCCCGGTCGATCTCCTCCTTGGTGGCCGGCCGCGGCCGGGCGTTCTTGAGCACGTCCGCGGTCGCCTGGGCGCCCTCGATGGTGCGGTGCGGCTTCTCGATCTTCTTGAACGAGCGCATCGCCAGCAGCCCGAGCAGCCCCGCCAGCACCAGGTAGGCGCCGCCGACGATCAGGAAGGACCAGCCCAGCGTCAGCCCGAGCGCCTGCAGGCCGTACGCCGCCGCGAAGCTCAGCATCGGGATGGCGGCCAGGGCCACCACGCCCGCCACGCTGAGCGAGACGCCGCCGGTGACGCCGCGCTTGACGTCTGCCCGGATCTCCGCCTTCGCGAGCGCGATCTCGTCGTGGACCAGCGCGGACAGGTCGGCGGTGGCCGCGGCGAACAGCTGCCCCACCGAACGCTCGCCCTCGTAGGGGGCCCGGACGTTGCCAGGGTCTGCGGTTCCTGCGGCCATCAGCGGTTCTCCTTCGCGTGGCTTCTTCACTCGATCGACAGCTCAGCATCATGCCCCTACCGGTCAGTCAGGCACCACTCCGGGGCCGCCCCAGGGGGAACAGTGGCCTCGGTTGGCGCACAGCGGCCGGGCCCGGGTGAGCAGCCGTCAGGGCGCTGCGTGCTGGTCCGTCGGCTCAGTCCGCCTGCTGGTAGACGTCCGGGATGCCGTCGCCGTCGGAGTCGCGCTCCTCCTCGTCCCACAGCCGCCGGTAGTGCCGGTTGCGCAGCTTGAGCAGCAGCGTGGCGATCATCGCGCAGAGCACCGAGCCGACCAGCACGGCGGCCTTGGCACGCTCGGTCAGCGCGTCGTCGCCGTCGAAGGCCAGCTCGCTGATCAGCAGGGACACCGTGAACCCGATGCCGGCCAGGGTCGCCACCGCGAACAGGTCGGCCCACTTCAGCTGCGGGTTGAGGGTCGCCCGGGTGAAGCGCGCGGCCAGCCAGGTGCCGCCGAACACGCCGACCGTCTTGCCGATCAGCAGTCCCAGTACGATCCCGAGCGGGGCCGCCTGGGTGAACACCTCGCGCAGGGCCGGCCCGGAGATCACCACTCCGGCCGCGAACAGCGCGAACACCGGCACCGCGAACCCGGCCGAGAGCGGCCGGACCAGGTGCTCGATGTGCTCGCCGGGGGACTCCTTCTCGTCCCCCTCGGTGTGGCAGCGCAGCAGCAACCCCATCGCCACACCGGCGACCGTCGCGTGCACCCCGCTCTCGTGCATCAGCCCCCAGATCACCAGCGCCAGCGGGACGAAGAGGTACCAGCCGTGCACCCCGCGCCGGTGCAGGAACCAGAACAGCACCAGGCCGGCCAGTGACAGCCCGAGCGCCCAGAACTTGATGCCGGAGCTGTAGAAGACGGCGATGATCAGAATGGCGATCAGGTCGTCCACCACGGCCAGCGTCAGCAGGAACGCCCGCAGCGCCGCCGGCAGGTGGGTGCCCACCACGGCCAGCACGCCCAGGGCGAAGGCGATGTCGGTGGCGGTCGGGATGGCCCAGCCCGCCGGGTGCCCGCCGGCGCCGCTGTTGGCCACCGTGTAGACGATCGCCGGCAGCGCCACCCCGCACACCGCCGCGACCACCGGCAGCGCCGCGGCGCTCGGGGTGCGCAGCTCGCCGGCCACGAACTCCCGCTTGAGCTCGATGCCGGCGACGAAGAAGAAGATGCTCAGCAGGCCGTCGTTGGCCCAGGTCTCCAGGCTCAGGTCGAGGTGGAGCGGGGAGGACGGGCCGATGGTGAAGTCGCTGACCGTCTCGTAGGAGTGCGGCCACACGTTCGCCCAGATGAGTGCCGCCACCGCGGCGAGCAGCAGCAGGACGCCGCCGGCGGTTTCGGTGCGCAGGGTTTCGACGATGAACCGGCGCTCGGGGAGCGGGAGCAGACCGAGGAACTGGCGGCGCTCGGTCGGCGGCGGCGTGGCCACGGCGGGGACCTCCTGAGGGCGGGCGGCAGATGGGTACACCGGTGGTGCAGTGCCGACCAGACTTCCCGGCGCGCCTCAGAGACCTTGATGTGTTTTTGACAGTCTAACGGTCTACGGGCTGGCCCTTGCGATATCCGGTTTGTTGCATTTTATCCGCGACGGCGCTCCGCGCGGCCTGGAACTTCGGGGGCGGGCGTGCCCTGGCCGGAAACCTCCGTGTGCGGAGCGGCCGGTGACCCGAACGGGTTCGACCGGATGCGGGACGGGCGGGGCCTTCCTAGCGTCAGCAGCAGGTGCCGCCCACGACGGGCGGCCCTTGTCGTCCCCCCGGAGGATCTGATGCAACATCAGGAAGCCGAACCGATACCGACGGGAGGCGAGGGCTGGTCGGGCGGCGAGGACGCTCCGAGTGCCCCGCCTCTGTTACCTCAGCCCGCCCGCTGCCTTCCCGTACCGATCCGCGCCGCCGTGGCGACATCCGCGGTGGTGGTCGGCGCTGTGGTGACCGCCGCTGTGGCCGCCGACCCTGCTGCCGTCGTCGCCGCCGAGCCTTGCGACGAGCTCGAACCGGACCTGCTCCGGCGACTGCGCCCGCTGTTCGGCACCGTCCCGCCCAGCGGCGGGATCACGTTCGCGGTGATCCGCGGGGACCGGCGCACCGTTGCCTGCCGCGGTTACGCCGACCGGGCGGCCGATCGCCCGGTCCGCGCCGACTCCCGCTTCGGACTCGGAGCCGTCACCGAGACCTTCACCGCCCTGCTGCTGGCCGACATGGTCGCCCGCGGCGAGGTCCGGTACGAGGACCCGATCGACCGCTACCTCCCGGCGGGCCTGGCCCCCGGCTACCCGCACGAGCGGCCGATCACCCTGCTCCACCTCGCCACCCACACCTCGGGCCTGCCGAGGCTCCCGGGCGGACTGGCCGCCTCGGCCGCTCCCCGCTGGTTCACCGATCCGTACGCCACCTTCAGCGCGGCCCACCTGCTGCGCGCGCTGCCCAGGACACCCGTCCGCGGCACCCCCGGCGCCCAGGTCCGGTACTCCCATCTGGGCACCGGCCTGCTCGGCCTGGTGCTGGCGAACGCCGCCGGCCGGCGCTACCAGGACCTGCTCACCAGCCGGATCTGCGAACCGCTCGGGCTGATCGACACCTCCTGCGGCACCGGCCCGGAGGAGATCACCAGCTACCGGCGCGGGCGGAGCCTGCCGTCCTTCCGGATCCCGGCGCTGCCCGGCGCCGCCGCCCTGCGCTCCACGGCGGACGACATGCTCCGGTACCTGCAGGCGCACCTGGCGGTCGACGTGGTGCCGATCCCCGAACGGACCGGCGCCGCGGCCAGTCTCCAGGTGGCGCTGCGGGACGTCTGCGAGCCGCGAGTGGTTCGCAGGCGCTCCGGGACACGGATCTGCCTCGCCTGGAACCAGCGGCAGCACGACGGACGCGAGCTGCATTTCCAGGCAGGTTCGACCCGGGGCTGCTCCACCTTCATCGGCTTCGGGCGGGCGGCGCAGGTGGGGCTGGTGGTCATGGCGAACACCCAGCCGTGCTCCCGCCGGAAGTTCACCCAGCTGGCTCAGCAGGCGCTGCTGGGGCTGGTGGGACCTGTGGACGCGGGGGAGGCGTTTGCGGGCTGAGGCTGCTCCTCGGTGGGTGTGCCCACCGGTGCGGCCGGCCCTCGCGTGGGGTGGTGCGGGGGCCGGCCGGGGTGGTGGTGGGGGTCAGCTCTTGCTGTCGGTGGTGGGGAGTTGGGCCTGGATGAGGTTCATGACGGTGGTGTCGGCGAGGGTGGTGGTGTCGCCGATCTCGCGGC
>NZ_JBEOUL010000044.1:0-42422 GCF_040304075.1 Kitasatospora sp. NPDC094015
CCGGACGCTGGCCGCCGCGGCGCACGACCAGGAGGCGCAGTTCGCCGCGAGCCTGGAGTTGCTGTGCGGTGGCATCGCCCGGCTGATCCCGCCGGACTCCGAACGGGAGGCGGCGCCCGCCGGTCAGCAGCGGGCCGGCTCGGGCTCGCTCTCGTCTTCGTCGCTGCCGTCCTGACCGGCCGCCTCTTCCTCCGGGCGTAGGTGCCGACGGTCGTGTCGTGTCGGCCGGTTCGGGTACCGGTCGGGGGCGCTCGGCCGGGCGAGCGCGCCCCTGTTCGTGGTGTCTGCCGGGACGGTTCGCTTACGGGTGTTTCACTGGCGGCGTCCGGGAGCTGATCACCTGTCACCTCCCATGAAGGAAGGGAGAGCCTCTTGCTCGCCAGACATCTGCGCGGCGCCCTGTGCGCCGCCGCCTGCGCCGTCACCCTGCTGGCCGGCGCTGCCGCGACCGCTCCGGCCGTCGCCGGGCCACCGTCTCCTGCCGCGGCGGCGGTCCGGCCGACCGATGTCCAGGAATCCAGGGCCAGGGACCAGGTCGACAGCTTCGTCTACAACTACCGCGAGGCGGTGCTCGGCCAGCACACCGAGGGCAAGAGCCCGATGCAGGTCCGTGAGGACTACCTCGCCAAGGACCTCGACACCGCCCTCGACGACTGGGGCGCCCAGCACCAGGCCGACCCCGTCTTCCGGGCCCAGAACACCCCCGACTCCTGGTCGCTGCGGACCGCCCCGACCAGCCCCGAGGGCCACAGCACCGTCATCCTGACCGAGAACTGGGCGGACGGGACCACCACCGACGTCTGGTACCAGGTCGTCCTCGACGACCTGCTGATCGACGGACTCACCGACCCCCCGGCCCCGGCGTCCTGACCGCAGCTGCCCGACCGCCGGCGGCCATTAGCCGGCTCAGCGGCGAAGGCCGTCCCCGGCGGCCTTCGCCTCGGCCGGCGTCTGGGCGGGGTCGGCGGCCTGCCCGTCCGGGGCGCAGCAGGCCGTGGTGCCGCAGCAGACGTCCGGCAAGCCCTCCGTGCTCTTGCCCAGGGTGTCGGCGTCGGCTTTGACGACGTAAACCTCCCAGGGCTCCTTGCCTGGGCCGGTCACCCAGGTCTTGTCCTGGAGCGCGTAGCAGCAGGAGGTGTCGTTCTCCTCGAAGGTGGCCAGGCCTGCGTCCTTCAGGCGCGCGGTGGCAGCGGTGACCTGCTCGGTGGTCTCGACCTCGACACCGAGGTGGTCCAGGCGGGTGTCCTCGCCGGCGTCGCCCTCGATGAGGACGAGCTTGAGCGGGGGCTCGACGATGGCGAAGTTCGCGTAGCCGGGACGGAGCTTGGCCGGCTCGGTGCCGAACAGCTTGGAGTAGAAGCCGATCGAGCCTTCGAGGTCGGCGACGCGCAGGGCTAGCTGAACACGGGACATGGCGGTCTCCCCGATCGGGTCTTGTTTCGACGACTGTCGATACAGCGAGCTTGCTCCGGAGATTAGATGACTGTCAATATAGACGTATGTCGAATTCGGAGTTGGTCGTGCTCGGGCAGGACGAGGCAGTGGCCTGCTGCTCGCCGATGGTCCGCGAGCCGCTGGGCGAGGAAGCCGCCGTCGACCTGGCGAAGATGTTCAAGGCGCTGTCGGACCCGGTCCGGCTGCGACTGCTGTCGCTGATCGCCTCCCACGAGGGCGGCGAGGCGTGCGTCTGCGACCTGACCGGCCCGTTCGACGTCTCCCAGCCCACCATCTCCCACCACCTGAAGGTGCTGCGCGAAGCCGGCCTGGTCGGCTCCGAGCGGCGCGGCACCTGGGTCTACTACTGGGTGCTGCCCGCCGCCCTGGCCAAGCTCTCCTCCCTGCTGCAGGCCCCGGCCGCCGCGAGTGCGGGAGCGGCGAGATGACCGGGATGGCGCCGCTCGGCCGGCGGGCGGCCGTGGAGTTCGTCGGGACCGGCGCACTGGTCGCCGTCGTGGTCGGCTCCGGTATCCAGGCCACCAAGCTCGCCGGCGACGTCGGGCTGCAGCTGCTGGCCAACTCCCTGGCCACCGTGTTCGGGCTCGGCGTGCTGATCGCGCTGCTCGGCCCGGTCTCCGGCGCACACTTCAACCCGGCGGTCACCCTGGCCGCCTGGTGGACCGGCCGCCGCGGCGGCGAAGGCCCGACCGCCTGGGCGGTGGCCGCCTACGTCCCGGCCCAGATCGCCGGCGCGATCGGCGGCGCCGTGCTCGCCAACGCGATGTTCGCCGAGCCACTGGTGCGCTGGTCCACCCACGCCCGCTGGTCCGGGCACCTGTGGCTGGGCGAGGTCGTCGCCACCACCGGACTGGTCCTGCTGATCTTCGGCCTGGCCCGGGCCGGCCGCGCGCAGCTGGCCCCGGTCGCGGTCGCCGCGTTCATCGGCGCCGCGTACTGGTTCACCTCCTCCACCAGCTTCGCCAACCCCGCAGTCACGATCGGCCGGGCGTTCACCGACACTTTCGCCGGGATCGCCCCCGCCTCTGTGCTGCCCTTCGTCGCCGCCCAGCTCGCCGGCCTCGTCGTGGGCATCGGTCTGGTCACCGCGCTGTTCGGCCGTACTGCCCCGGCCGCCGACGCCGAAGACGTGGTCGTGCCGCACGGCGAGCACCACCCCGCCGGCGCCGGCCGCTGAACCCCCGCTCTCCCGCCCCGCTCTCCCGCCCGAAGGACGAATCCCCGTGACCGCTCCCGCCGCCCCCTCCGTGCTCTTCGTCTGCGTGCACAACGCCGGCCGCTCCCAGATGGCCGCCGCCTTCCTCACCCACCTCGGCGGCGACCGTGTCAAGGTCCGCTCCGCCGGCTCCGCCCCGGCCGACACCGTGAACCCGGCCGTCGTCGACGCCATGTCCGAGGTCGGCATCGACATCTCCGCCGAGGTCCCGAAGGTCCTCACCACCGAGGCGGTGCAGGCGTCCGACGTGGTGATCACCATGGGCTGCGGCGACGCCTGCCCGTTTTTCCCCGGCAAGCGGTACCTCGACTGGAAGCTGGACGACCCGGCCGGGCAGGGCGTCGACGCCGTCCGTCCGATCCGCGACCAGATCGAGCAGCGCATCCGCAGCCTGCTCGCCGAGCTCGGCATCGAGGCCGCCGCGTGACCACCGCCGCGCCGACCGTCACCGCGATGCTCCCCGAGCAGGTCCTGGCGATCTATCGGGCCGGGATCGACGGCGGCAACGCCACCTTCGAAACCACTGCCCCGACCTGGGAGGCGTTCGACGCGCCACCCGGCTCGCCGAGCACCGCCTGGTCGCCGTCGAGAGCGGCCGGGTGCTTGGCCGGGCCGCAGTGGTGCCGATCCGGTGTGCGTACGCCGGGGTGGTCGAGCACTCCGTCTACATCGACCCCGATGCCCGCGGCCGCCGCGTGGACACGGCCCTGCTCCAGGCGCCGCTGGACTCCACCGACGTCGCCGGGATCTGGACCTCCAGTCCGGGATCTTCCCGGAGAACACGGCCAGCATCGCCCTGCACGCCCGGGTCGGCTTCCGCATCGTCGGCACCCGCGAACGACTCGGCCGCCACCACGGACGCTGGCGCGACGTTGTCCTCGCCGAGAGCCGAAGCCCCGCCGTGGCCTGAGCCGAGTGCCCCGCGCGCAGGCCCGACCTCGTGCGGCTCCGGGCTTGACCTTCGAGTCGGGTCGACCGGCCCGCAGGCCGACCACCTCTTCGACGTCCTGGGCAACGCCCACTTCGTCGGCTCGTGCGCCGCGGCCGGCGTGTCCGTCCCGCCCTGCGACGGCGCTTGCCTGGCCCATTGCCCGCCGGCCGGCGCCGAGTAGGACCGGGACGCGGTCCGGCCCGGTCGCCGTGCTGGTGGCCCGCCCGGACGCTGCGGGTGGCTGTGCGCAGCACGGCGAGCTGCGCCGCGTTGAGGTCGAGCGCGCGGGCCTGGCCCTTGGCGACGTCGACAACGGGCCGGTCCACCGGGGGGCAGCGCCGGGAATGCGGTCATGGTGAGGCTTACATGAGCGCAACTGTGTTGCATTTGATGATGCGTCCAGTGCTAGCTTTTGGACGGGAGGTATGTGATGAGTGAGATCTTCGCGGCGGTGGACGCGCTGCTGGCCAAGGCCCGGGACGGTGGGGACCTCCCGGAGCCCGTGGAGCGGGAGCGGTTGCGCAAGGCGGCCGGTCTGACGCAGGTCGAGGTGGCCGCCGCGCTGGAGACCCGGCGGGAGACGTTCGCGAAGTGGGAGAACGGCACCGCCCAGCCGCGGGCTCCCAAGCGAGGGGCGTACGCGTTCCTGCTGGCGGGGCTGGCCGACATCCACGGCACCCAGGGGTCGGACGGCTGGCTGACCTTGGCCCGCCGGGCCCGCCCTCTCGACACCGACAGCACCACCGGCACCGCGGAAGGCAAGTGACCCGCTGATGGACCGCAAGACGTACACCGCCGAGCTCGCCGGCCTGCGCGAGCTGCGTGCCGAGATCGGCCAGGCCGAGAAGCAGGTCGCGGCCGCGCAGAAGGAGCTGGACAAGCTCGCCGCCCGGCGCGCGCGCACGGTGGCCGGGCTCGCGGGGTACGAGGGGGCTCAGGCCGCGCCGATCGCCAAGGCGTCCGGGCTGACGCTGGCCGTCGTGGTGCGGATCGCGCCGCTGCTGGACCCGACGCCCACCGCCGTCCGCACCAAGGCCGACGACCAGGCCCGCGCCGCGGTGGCCGTCGAGGAGCAGGCGCCGCAGGCCGTCCCGGTCGCCGAGTCCGTCGTTGCGCTCGCCCCGGCGCTGACCCGCCCCGCCGCCGTGGCCGAGCAGGTCCCTGCCGCACCGGTCGGTCGGCCTGCGCCAGCCGTTGAAGCTGCCGAAGCGCCACGCGAGGACGCGAGCGATCCGGCCGCCGACGAGCAGCCGGTGACCGTCGTCGCGCCGTCCGGTGTACGGGCACCGCAGGAGACAGAACCCGGCGTACAGTCCGACCCCAGCGTGGCGACTCGCGCCGACAACTCCGCCGCTGCGCCGGTCGACTCGCCCGCTTCGGTCGCTGCCGTGCAGCGTCCGGGGGGTGTGGTCGGGCCGCGTGAGCTGCCCACCCTGCCGGAGGGCCCGGCCGGTGCGCGGTTCGAGGCGGTGACCACCGGTCTGGTGTCCAAGCGGCCGGCCTTCACCCAGCAGGCCCGTTCCACCGTGTTCCTGGACACCGCGACCGGCGAGCTGGCGGTCCGCGACCAGGTGGTGCGTCTCGACCTCGGTGCCCGGACGCCTGGGGAGATCCTGGACGCCGTCCTGCACGCCGCGCCGGGCACCGAGCGGGTCTACATCACCGCCGGCACGCCGTGGCACGACGGCGCCGAGCGGTACTCCACGCTCAAGGACGCGGTCGCGGCGTGGCTGAACACCCCGTCCGAGCGGTGGACCACCGCCGTGGGGTCGGGCCGGGACAGGCTGGCCGGGCACTTCGTCCACCAGCGGCAGCCCGTCGGCCGCTACGCCCCCGCCGCCGCCCCGGACGCGGGCACGGTGGAGATCCGCTCGATCGGGGAGTGGTTCGACGCGGACGGCGCCGACGTGGCAGTGTGCCGCCAGGCGTTCACCCTGCTGTGGCAGGCGCTGCGCCGGCACTGGGACGACGTGGTGCTGATGGGCTCCCCGTCGCAGACCGGCCGGGACCTGTGGACCCGCACCATCCCCACGAAGGGCAAGTGGGCCGGGGGCTACCCGGTCCTGTCGGAGGAGCTGCGGGGTCTGCTGCACGCGACCGGCGGCCAGGGCCGCACGGAGTTGCTCCTGCCGCCGCGGGTGCCGGGGCAGCTGCCCGCGCTGGTGGAGTACGACCGGACGTTCGCCTACGCGAAGCACCTGTGGAAGTCCCCGGTCGGCACGCCGACCCGGGTCACCGCGGCCGGGTTCGCGGCGATGACCGATGCCGAGCAGGCGAAGGCGTTGATGTCCTGCTCGCACTGGAACGTGCGCGTGACCGTCCCGGCGGGGTGGAACCACGTCGGCCTGCTGCCCGCCCCCGTCACCGGGGAGCGTGCCTGGATCTACCCCTCCCAGCCCGGGACCACGTTCACGACGTGGGCGGGCGGCGCGGAGGTGCACCTCGCGCTCGCCAATCACCTGATGCCGTGGAAGGTCGAGATCCTGGGCGGCCTGGTCTTCGAGGACGGCAAGCCGCTGGACGACTGGGGCAAGCGCCTCAAGGCGGCCTGGGCGGACCTGACCAACCTGTCCCGGATCCATGGCGACGAGCGCCAGCGGCACGCGGCCTACCTCGCCTCCCGCGCCGTCCGCTCGGTGCTGCTGTTCGGCCTGGGCGGCTTCGCGCAGCGCCCGCGCCTGGTGTCCGGCACCACCCCGGTCGGCGAGGTGCTCCCGGGCGGGGTGGAGATCCTCGGCCAGGACGGGACGGTGGTGACCTGGCAGCGGCAGGCGGGGTTCTCCCGCGACCCGAACGCGCACCCGGAGTGGGCCGCGTACGTGTGGTCGGGGGCGCGTGCCGCGCTGCTGGACATGAAGTACCGCGACGGCAAGGAGATCGTCGGCGTCGCCGGTGCCCTGCACGCGCGGCCGGGCACGGTCGTCTACTTCGGCACCGACGGCATCGCGCTGACCGAGCGCCAGCCCTGGCCGTACCGGGGCGAGCCCGGTGACTACCTCCTCAAGGGCCACCTCACCGGCCCGGTTGAGCACCCGACCAGCCAGGAGCAGTACCTGCAGCTGCGCGGCCAGGGCCGCGCCGAACTCGCCGCCGCCGAGAAGGGAGCTGAGCAGCAGTGAGTCCCGCGGACCCGAACCGGCCGAACGAGGCCGCGCGTCTGACGCAGCAGCTGATCGATCAGGGCTACACCAAGCGCCAGGTCGCCCGGATGCTCGGCCGCGACGCCTCGCTCGTCTCGCAGTTCTTCACCAAGGGCAAGGGCGCCTCCATGGTCGGTGCGCTGCGCCAGCTGGTCCGCGCGGTGCGCGGCGGCGAGCGCGACACCGAGGCGCTGTCCGCCGTCGCGGAGGCGAACACCACCCGTCGCCGCACCAAGACCGGCCAGAAGGCCAGGGTCCGCGGCAAGGACACCGTCGGCAAGCCTGGCGAGTCGATGGCCGGCCGCGCCGGGAAGCAGGCCATCCGCTCCGGCGCGAGCCACCTCGCCCCGGTCGTCCACGAGACCGGCCAGGCCGGCGGCCGCCTCGCCTTCACCGTCCGGATGAAGGCCGACCAGTACGTCTACTCGGCCGGGTCGGAGAAGGACTCCGGCGGCATCCGCCGCGGGTTCATCCCACGCTCCGACGGCACCGAGGAACGCACCTACGGCTCCGCGTCCAGCGGCGGCTTCGACGCCGCCGAGTGGTCCCGGCGCGTCGCCGACCACCACGGCGACGTCACCGAGGCCATGAAGGAGTGGCTGGTGGAGACCGGCCGTGCGGTGGAGGACGCCGACATCGCGTACCTGGAGGTCCGCGGCTGGGTCCCCGGGCAGTAGCCCCGGGTCGGCCTCTCCCCAACCATGACCCGGCTCCGGGGAGGCCCGCCCGACGCTGCCACACCCTCCACCCGCCCCGAGCGACCGTCTCAGCATCCGAAGGAGAATCCCGAGCCGTGGACACCACGACCGCCACCGCCATCGAGGACGTCCCGGCCGGGCTGGGTGCCGCCGGCCCGGTGCTCCCGCAGCAGCCGGCCGGTACGGTGAACCCGCTGCCGCTGCACTGGTTCCAGAAGGACGCGGTGGCGGCCGCGGTGAAGGCCGTGAAGAACGGTGGCCGCGCCACCGTGGTCGCCGCGACCGGTTCCGGGAAGACCCTGATCGCCGCCGGGTGCGCGCGGCGCCTGGCCGCGAGGGGGCGGGTGTTGGTGCTGGTGCCGACGATCGAGCTGCTGGAGCAGACGGCTGCGTCCTGGTCGTTGAAGGGCGGGCGCCGCGGGCTGGCGGTGGCGGCGTGCTCGCGCCAGGAGGCGTTGGAGAGCGCGGAGGCCGGCGGCCGCGTCCACGCCCAGGTCACCACCCAGGCCGCCCGGATTGCGGACCTGGTCGCCGGCGCGAAGCCGGGTGAGCCGGTCACCGTCTACGCCACCTACGCCTCCCTGGAGCGCATCGTCCAGGCCCACCAGCTGTTCAACCTGCCCGCCTGGGACCTCGTGGTCATCGACGAGGCCCACCGCACCGCCGGCGCCGACGGCAAGGCCTGGGCCGCCGTCCACGCCGACGACCAGGTCCCGGCGCTGCGCCGGCTGTACTTCACCGCCACCCCGAAGATCGCCGACGACACCCGCGCGAAGGCTGGCCTCGCCGACCTCACCGCCGACGCCGACAGCAGCCAAGAGCCGCCCGCGCTCTGCTCCATGGACGACCCGGCCGTTTACGGCCCCACCGTCTTCACCTGGACCCTCGGACAGGGCATCGAGCACGGCTACCTCGCCGACTACCGGGTCCTGGTCCCAGTCGTCACGGACGAGGACCTGCGCGACCTGCTCAACCTGCCCGCCGTCGCCGACCTGCGCTCCCAACGCTCCAACGAGGAACTCCTGCGCCTCGCCCTGCAGATCGCCGTCCTGCGCGCCGTCGCCGACCTCCAGCTGCGCCGCGTCATCACCTTCCACTCCCGGGTGCAGGCCGCGCGGGAGTTCGCCGCCACCATGAACGCCACCGCCGAACTGCTCCCGGACAGCGACCGGCCCGAGCGGGTGACCGCGCTCGCGGTGGCCGGCTCCGACCGGCTGCGCGACCGCCGGGCAGCGTTCGCGACCTTCTCGGCCTCCACCGGGGAGCGGCCCGGCGAGGAGGGCGAGGAGTGCTGCATCATCTGCAACAGCCGGCTCCTCAACGAGGGCATCGACGTCGCCGCCGTCGACGCCGTCGTCTTCGCGGACCCCAAGGGCTCGGTCATCGACATCGTCCAGGCCGTCGGCCGGGCGCTGCGTCAGGCCTACCGGCAGGGCAAGGTGTCCTGGGTCATCATCCCCGTCTACCTGCCCACCCCCGCCATCGGCGACGACACGACTACCGCCGACCCGGCCGAGATCACCGAGGTTGCGGGTGAGGCGGCGCGGGCCGAGGCCGACACCGAGATCGAGGCCAGCTCGTTCCGCACGATCTGGCGCGTCCTGCGGGCGCTGGCCGCGCACGACGCCCGGGTGGTCGGCCGGATCACCGAGCTGCGCACCCGCCGGGCGGGTGAGAAGGACGACGCCCTCACCGAGCCGGCGGCCGGCGAGGACACGGGCACCGAGGCCGGCCCGGCCGACGCCGAGCAGCCGGCCTCGGCGTCGCCGGTGGACTGGCTGCGGATCAACGCCCGCAAGCACGCGAACGCGATCCTCCGCACGGTGAAGCTGCGCGCCTTCAACCCGCGCGCTTCGGAGTGGCAGCGCATGCACCAACTGGCCGACGCCTTCCGCGCCGAGCACCACCACCTCGACCCCACCGACAAGACCCGCGACGGCGCTCTGATCTCCTGGCTGGACCGCCAGCGCTACCTCCACGGCGCCGGCCTCCTCGCCCCGGTGCGCATCCACGAACTCGACCAGCTCGGCATGATCTGGGACAAGCACGCCCGCTCCTGGGACCGCGGCTACGCCCACGCCCGCGCCTGGGCCCGGACGCACGGGCACCTCGCCGTCCCGGCCGCCGAGAAGCTGGACGGCCACGCGGTCGGCGCCTGGGTCGGCCGCCAGCGCAAGAGCACCAAGCTCACGGCCGCTCAGGACGCGAAGCTGACCGCGCTGGACGCGCTGTGGCGCATCGACCCGGACTGGAACCGCTCCTACCGCCGCCTGCTTGCCTACCTCAGCGCCGGCGGCACCCTCACCGGCCCCGCCAACCGCACCGGCGGCGACACCGACCCCACGTTCCGACCCGGCGCCTGGCTGCGCAAGCAGGACAAGGCCCGCGCCGAGGAGAAGCTCAGCGCCCAGCAGACCGCACTCCTGGACGCCTTGCCGGCCATCGAGAGGACCGGCACCGGTACCGGCCCCGCCTGATCCGACCCGGTCCACCGGCCGCCGAGCCGCGTTCACCTCGGCGGCCGCAGACCCACGACAGCAAGGAGAGCGGCATGACCTACGCGGCCGACCAGGACACCGAACGGCTGGCCCGCCGAGCCGCGAGCGGGCTGCGCCGCGCCCTGGCCACCGATGGCCCCGTGGAACTGCCGCCTGCCGAGGAACTGGCGGCCCTGGTCACCGAGTTCGACCGGATGCGGGCGGCACTGGCCGGCTCCTGGCGCCGGGCGGCGGACCTGTTGGAGGCCGTCCCGCACAACCCGACGGCCCTGACCGGCCCGTACCGGTACGGCCAGGGGTGGGACGACGCGGTCCACCACCTGCGGGACCTGGCCGACGGCACGGCGCCCGCCCCGCGACCTGTCACCGACACCCCGGAAGGCCTCACGCGATAACCGACCCGCTCCGCTCCGCCCCGGCCCCTGCCGCCACCGCGCCCGCCCCGCTGGAGCTGGCCGCCACCAGCAGCCGGCCCCAGCCCGCCGACCGGGACCTCGGCGGGGCGATCCTCGACTCCCCGCAGGTGCGCGGCACGATCTGGCTGCGCTGGTCCGGGCACGACGGCATCCGCACCCTCCACCACGGCGCCGGCCTCGCCCGCGGCTGGGTGGAGAAGGACGTCGACGGTCTGGACGGCTGGGCGGCCCTGGTGGAGGGCCGGATCGTGGTCACCCGGGACCCGGCAGGCCGGCTGCTGCCCGTGCTGCACGCCGAGGCCTGGGAGGCCGGGGCGACGCTGCACGCCGCTCTCGCCCAGCACCCGGTCCACCCACGGGCCGACGGCCATGCAGCCGAGGACGAGGGCGAGGAGTTCGATCCCGAAGCCGGCGAGGACGACGGGCTGCTCGGTGCTGTCCGCGGCCGCGTCCGGCGCCGGGCCGCCGGGTTCACCTTGGACGCCATCGACCAGGCCCTCGCCGCCGCGCGGCTGGAGCTGCGGATCGCCGATCGGCACGCCGACGCCGACGCCGGCGAGGAGCGTGCCGCCGGCCGGGCCGGGGCCGTCGCCGAGGAGTGGGAGCGGATCCGCCGGCTGGTCGCCGCCTCCGTCCTCGACACCTACGACGCCGATCGGGACCCCGAACTCCAGCAGGCCCTGCGCGCCGAGCGCCACCGCCGGCAGATCGCCGACCGGGCGCACGAGGCCGCCGAAGACGCCCGGCACAGGCTCGACGCCGCGCACCGCGGCCTGGCCGGCCGCGACGCCGCCCCGCTCTACACCGCGCTCGCCCGCGCCGGCCTCCACCACCTGACCGAGGGCGACCACCAGGCCGTCCGCGACCTCACCCGCCACCTCGACCCCGCCGCCCTGCGGCAGGTCATCAGCTGGCTGGAGCGCACCCGCAGCGCGGCCGTCGCCCTGCGTGGCGAGCAGGGCCCGCCCGTCCGGCCCGTCGTACGCCGCAGCAGCTTCTGACCCGCCGCCCGTGCCGGCCGGGCGTACGACAGCAGGCCCCGGACGCAATGTCCGGGGCCTGCTGTCGGTGTCCCGGCCACCCGCACCTGGTGCGAGCAGGTGCAGGCCGGCCAAGTCGGTGCTCCCCGCCGCGGGCAATGAGGTGCGGCAGGAGTCGTCCGATCCTGTCACGTCGCCGGCCCGGGCCAGCAGCGGTCTCCCGCCCGAGCCCTCGAACCGTGCCTTCCACCGACAGAGCAGGGTCGGGCGCGCTCGGCCCGTGGTGCCGGCCGGCATCGTGGTGCTCGAGTTCGCGGGCCCGCGGTTGCTGCTGCACCAGGCTGGCTTTGTCGTGCCAGCCGGTGAAGTCGTCGGTGGTGTGGGCGCCCTGCGGCTGGTCGGGACCGCCGGGGACGTCCGGTGCCCGGCGCCGGCCGAACGCCCCGTCGGTGCCCCGGGCCGCCGCGGTGGCCGGGGCCGGACGGGAGGGCGAGCCCGTGCGGCGGGGAGGCGACGAGCAGCACGATGAAGACGCCCAGCTTGGACGGGTGGCCGTCCGGCCGGTGGTGCCGGTTGACGGATCCCGCGGTGGCGGCCCCGGGTCGAAGTCCTCTGGCGGGTGGACGGTGCGGCGCGGTTCAGCCGACCGGTCGTAGCTGATCAGTTTCGGTCACCTGCGAGCCGTGCCGTCTCGCTGGGCCTCTGTACATGATCATGGTGTCCGGCCGCACCTCCCGGCACCGGATTCCCGGGGACGTCCGGCGGATACGCCCACCGCATCCTTGACCAACCGAAAGGCAGGGCCGTCACATGGCCACCGACATCACCCGGGAAGACGTCGAAACGACGATCACCGTACTTTCGACGAACGGCCTTCGGAAGCAGGTCGACTCCTGGGTCGGCAACGGCCCCAACGAGCCGATCACCGCGGATGAGTTCACCGCCGCCGTCGGTGAGGACAACGTCGCCAAGTCGGCCGCAGCCGCCGGCCGGACTCCGCAGGCATTCGCCACGGAAGCGGCCGAGGCACTGCCGCGTTTCATCGACGAGGTCACCCCCGGCGGATCGGTCGCAGGCGGCATCGAGACTCCCATGGGTCACGAGGGATTCGGCATCCTCACCCAGGCCATGGGCTCGATCAGGCAGGCCGCCCGGACCGTCGTCGGTGAGGCGGGGGAGATCGCCCGCGGGCTTGGCGCCGGGGTCAATGTCGTCGGGCAGCACTGGCAGACGGCGACAAACCGTCCCCTTCCCGGGACGGACGACCCGTCCGTGTGACACGGCCCGCACCACGACCTGGCCCCGGCAGCCCAGGACGAGCCGGTCCCCGCGCCCGTCTGCATCAGAGCCCGAGCCTGGTAGCTGCAGGCGGCCGGCAGCAGGACGGAGGAGAAGACAGGCGCACTCCGTAGCCTCGTCGCGCTGATTGCCGACGCCGGCCACCACCCTGGCGCCGTGCAGCCCGGGTGACCGATTGTGCCGGCGTGCCGACGCCTGCCGTCGGTGTCGGTCGGGCGGAGCCCGGCTCAGTCTCCGCCGCCCGGCGGCACCCTCACCGAGAGCACCACCACGACCGCCCTCCCCGCGCACGGCAAGTTCGACCCCTTCCCCTTCGCCGCCGGGCTGCGCCTGCGCGATGTCACCTGCGCGGTGCAGCGGCACGAGGACGGTGCCCGCACGCTGTGGCTGTACTCGCTCACCGCCCCGGCCTGGGCCGCCGTGACGTTCCGCGACAGCGAGAACAGCCACCCGGCTTTCATGATCGAATCGTACGGTCCGGGCGGCGCCCGCTCGCGCCCGGGCCCCCGGCCGTCGCTGCCGCGCTCCCGGGCCGGGCTAGGCTGCCCTGGTCCGTCGGCCGGTGGACGAGGGGGAGTGGATGGCGGAGATCGTGGTGCCTGGCCCGGAGTCGGACTGGCAGCCGGCCATCGGCCCGTCTTACGGCACCGGCCGCAACCCGGCCGCGCAGGTGAGCCTGTGGGTGGCGGCCGGGGGTTCGTTCCGGATGATCGCCGGCCTCGCCCCGCCGCTGGAGGCGCTCGCGGCCCGGCTGCGCCTGCGGGTGGAGCGTAGTTGGGAGGATCTGGGGGAGGTCGACGCCGTGGTGTTCACCGTCGAGCGCCTGCATTTCGCCCTCAGCCTGATGACCTACGGACAGGCCGAGACCTGGGTGTGGCTGCACCACACCCACGAGGATGCCGACCACGCGCTCGGTGTCCTGCTGCGCGCGCTGGGGCTCGGCCGGGAGGCGCTGGTGTTCACCGGCGGCCCGGACACCGGCTTCCACCACCTGAACGGCCACCGCCCGTCCTGAGAACCGGGCGAGGGCGCCGGCGTCCCACCGCGCACCCGGGCAGCCGGCCACCAACTGCCGGTGCACCACCGGCCGGCCGGTGACGGCCCGCCGCCCGAGGCCGCCGACAGCCACCGGGGGAGCCGTGCGGCAGGCGATTCTTCGGTGCGCTCCCGCGGCAGTGAGGTACCCGCGGGGATCCCCGCGAAAGAATCTCCTGCCGTGAGTGCTGCGCCCCGTGGACCGGCACAGGACCCGGGCCCGCCCCTGCCGCCCGCTTCCGACGGGCTTCGGGCCCGCCGGAGTGCCGCTGCGCCCGCCCCCGTGCCCGCGGCTGCTGCTCCGGGCCGCGTCGGCCGGCCGTCGGCCGGCTGGGCGGGTGCTGCGCGGTTCATGTTGCTTGCGTGCGGGGTTGGTTGACCTGTTCACGCTTCGATACGTCCCGTCATGGGGCATGATCACAGCGTGAGTTCGTGGTGGGTGGTACGCAGGGACGATCTGCTGGCCGAGCTGGCCGGCGGGTTGGTGTTCTTCGGTGCGGACCGGGTCGAGGACCCGGGTGTCGGCGAGCTGGCCGACACCGCGACGCTGCTGGCGGCCGAGTACCGGGCCAGTGCCCGCGGCCACGCGGTCCGCCACGTCGGTGAGCTCCTCGATGCGGCCGCGGGCGAGCTGCGGGTGGCCGATCGCTTCCGCGGCACCCTGCTCCCGCAGGTGACCCGTCACCTGCGCCGTGCCCGGGTCCTGGTGTCGCGGGCCCGCGCATGCCTGGAAGCCGGCCCGGGCCCGGCTGCCGCTCGGCCGGGTCCGCGCACCGGCGCGGCCCGGTAGAACTCCCGGCCACCCGGCCACCGGCCGGCCCGCATCCCGGCCGGCCGGCCCGGCCCACCCGCGGGGCCTTCGCCATGGGCGGTGGTGGACCTGGGACGGTGGGTCCAGCGGCGTGCGGTCGCCGGCCGGCCGGGTGCCGGCCGTGAACGGGATGGGGTGCGGACCGCGGCCGGGATGTGCCCGCGCCGTGGCCGCGCCGCGCTGGTGTCGCCGGGCTGCGGGGGCGGGGCAACGCCCTGCGGCCCGGGGGGTGTCGCGGCGATCCGGGCGCCGTGCTCGGTCAGGAACCAGGCCCGCCGGCGCCGGGTGCGGCGCGCTTGGTGCCGGCGGTCGGTGTCAGCCGTGGATCTGGTGTTCGACGCGGTGGCGCAGGTACTCGTCCGGGTGGGAGCGGGCGATCGCGATCGCCTCGTCGACGAGGTGGTGCAGGGGGGCCGGGTAGGCGGAGGGATACAGGGGCAGGCCGGGGAGGATGCAGCGGCGGCCGTCGAGGTCCTCGTTGGTCACGAACTCCCGCAGCGCGGCCTGGTTCCACTCGGGTACGCCGACCCGGGCGTCGTCGGGCTCGGCGCGGTCCCCGGTGTGGCCGGTTGCCCGGATCCGGGGGTGGCGCAGTGGCAGGGCGCTCCAGTACCAGGCCCGTGCGGCGCCCGCCCGTTCCGCGTTGGCTCCCTCCTGCAGGTAGTGGGTCAGCCGGGAGCGGACCCGCGAGCGTCCGAAGGCGTTCAGGGCGGCTTCGACGAACCACCGGTTGAAGCTCGGGTCCGGGTCGTTGACGGCCGCGCTCATGAGCGCCTCGAACGCCTCCTCGGGGAAGGCGGTCTCTTGCTTGCAGGCCTCGCGCAGTGCCGCCCGGATGCGGTGGCCCCACATGCGGTCGTCGGTGTCGGCCTCGCGCGGCGCGTCGAGGCCGAGCACCCGGACCACTTCCGCCAGGCACCGCTCGAAGGGCCCGCTGTCCGCCGCCTGGCGTGCCGGCAACGCCATGAAGACGGCCGCGCCGTCACCCCCGCCGCCATCGCCTGTCCCGTCCCCGCCCATGACCGCTTCCTCCCCGTCGAAGTCCCGTGCGGGCCAGCGTAGTCCGCGCATCCGGCCGGCTCCGGACGGCGCCGTCTCCCTCAGTGCCTCTCGTCATCGACCGGGTAGGGCAGTTGTGTCTCGAGATCTCGAAGGAGTGCTTGGAGGATGAGCAGCGCCGGTACGACGAAGGATTCGCTGTAGCCGTTGCTGTCGCCGTGCGAGACGGCGTGCCGGTTGTACCGGTCCGTACCGCTGCCCCAGTGGAAGAGGAGCTGGAGCCCGGCGAGGACCAGCCATCGGACGTAGGTGTGAGCACGGCGCACCGGAGGGACCTGCGCGAACGAGCTGCTCAGGACGGTATGCGTCCCCGGGGAGCCCTTGGACGTGATGAACGGCTTGAACTCCTGGTGCAGTGCGGGCCGAAGACCCTTGGTGACCGCTGCGTCGATGACGGTGGTGGCCAGGGCGATGGATGCCTCCCAGTGGCCGGCTTCGGCAGCCTGCACCGCCCGCAGCCCGAGCCGGGCGCGCTGCACGAGTTCGGGGTGCTCGATCAGCTTCAGACTGGCCGCGACGTCGGCGAGGATCTCCTGTCGGTGCTCGGCCACCACACCGTCTCGGGCCTCGGTGCCCTCGGCATCCAGGAGCTCGCGAACGATCGAGGCGCGGGGTGCCCACACCAGGCAGATGCCGTCGAGGCGGCTGATGTCCAGCAGAGCCGCCCAGTCCTCGCCGTCCAGCGCCCGTATGTTGTCCGGAAGGAGAAACTCGGCGACGGCCGTGACCTGCTCGGCGAACTGGTCGAGCCAATCTCGGTACCACTCCGCGCCGGCCGCGAGGACGGCCACCTGGTGCTGCAGTGCCCGACCCGTCACCACCGCGGCATGGGCGGCGAGGGCGACTTCCATCCGGGGCGAGGCCATGAACTCCTGGCCGACGCGATGGGACAGCATCTCGGCGAAGACGGGTGGGAGAACCTGGGGCTGTGCGGGACGCGAGTCGTCGTTCACGTGCCGATTGTGCGCCGCCTGTGGGCGCGTAGCAGCCTGTTTTCGCCCCGGGTCTCTCTCCGGGGATGCTCGACGGCAGCTGACCGTTGCCGGGTGAGGGGACGGTGCCTGAACGGAAGCCAGCCGCGGGCGAGCGCCCGACGGCCATGGTCCGGGCCCAGGCCCGTCCCGGTGCAGCCGACGGCGACCGCTCGCGTCCGCGGGCGCCCCCACGTCGTGTCCCCGCCTCTGCCGATCGGTCAAATCGATAGCGCTTGCGGCCCGGGTGCGAGGACGATGACAGGGTGGCTCCGTACAGATATGACCGGCTTGTCCTGGACGAGGAGTACCGGCAGCGCATCCGCCGGCACCGGCCGTCCTCCCTGCTCCCGCTGATCGCCGCTGCGGGCGCCCGCTACGGACAGCCCGGCCAGGAACGCGCCTGGCTCGACAGCCCGTTCCTCAAATTCACCCCGTGGGCGCTGGCGGACGCCGCCCGGGTCGCGCTGGGCGCCGGCACCGAGTTCAATCGCGGCACGGCCACCGACCGGGACCTGCTGGAGATCCTCGCCGCCTACTCGGCCCTCATGGAACCCACCCTGCACAGCAACGGTGACGATGCCATCCGGATGCGGGACTTCCTGCTGCGCACCGCCGGCGAGCAGTTCGCCTGGCAGAACCCGACCCTGCCCACCCTGGCCCGCACCGCCGCGATCTACCTGCAGAGCCCCATGCCCGAACACCGCACACCCAAGTACCTCACCCCCGGATGGGACACCGACCTGTTCGGCTGCGCCCTGCCCGACTACGTCGGCGCCGCCCAGACCCTGTGGGGGACCGTACTCGCCTGCCAGGGCCGCTTCGACCCGTCCTACCTCGACACCCCCGACGGGGAACGGATCTGCGGCGTCGTCAGCCGCGAGACCACCCTCGGCATTCTCGAACGCCACTTCGCCATCGACCCGGCCGGCTTCAGGGAAGCCGAGCGCAGAACCGCCGAACGCCTCAAGAAGACACCGGGCGCGGGCCACCCGCAGATGCGCCGCTTCACCCACAACCCCCTCCATGCCCGCCCCGCCGTCACCGGCCTCCCCGGCAGCTGGCTGCTGTGCCCCGTCCCCCAACTCGTGCCCCGCAAGGTCTCGCCCGCCGGCATCTACTTCACCGGGATGGACCGCCACGGCACCGGCTTCACCCTCGAGACCGGCTACCTCTTCGAGCAGTACATCGGCCGCCAGCTACGCCTGCTCCCCGACGCGGCGGTACTCCCCGAGATCACGTACACCGTCAGGAAGCAGAAGCTGGAGAGCGTCGACTGGATCGTGGTCTTCGACGATCTCGTCCTGCTCGTGGAGGTCAAGGCCGCGATGCCCACCGAGAACGCCCACCTGGGGCTCGCGGACGGCGTCGAGGAGAGCGTGGCAAAGATCGGCAGGGCGTACCGGCAGATCAACAAGACCGAAAGCCTGATCGCCGGCCGGCACCCGGCCTTCGCCCAGATCCCCACCGACAGGCCGCGGCACGGCATCATCGTCACCCTGGAGCCCTTCCACACCACGAACACCCCCCTGCCGATCCCCGGCCTTCCCGCGCCCGCGCTGTTCACCACCGTGATCAACGCCCAGGAGATCGAGCACCTGGTCACCCTGACCAGCACCTCCGCCGCCGACGTGCTCCTGGCCCGCGCGAGCGACCCGGACCGATCCGCCTGGGACATCGGCACCGTGTTGCACCAGCACCAGGCCTCCGCCAACCCGATCCTGGAGGCGGCATGGGACCTCTACCCCTGGTCCACCGCCCGCCGCACGGCCACCCAGGCCGACGACCGCCCGCACCCGGATTCCGGCAGCGCCCCGCCGTCCACATCCTGACCGGCGGGAACCCGGGCCCGCCAGGACCGTCAGCACACCGGGCGCCGGCGCCGGCGCCGACCCGCTGCCGCGGGAAGGGCACTCATCGCCGACCCGTCCTGCCCACCCGGCCATGCTGCGCCGCGTGCGGGAGCGCCCGGGGCCCCGGGCGGTCATCCAGGGGCGGCGGGGGCGTCGGGAGGGTCGGCCGGCGGCAGGACCTCGGGGCCAGCCGGCGGGCCGGCGCCCGGTGGGGGAGTGGCCGCGCCCGGTCCGGTGTCCGGCGCCCCAGGCTGGTACCCCAGCGAGAGCTGCGTCAGCATCTGCCAGTGGGCCATGCGCTGCTGGGGGTCGGTCGTGCGGGCGACGTCGGCGGCGGCGCTCTCGATCAGCCGGCCGTTGCGCCGGTCCCACAGCAGTCCCCGCAGCTGCGCGATGGCGGCGGGCGCGGCCCGCAGGACCATGGCCGTCATCCCCAGGCCGATCGCCCACCAGCCGCCCCGGGCGATGGCGAGGATCTCCACCGACGACACCAGGTCAGGGGCGTTCGCGAGGATGCTGTTCACGGAGTGCCGTCAGCGCGAGACGGCGCCAGGCAGGCTGTGGGCACCGGCCCGCCGGGGACCCGATCTTCACGCTTACACTCCATATGAATCTCCTATCGGTCGAGTCAGGTTGGAGATCGCGAAGGGGAGCCCGCGGCCGGGCCCGCGAAGCGTTGGCCGCGGTGCTTCTCCTCGCTCGCCGAAGGCTACGACCCGCTCTCGACACCCCAAACCCACTCGCAGACCGCCCCCCAAGGGCCGGATTCCCCCGCCAAGCGGCAGCGAGAAGCTGAAAAGAACCAGGTCAGAGGACATCCAGGCCAACCCCCAGGCCCAGGCCAGGACATCAGGACACCCCCGGCGGCTCAGATGTCGATCGTTTACTTACGGTCCAGAGCCGCCCGCCGGACATACGGATACGACCTCGCGGAAGTACTTGGTGATGACGATGTCGGCGACCTCGTCGGACGGCGTCACCGGGCCGACCCGCGCATCGAGACGCCCGCCACCAGGGCGGGTACCCGCCCGGAGGCGGATGCGGCGGCCCGGTGTCCGCCCCGGGGGCCCGCCGATGAGGACCACGCCGTCGATGTTCTGCTTCGGCGTCCGCCCGATGTTGTCGTCCGCGATGTCCTCCTGTCGGGCGCGGATCCGGGCGGGTGGAGCCGCCGGTAGTTCTGTCTCCGGTCGGGGTTCGACTTGATGAGGCCGCCCCGGGCCGGTGAGGCGCCGCCGGGATATGAACCGGGCCCGGTGCCCGGACGTGATCCCCCGTGGGAGGGCGCACCGGCGAAGCCGCTGCGGGAACTACCCGGTCGGGCTGAAGATGAGAGCGGGTGCCGGCGGAGTTGTGCCGGACGGAGACGATGTTGTCCGACTGCCCCGACCTCGCTCCGGACGTGATCGCGCTGGTCGAAGAAGAGGTAGACGCCGGGGGTCGCGCGGCCCGCCCGGACGGCGCCGACGTGGCTACGATGCCGCTCCAGGCATCGTCCGAACAAGTCGCCCCGGTGCTCGAGCACCTACGCCCGAAGCAGCCGGCAACAGCGATCTTGACAATCAGTGACAGGTTCACGGTGCGCGAGTACAAGATCGTTCATCTCGGTGACCATCCACCGCCACTCCCGCCGCGCCCGACCACCAACCATCAGCGCCCCACTCGCACCCGCCTGCGGGCCCACTTCGCCCCCGCACCTCTGCTCAGGCCTCGACCGCCGCCGCCCAGGTCAGGCCCAGCCCGGCCAGCACCGCGAGTTGCGCCGCGTCCAGCCGGTCGCGGCGGCTCTTGGTGTTCGACAGCCACACCCCGAGCTTCACCTCCACACCGTCCTCCAGCACCTCCACGTGACCCCGAGGGACGACCACCCGCTGCTCCCGCTCCACGTACTGCTCAAGCGCCGCCACACCCCGCCCGAACGCCCCACCAGCGGCTGCCGCGCCCGTCCGGCCGGCCACGCCGGGCTGACCGACCGCAGCGCCGGGCCCGGCGCCGGCCGGTGCGCCGCCGCGCGCACTGCTGCGCCTCCCGGCCCGCCGCACCCGGCCCGGCGCCGGGTCGCCCGGCCGCCGATCCCGCCGTCGGGTCCTCCGCTGTGCCCGGCTACCCGGCCGCGAGGCCGTCCTCGGCACCGCCGGGCCCGGCCGTCGTACCGGCCGCCGCGTCCAGCTGGTCGAACCAAGACTGGAGGTTCAGCATCGGCAGGAGGTTCAGCACCGTGCCGGCCTTCCGGTCCTCCGCCGTGCCCGGCCCGCCAGCTCCTGCCGCGGCCGGCTCGCCCACCGTCGCCGCGTCCCGCGCCCCTGCCACACCCGAGCCCGCGCCGCGGCTGCGTCCTGGTGCTCGGGTGCGGGGTGGGGGTGGATGCCGAGTCGGGTCGGGCGGTCGTGTTGGCCGGGCAGCAGGTCCTGCCAGGTGACCGGTTGGCGTTGGCGCTTCAGCCGGCGGCCGATGTCGTCGCCGTCGACGGTGACCCCGGGCAGCAGGTCCGCCAGGCCGGCGCCGTCGTCCAGGCACACCGTCACCCCGGCCCGGTGGCGTTGCCAGGCCGGATTCCAGTCCGGATCGACGGCGGCGAGCGCGGTGGCCCGCCGCGGGTACCCGTCCGGCGCCCCGGGGCGCCGGCAGTTCGACAGCCACTGACCCACCGCCTTGCCGAGGGCGACAGCGCCGCGTGGCGCGGCCAGGGTGCGGTGCTCGGCGTACCAGACCCTGGCGGCGGCGAGGTTCTCCTCGAACGCCGCCTCCTGCTCGTCCCACACCATCCCCAGCGCCTCGAGCCGCCGGTACCGGCCGCTCTCCATCGACCCGGCCTTGTGTACCCGGCGCTGCGCGTTGATCCACCGCCCGAGCCGGTACCCGGCCTCCTGGTGCTCGTGCGCGACCCGCAGGTGCTTCTCCCGCTTCCAAAGCGCCCGCGCGGCCATGTACCCGCGCGGGGCGTCGTTCAGGGAGCGGGCTGGTCAGCGGGCGCCGAGCGCCGGTGGGTCAGAACTTCGGGATGACGGGGAGCAGCAGGTCGGCCGGGCGTTCGGGGCCCCAGTGGAGTGTGCAGGTGCCTCGTCGGCGGGTGCGGTAGGCGGCGGGGAACTGTCCGGTGAGGGGGTTGCGGGGGGAGAGCCAGCGGCCTGCGACCACCAGGCGGACCTGGTCCCCGGCATGGAAGAGGGTTGAGGATGCGCCGAGCGCGATGTCCACCGGGACCACCTGACCCGCCGCCAGCGGCTTGCGGGTGAGGCAGGCGGGGACGGGTTCGAAGGGGCGTGAGCGCTGCTCGTCCAACTCGCGCAGCGCGACGTTCTGCCAGCCGGTGGCGACGCGGTCGCGCCCGTAACCGTAGGAGCCCTCGAAACCGACGTACCGTCCTCGGCTCCACTTCTCGACGCCCACGACGAGGTCGACGTCGTCGGTGCCGGCCACCTCGACCCACAGGCGCAGCGCCATGGGGCCGGTGAGTTCGATCTCCTCGCGCACGGTCCAGCCGAAGCGTGCGCCGCCCCGGCGGACGTCGAAGGTGATCGATCCTGCGGTGGCGGGGGCATGGTCGGCCAGGCCCTCCGCGGTGAGGTGGCGCGGGGTCCACAGGGTGCGCTCCAGCGGCCATGCCGGTTCGCTGCGGACCTCGACGACGTGGTCGGCGCGGTCGCGGACCTCCAGCCGTACGCGGGGGAGCGGGGGGACGTCGGCGCCCCGGAGATGGCGGTCGAAGAACTGGAGTTGGGCGGTGAGCGCGTCGTTGGCGTAGAACGTGGCCCACTTGCCTCCCCGATGGGTGTACAGGTGGCGCTCGGCGGAGCCGATGTGTTCGAATCCGGCGACGGAGCCGCGGCTGTGCAGGTTGTTGTCGGAGAAGCTCCCGCAGATCAGGGCGGGCACCTCGATCCTGGGAAGGTCGGGGTCCAGCGAGCGCCACCAGTCGTCGATCACCGGCCGGCGGGCGCTCTCCGTCAGGAGGGAGTACTGCTGGCGCGTTCTCCTCATGCCGAGGTTCCACAGCTTGAGGAACCCGGTCTCGGGGACCCCGCCGGGGCGCAACAGTCCGCGGTAGGCGTTGCTGAAGCCCTCCCACGGGCAGATCGCCTTGAGCGAGGGTGGCCGGGTCGCAGCAGCCTTCCACTGCGACAGGGCCAGGTAGGAGACACCGAGCAGGGCGACGGCGCCGGTGCTCCACGGCTGGGCGCCGGCCCATTCGACCAGGTCGTGGATGTCTTCGCCTTCCTGGTCGGACATCAGTGCACCGACACCGTCGGAGGTGCCCGCGCCCCGCAGGTCGCAGTTGACGACGGCGTAGCCGTGTCCGACCCACCAGGCCGGATCGGGCGCCTCCCAGGTCGTCAGCGAGGAGAAGCGGATCTGTCCGGTCTGACGCAGGATCCGGTACTGGGGTGATGCCTTCCAGCGGCCGGTCCTGGTCATGGTCGGCAGCCTGTCCTTGCCGTACGGGTGGGCGGCCATGATGACGGGGACCCGGGCGTCGCCCGGCGGACGGTAGACGTTGACTCTCAGTACCGTGCCGTCCCTGGTGGTGACGGGCCGGTCGTTCTCGATCACCATGCTGCCCGGCGCCGGCGGGTGGACCGAGAGAGGCGGGCGGATCATCCCGCGTAGCCGGGTGGCGGCGTAGCGGGCCCGGCCGGGGCGGCGCCACGGCCGGTCGGGGCCGGCTGCGTCGTACGTCGGAGGCATTGTCCTGCCCTTCCCGAGTGGCCCCCATGGTGTGGAGTGTCGTTCCACATCACGGTATCCAATGCGCCCGCACCCCGCTCGGCCCGGTGCCGCGCGCGGGGCGGTCAGGCGAGGACGGCGGTGTCGCACGACGGGAGGCCGGGTGCCGGGTGCCGGGTGCCGCGGCGCAGGGGTGTGCCGGGCGCGGTTGTGCCGAGGCGACGTGGCGCTGGTCGCGGCCCGGGGGCCGTACAGGCCGTGCACCGGTGCCCGGGGCGGCAGGCGGACGCTCCTGCAAGCCGTCCGGGAGTCGGCGGTCAACGCCGGCGACGCCGCCCGGTGCTCGGTGTGGGGTCATCCGGGGTCGTCGGGGTCGTCGGGGTTGTTGGGGTTGTCGGGGTTGTCGGGGTTGTCGGGAGGGTTGGCCGGCGGTAGTGCCGCGGGGCGGGCCGGTGGGCCGGCGCCCGGTGGGAGGGTGGTCGGTGGGGGAGTGGTGGTCACGGGTCCGGCGTCCGGGGTGCCGGGCCGGTTCCCGAGGGCCAGCTGCGTGAGCATCTGCCAGTGGGCGATGTGCTGCTGGGGGTCGGTCGTGCGGGCGTCGGCGGTGCTCTCGATCAGCAGGCCGTTGCGCCGGTCCCACAGCAGTCCCCGCAGCTGCGCGATGGCGGCGGGCGCGCGGCCCGCAGGACCAGGGGCCGTCATTCCCAGGCCGATCGGCCACCGGCCGGCCCGGGCGATGGCGAGGATCTCCACCGACGACACCAGCTTTCCATGCCCCCGCCCTCGTGGCCGCGGACTAGGATCCCCGACCGCCGGCCCGGCCCGCCGTGCTGCGCCGCGTGGGGCCGGTTCCGCGGGAGCGCCCGGTGCTCGGCGCTGTCGTCTGGGTGGTGTGGGTTTCCCGGGTTGGGGTGGGATGTTCGGGGTAGTGTCGGGTTGTCATGGTTCCGAAGTACGTCGCCCGCACGTACGTGTGCGGGCGTTTTGCTGTTCGCAGTCTCTGAGGGCCAGGGCGATCACCTTGGGTTCCTGCACGGTGCAGGAGCCCGCTTCGAGTCCCCTTGGAGGACGAACAATGGCCAACGGAACCGTGAAGTGGTTCAACTCGGAAAAGGGCTTCGGGTTCATCGAGCAGGACGGTGGCGGCCCCGATGTTTTCGCGCACTACTCGAACATCGCCACCCAGGGCTTCCGTGAGCTGACGGAGGGCCAGCGGGTCACTTTCGACGTCACCCAGGGCCAGAAGGGTCCCCAGGCGGAGAACATCCTTCCCGCCTGAGTCTGCCTTTCCTTCGCCACCCGCCCGCAGCACTTGCCGGGCGGGTGGTTGCCCCCCGTTGTCCCGTTGGAGACGACGGGTCGCGGGAGGTGTGACCACCGGCCGCCCCTGCCTCAGGCCTCGACCGTCACCGCCCCGGGGCAGTCCGGGCCCGGGCCCAGCACGGCGAGCTGCGCCGTATCCAGCCGGTCGCGGCGGGTCTTGGCGTTGGACAGCCACACCCCGGGCTTCACCTTCGCACCGTCCTCCAGCACCTCTACCTGGCCCCGGGGGACGACCACCCGCTGCTCCGGCTCCACGTACCGGCCGAGCGCCGCCACACCCCGAGCGAACGCTGTGCCACCGCCCGGCCGACCGACCGCAGCACCGCACCATCACCAGCACCATCACCAGCACCGGTGCCGGTGCTGGTGATGGTGCGGCCGCCGCGCGCACTGCTGCGCCGTCCGCCCCGGCCGCTGCCGCCCGATCCCGCTGTCCGCCCCTCCGCCGTGCCCGGCTGCCTGGCCGCGATGCCGTCCTCGGCACCGCCGGTCCGGTCGTCACGCTCACCCGTCGTCCGGCTTGGTCTGCCTTGCCGGGTGGGTGTCAGTCGAGGGGTTCGGCGGCGAATGTGTTGTCGCCGAGGGGGATGTCGGTGAGTTGGAAGTTTTGGGTGTGGCCGTCGATGGTGAGCGTGGTGACGCTGCCGGCGGGCCGGGTGGTGGCGCGCCGCACTGGGCGGCCGCCTGCGGTCAGCGTGCCGAGGAAGGTGTAGGTGCGTACCGCGGCCGTGGCGTCGCGGGTGGCGGGGACCGGCGGGTGGGCCGGCGTGGTGTCCGCGCCGCCGGTCGTGTCGGGCACGGCGGCGGGCGGGGTCGCCGGGGCGGTGCGACGGGCCCGGATGCGGCGTGCGGCCCAGGAGGTGCTCCCGAGCAGGACGGCGACGGACAGGCCTCCGGCGATGTGCGGCAGGGTCTCGGCGATCAGGCTCACAGCCGGCCTCCCGCCGTGGCCGCGGCCGCCGGCAGGTTCGCGCGTCGCCGATCCTGTTCCACGACCAGGTACCTGACCTTGCGTCGCACCCGTTCACCCGCGGTCTGCGGGTCGGCGGCGCCCGCGGACCAGGCTGCGTCGGCCCACGTGGCGATCCCGCGCTGCGCCCAGGCGCGTACCACGCGTCCTTCCTCGGGGGTGAGTGCGCGCAGCAGGGCGGCCAGCCGGGGGTCGTCCGGCTCGCCCGCGGCCGCGAGTTCCGTGGCGGACGGGCGGCTTGCGAGGACCTCGTACAGCGAGAGGCCGTTGCCGATCGGGATGTCCAGGCTGAGCGTCCGTCCGTGCCGCGTCCCGCGCCGCCACAGCGGCACCAGCTGCCGGTGGATGCTGCGTACCTCCGCCTTGAGTGCGCCCACGGCGAGCGGGGACAGGCGGCCGTCCGTGGTCAGCGGGGCGACCCAGTCGCCGAGCAGGGCGTCGCCCGCCGCCTGCTCCCACCGGGCGCTCGTCGGCAGGCACAGCGAGTGGGTGAGGAGTCCTCTGACCAGGACGTCGGTGTCCAGTTCCGTGATGCCGGGGCCGCGCTGCACCTTGGCGTCCGACAGCGCCTCGCGCGCGTTCAGTGCGCAGGCGAGATCAGGGGTGTGCCGCACCTCGGGGCGGTCCTTGAGCGGCCAGGCCGCCGGCGGTAGCAGGTGGAGTTTGTCCAGGTCGACCCCCACGGAGGCGTAGGCGCTCCTCATCTTGACGTGGTCGAGGACGCTGCATACCTCGTCCGCCCGGTGGGGCATCAGCACGAAGCTGCCGTCGGCGGTCTCCTCGGCGAGCAGCCGTTCACCTGCGACAACCCCGGGGGTCGAAGCAGCGCGCACGGTCCAGTAGTTCGGGGCCTGCTCCTGGGCTGCGCGGCGGAGCTCCTCCACGCGGCCGACGGCTTGCGCGTCGGAGGCGGATGGGGTCGTCATGGCGGTTCTCCTCCAGCGGGTGACAGTAGGTTCACCCCTCGGCCACGGCATCACCGCCCGGAGACAAAAAATCTTGAAGAGGTGGATGTGATGACCGTCACAGTCCGGCCGTCCTGTCGGCGTCGCTGCTCGCCGTCCGGTCGCTGCACCGGCGCTGCCGGTGCCGGGCGTGGTGCCGCATCCGGGCCCGGGTCGGCCCCGGGCCGCCCAGGGTGCTGCAGCGGGCCTTGGCGGGCACCCGGGGCCGTCGTCGCCGGCTGCCCTCGGGTCGGCGCCGGGGCCGCGCCCGGTGCTGCTGGGGAACGCCGCCGGGGCCGCTCCGGCACGCCGTTCCCCGGCCGCCCGCTGCTGCGCTCCGCCGTCCCGGCCCGCCGTCCCGGGCCCCTGGGCTGCACCCGGGGGCGGGCCGGTGCCTTGGGTCCGCCGGAGGGGCGGTGGTGGACCGTGTGCGGGCGGGTTTCCGGGCTCCCGCCCCGACTTCGGTCACCGCCCGGGCTTCCCGCCAGCGGTGTGGCCCGGCCACGTGGGGGGCCGTGCCCGGGGCGGCATCCCAGCCCCCAGCCTCTCGGACACATCGTTCCGGGCCGTCGGCGCCGTCCCCGGCAGCCCGGGCGCACCACACCCGGCCGCCCGCTGCTGCGCCCGTCCCCGGGCGGATCCGGCGGCATCGACCACGCCCGGCCTGCACCCGTACCCGGCGTCCTTTCGTCATTCAGGTCCCGCGAACCGCCTGTCGGACGCCGCCTGCTCGCTTGCCTTTCCGTCGGCGGGACGCTCACCGGCCCGGCCAACCGGATCGGGGGTGACGCCTCTCCGACGTTGCGGGCCGGTGCGTGGCTGCGTAAGCAGGCGGGGGCTCGCGCCGAGGAGAAGCTCGGCGTTCAGCGGACCGTGCTCCTGGACGCCTTGCCGGCCGTCGGGAAGGCCGGCACCGGCGCCTGGTTCGACCCGCTCCACCTGCCGGCCGCCGGGCCGTGTCCACCTCGGCGGCCGGAGACCCACGACAACAGGGGAGTGGCATGACCTACGCGGCCGACCAGGACATCGAACGGCTGGCTCGCCTCGCGGCGACCGGGCTGTGCCGCGCCCTGGTGACCGGTGGCCCCGTGGGACTGCCGCCCGCCGTGGAACTGGCGGCTCTGGTTGCCGAGTTCGACCGGATGCGGTCGGCGCCGGCCGGCTCCTGGCGCCGGGTGGCGGACCTGCTGGAGGCCGTCCCGCACAACCCGAGGGCCCTGACCGGCCCGTACCGGTACGGGCAGGGGTGGGACGACGCGGTCCACCACCTGTGGGACCTGGCCGACGGCATGGCGCCCGCTCCGCGACCTGTCACCGACACCTCGGAAGGCCTCACGCGATAACCGACCCGCTCCGCTCCGGACCCTGCCGCCACCCACCGCGTCGACCTTCCGACCCGCCCGGGCCTCGACACCAGCCGGCGGATGGGCGGTGGCTTCGGGGCCGGCCGGCGGATGGGGGCCGTGGGCGAGCAACTCCTCGAGCGCCTGGTGGCCACTGCCCACGACCTTGACCTGGACAACCGCGACCGGCCGATGGGCCGCTCCTGGCAGGAAGAACAGGACCTCGCGTGAGGCTGCCCGCCGCGGCCCGGTACCAGGTCGCCGCCTCCCCGGGTCGTCACCGGCTGGTCGCTCAGCGCGCGCGGTGGACCCGCAGCAGGCAGAAGCCGACCAGCGCCGTGGTGGCCGTCAGGCTCAGACCGGTCTGGGTCCAGTGCATGACCCACTCGTCGGCCCGCGGGTGGTAGCTCGTGTACATCTGCGTGATGGTCTCGCGGTGGGCCAGGCACTCGGGCGTCGGGCACTTCCACGTTCCGTCGGTCAACCGGCCGAGCCAGTCGTTCTGCAACGGGATCCGCAGGCCGTCTCCGGTGAGCAGGCCGTTCGCGACGACGTCCGAATCGAGTGGGCCGTTCGTCGGCAGGTGCTCGGTGGGGCCCATGCCTGTCCCGCCGCCCGGTACCGGGGCGGCCATCGTGACGTGGGCGAACACCTCCTGCACCGGCGCGAACGCATACCGGCCGGCGTCCACCGCGAACCGGAGGGCGAGGGTCAGGACGGCCGTGACGACGATCGAGGCCACCACTCGGCGCACCACCAGCCCGACCGCCGCGCCCAGAGCGACGGAGAGCAGGCAGAACCCGACGAACGACGGTCCCGACGCCATCCGGCTCATCCAGGTGAACCAGTGGTAGTAGCCGGGCACGTCGAACCGCCCCTCGACCACCCTGGTCCACCAGGTGGCGACGGCCGCGAGCAGGGACGACCCGACCGACGTGATCAGCAGCGGTACCCCGAGGCGGGCGGCCAGCCAGCGCCGGCGCGACACCGACTGCGTCCAGGCCAGCGTGTACGTGCCGGTCTCGAACTCGCGTGCCAGCATCGGCGCGGCGAAGAACGCCCCGAACGCCACCGGTAGCACGACCAGCAGCCAACCGGTGACCCGGACGGCGACGCTCCAGTGCTCGTTCAGGGCGGTCACCTTGTCGGTCGATCCCTCGCACTGCGGGGGGAAGTCGAGGAGGTTGCAGCCTTGGATGTGTTCGGACGTCACGAAGTCCTGGATCCGGCCGCCCAGGAAGAGCATCCAGCCGCAGAGCAGCACGACGGCGGCGCCGGCCATCAGCAGTGTGGTCCGGTCCTGGCGCAGGCTCAGCCAGGTGGCGCCGCGCAGGAGGCGTCGCCCGGGCGCGGGGCGCCGACCCGGCGGTGCGGGCAGCTCGGGCACGTAGGCGGTGGTCATCGGGCCGTCACCTCTTCTCGTCCGGCGGTGAGCGCGTCGGACCCGACCAGGGTTCGGTCCTGCGGGGCGGGGGTGCGCAGGTAGGCGATCAGGATGTCCTCCAGGTTCGGCCGGGTGACGTCCCAGCGCGGGTCGATCTCGCCCGATGGTTTGAGCAGTGCCGTGGCCTGGCGCCCGGTCCGCCTTAGTTCGACGATCTCGTGACGGGCCAGCGCTTCGGGGGCTCCGCCACCTTCACCGTCGGCGCCGACCACCAGGCGGTGGCCGTCCAGCAGTTCCTCGACATCGCCGCTGAGCCGGATCCGCCCGTCGCGCAGCACGGTGACGTGGTCGCACACGCCGTCCAGCTCTGCGAGGACGTGGGAGGAGATGAGGATGGTGGTGCCGTGCTCCGCCGCCTCGGCCATCAGGATGCCGGTGAGCTCCTGACGGGCGACGGGGTCGACGTCCGCGAGCGGCTCGTCGAGCATCAGCAGGTCGGGGCGTTTGCCGAGGACCAGTGCGAACGCGACGCGGGTGCGCTGCCCGGCGGAGAGCGTGCCCACCTTGGCGTTCAGCGGGAGACCGCCCAGCCGCACGATCCGCTCGGCGATCTCCTGGTCCCAGCCCGGGTTCAGCTCCAGGCCGGTTCGCAGGGTCTCCGCGACGGTGAACCGCGGGTACAGCGGCTTGTCCTGTCGCAGGTAGGCCGTGCGCCGGAGGGAGGAGGCCGTGCGCGGTCCGGTCCCGAAGACCGTGACGGCGCCCTCGGTCGGCGTGAGCAGTCCGGCGGCGAGCGCCATCAGGGTGCTCTTGCCGGCGCCGTTGGGGCCGACGAGTGCGCAGATGCGGCCGGCCGGAAGCCGGAGTTCGCAGTCGCGCAGGGCCCAGCGTCGGCGGTACCGCAGGCCGAGTCCGACCGTCTCCAGGGCGGTGCTGTCCTCGGCCGGTCGGTGTTGCTCCTGTGCGGGACGGTTCACCCGGACTCCTTCGGGGCTTCGGTGCTGATGGGGTAGGCGCGTTCCAGGGCGGCATCGACGAGTGCGGCGACGTCCTCCCGCTCCAGACCGACCGCACGGGCGCGGGCGATCCACGCCGCCAGGTCGGTGTGGAGCACCGAGTCCTCGACGGTCTGCGGCTTCGTCAGGGACTTCCGGACGAAGGTCCCGACTCCCCTGCGGCTCTCGACCAGGCCCTCGCGTTCCAGTTCCCGGTAGGCCTTGAGCACGGTGTTCGGATTGATCGCCGTCGCCTCCACCACCTCTCGGGCCGTGGGGAGTTGGTCGCCGGGTCGGAGTACCCCGAGCCGGAGTGCCCGCTTCGTCTGCTCGATGATCTGCAGATACGGCGAGAGGCCGCCGCGACGGTCGATGAGGTATTCGACGATGGCTACCACCATTCCACTAGTTATCTAGTGGAATGGTGCACCGGCCATGAGTCGCCGTCAAATCCGCCGACGAACTCGTCCTCCATGTACCGGCGTTCGGCCAGCCAAGGACCTTCGCGGTCCACGGAGTCCGCGCCCGGGCTCAGGCCCCTGGTCGCACGCGCCGCCGACTCCCCGGGCTGAACACCTGCAAGGCGTGCAATCGCGTCGAGGGCCCGCGCAGCCGCCCCTACGGTCGCCCTGCGGCGGGGGCCGGGCACCCGACCCGCCGGATCAACGGGGGTGTATCAGGGGTCGCTGTGCTTGGCGGGCTGTTCCGGTGCTGCTGCGGGCCGTTGGCTCTGGCTGCTTGGGTGGGGTGGCTGTCCTGCCGGTTCCCTGGGGCGGTGGGCTTCGCCTGTGCTATTTTTTGTGAGCAGTCGTTCAACTACTGGGGGTGGAGGATGGGGCGTAAGCAGCTCTGGGAGCAGGACGAGGTGCTGGCCTCGGCGATGGGGCTTTTCCGGCATCGGGGGTATCTCGGTGCTTCGTTGCGGGACATCGAGGAGGCCACCGGGGTCCACCCGGGGAGCCTGTACCGGACGTTCGGGAGCAAGGACGGCCTGTTCCGTGCGGCCCTGAACGCCTACAACGAGCGGGTGGTGCGGGACCGGGTCCGGGTCCACCTGCTGGAGCCGGCGGACCCCCTGGCCGGTATCCGCTCGTTCTTCACCTCGGCGATCGAGACCGGCACCGATCCCGACCCGGGCTGCCTGCTCACCAACACCGCCGTCGAGTCCTTCACGCTCCCCCTGGCCGCCGACGGCGTGCACCACGGCCTGGCCACGATCGAGAGCGGCTTCGCCGACGCACTGTCCCGCGCCCGCCGCCGTGGCGACACCCCGCCGGACCTCGACGTCGGGGCCACCGCCACCCATCTGCTCGCGCTCTACCAGGGCCTGCTGGTGCTCGTCCGGGCCGGCCTGCCCCGCACCACACTGCACAGCGTCACCGACGGCGCGATGGCGTCGATCGGCTCCCTCGAGGCACACGAAAGCAAGGACGACCATGAGTGACACCCAGCAGCTCTGGAACGACTACGCCGCCTGCTGGTCGGCGGAGCCAGCCGACCGGATCCCGGCCCTCGGTGCGGTCGCGGCGCACGAGGTCGCCTACCGCGACCCGGGGACGGAGGTCACGGGCCTGACCGAACTCGCCGCCTACATGGCCGGCTTCGCCGCGGCCTTCCCCGGCCACCGGTTCCGCATCGACGAGGTGCTCGAGCACCACGACCGCTCCCTGGCCCGCTGGACCCAGCTCGACGCCCACGGCTCGGCGGCCTCCAGCGGCATCAGCGCTGCCCGCCACCACGAGGACGGGCGCCTCACCGACATCACCGGCTTCTTCCTGCCGGCCTAGGAACTGTCCGCCGCCCGAAGGCTGTTGCTGGTCCTCCGCCACCCCGCCGGGCGTCGCGCCGATGCCCGGCGGGGTGGCGGGCTCGTGCGGCAGGCCGTCGTCCCGGTCGGCGGCTCGCCGGCGCGGTCGGCTCGGTGGCCTCCCGGCTGCCGGCCGCTGCGCCGGGGCCGCGGCCGGGGGCCCGTCCGGTGCCGTCCCGTGGTGGTCCCGGCGCCGCTGCTGCTGCGCTCCGGTGGGTGGTGGGTGGCGGGCGCCGGACCGTGCCTTTGCCGCTCGTGCCATCGCATGTGTGCTGGTGGTGGGGTCAGTCGAGGGTCACGGTCATCTTGCCGAGGGCGGTGCCGTTCTCCATGATCCGGTGTGCTTCGACGATGTCCTCGAAGTGGAAGACCCGGGCGGGTGCCGCCGCCAGGGTGCCGGCCTCGACCTTGGCGTAGATGGCGTCGAGGGGGACGTCGGTGAGCGGGAATTCGGGCGTGCCCAGGACGAAGGCGCTGGCGTAGAAGCTGAGCCGGACACCGCTCGGCAGATCGGTGATCGGGTCGAAGTCCGGTACGGGTGCGAATCCGCCGAGGAAGCCGATCTGGCAGACCCGGCCGCGCGGCCGCACCAGCCGCAGGGAGTCGCGCAGGGTGCTGTTGCCGACGATGTCGAGCACGGCGTCGACGGCGGGGGCGGCGGCGCCGGTCCGCGCGGCGAGCCGGCCGTCGTCGATGAGCACCTCGTGTGCGCCGAGGTCCCGGAGCAGGGCGGCGTGGGCCGGATTGCGGGTGGTGGCGAGAACCCGGGCGCCGTGGTCGACGGCGAGGTTGACGGCGGCCTGGCCGAGCGCGGAGGTCGCGCCGCGGACGAGGACGCTCTCGCCGGCGCGCAGGTCGAGGTTGCCGAACAGGCCGCTCCACGCGGTGGCGTACACCTCGGGTACGGCGGCGAGTTCGGCCCAGCCGAGCTGGGAACGCACCGCGACGACGTTGGTGGCCGGGACGGTCACCAGCTCGGCGTAGCTGCCGTTGCGGGTGCGGCCCATGCCGCCGAGGATCGCCACCACGGTGGTGCCGGCCGCGAGTCGGCCCGAGGGGTCCGATTCGACCAGTCCGGCGCACTCGATGCCGGGTACGGCCGCGACCTCGCCCCAGGCGCCGGCCCGCATGTAGGCCTCGGCGTGGTTGAGGCCGAACGCCTTGACCCGGATGAGGATTTCGCCGTCGGCGGGGACGGGGTCGGGCAGTTCGGTGACGGTCAGTACCTCGGGTCCGCCGTGGGCGGAGATGACGATGGCCTTCATGATCGCATCCATTCTTGAGTGGTCATTCAACTATTGGGTCGGAAGAAGGGCCACCGCGTGGTGCGGTGGCCCGGGTGGTGCGGCGGCCGGGGTGGCCGGTGGTCAGGCGAGGGCGGCGAAGGCGTTGTCGGTGATCGCGCGCAGCACGGCCTCGTCCGGATCGGCCTTGCCCACCACCATCAGCCCCTGGCAGGTGGCGACCAGCAGTTTGGCGCTGCCGGCCGGATCGAGTGAGGCTCGGATCTCGCCCCGCAGGCGGGCGTTGTCCAGGGCGGCGGCCATGCAGGACTCCAGGCGGGCCAGGTGTCCGCGGACCACCGCCGCGGCCTCGTCGTCCTCGGCCGCGTTCTCGATCGCGGTGTTGACCAGCAGGCAGCCCTGGCGCCCCTCGGGGCTCAGCAGGTCGCGCACCAGGGCGTCGAAGTAGCCGCGCAGCTCGGCCAGCCCGGCCCCGGGGGCCTCCAGCTCGCCGAGCTTCTGCGGCACGACGAGCTTGGAGTAGCGCGCCAGCGACTTGAGGAACAGGTCCCGCTTGCCGCCGGGGAAGGCGCTGTAGAGGCTGCCCGGTTTCACGCCGGTCGCCTTCACCAGGTCCTCGATCGAGGTGGCCCGGTAGCCGCGCTCCCAGAACTTGTGCATGGCCTGGTCCAGCACGGTCTCGGGCTCGAACTCGCGGGGTCGGGGCATGCGGCGAACATACATGAGCAGTCATTCAAGAACAAGTGGGCAGGCCTCGGGCCCGGCCCGGGTGCGGAGGGCGTCGGGCGCGCTCTCCCGGTCGCGAGGCGCCCCGGATCGCGGTCGGCCCCGCCGCGCGCTGCCCGCCCGGGCGGACCCGGGCACTGCGTGGGCCTCGCTCGGCCGGCGTGCGTGACGGGGCGACGGGGGGAGTGGGGAGGCACTGCCGCGGGGGTGCGGGCGGGATTGCCCGCAGGTCAGCCCTGCTTGGTGCGCTCGTAGTGGCGTGCGGCGCGGGCGCGGTTGCCGCAGTCGGGGCCGCTCCATTCGCGGCGTGGGTGGTTCTTCAGGAAGTACAGCACGCAGCCCGGGGCCTGGCAGGCCCTCAGCAGGTCGCGGTCGGGGCCGGTGACCAGGTCCACGGTCGCCTGGGCGATCTCGCCGAGAGCGGCGGCGACCGGGGTGGCGGCGCTGCGGGTGAGTGTGGCCGGCGCCGGCCCCGGGGCCAGTTCGCGCCAGCTGGGGGCGCGTCGGACCTGGCGGTTGAGTTCGCCGACCGCGTCGCCGGGTGCCTCGGTTCCGCGGGCGGCGGCGTCGATCAGCGCGCGGGCGGCGTCGCGCAGCGACCGGATCGACCGCAGGTCCTCCTCGCCGAGGGCGAGCAGGGCCTCGTCGTCCAATGCGGTCGCGAACCGTGCGCGGTTGTCGCGCAGCCAGGCGGCGGCGTGCTCGACGGTGGCCAGGCCGTCCACCAGCCGGCCGCGCACGGCGTACGTGGCGTTGGCCAGCTCGATCGGCAAGGGCTCGCCGAGCAGGGGTGCGCCGCCGCTCTCGTATCCGTTCAGGTCCACGTCCTCATGGTACGGCGGACTTGCAACCGTGAGACTGCCGTGACATGGTTCTAACGGCTAGAGCAGCCAGCAACCATGAGAACTGTGGTTGTGGAACCGCACAGGAGCACTCCCATGTCCCGACTTGCGACCATCGAGCCGACCGACGCGCACGGCGCCGCCGCCGACCTCCTCACCGCCGTCCGCACCGCCCTCGGCGTCACCCCCAACATGACCAAGGTGATGGCCAACAGCCCCGCCGTCCTCAAGGGCTACCTGGAGTTCTCCGGCGCCCTCGCCGGCGGGGCGCTCCCCGCCACCACCCGCGAGGCCATCGCCCTCGCGGTGGCGCAGGAGAACGCCTGCGACTACTGCCTGTCCGCCCACACCTACATCGCCACCGAGCTCGCCGGACTCACCCGGCAGGACACCGAGCAGGCCCGGCACGGCAGTTCCGCCGACCCGCGGACCGCAGCGGCACTGACCCTGGCCGTCACGCTGACCCGCACCCGGGGCACCCTTCAGGACGCCGACCTGAAGGCCGCCCGCGAGGCCGGACTGACCGACGGCGAGGTGGCCGAGGTGGTCGCCCACGTGGCACTCAACGTCTTCACCAACTACTTCAACAAGGCCGCCGACGTCGACATCGACTGGCCGCACGTCAGCCACCTCGACTGAACCCCACGGGCCGCCGGGGACCGGCCCACGGCCCCCGACAGCCTTCGGCCGAACCGCCGCTCAACCCCGAGCGCCGGCCCGGACAACGACAGCGGCTCGTCGCGCTGCCCGCCGCCCGGTCCGGTCCGGCCCCGGCGGAGGGGCTGCTCGGCTTCGGCTCCGATGTGTGACCTCAGGGCGTTTCGAGGGCTGTGTGGGCTTCGGGCGGACCATTCCGGGTGGATGGACGGGTGGTGCCTGCCGGGACGCCGGGGCTGGGTTGGTTTTGGTGACGGTGGGTGGTCGGCTGTCCGGGCCGGTCGGGGGTTGGGGCCGTGGCGGGGTTTTCCCATGTTTTGACGGCCCGTCGGAATGCCGTCGGAATTGCTGCCGGGTTCGGTCCGGGTTTTTCCTTGTCGGTTCGCGGGAATTGCCTCTGTCTCGGGGCGGTTTCGGTGGGTGGTGATTTCGCGGGGCGGGTTCGCCGGGGGATTCCGGTGGGGAGTGGTGCGCGCTCCGGGCGTTCCGGGGTCGTGGGGGTGGTCGTCGCCCCCGGTGCGTGGCCGGCTCCGGCGCTGTCCGGGGCATGGGGCTGTTCCCCTGCCGCCGGGAGCCGCCCGCCGGTCCGGCTCCGGCCTGCTGCGCCTGGTCGCCGTTCCTGACCCGGCCTGCTGTGCCTGGTGGTGGTCCGCACCCGGCGGTGGTCGCCTCCCGCCCGGCGCGGTCCGGCCTGCTGGCTGCCGCGCGCCCGGCCCGCTTGCCGGCGCCGGGCCGTTGGCGCCGTCGCGGGGGCGTCCCGGACGAGCGGTGCCCTCCGGGCGTGACGCCGTGTTGGCATCATGACCGGATGACCGTTCCGCTGATCTGGCTCGACCGCACCGACTTCGCGCGCTACGCCCTCCTGCCCGAGCACCTGGTGCCCCGGTGGACCGGGCAGGAGGCTTGCGACGCGTGCGGCGAGTACGCGACGGCCCTGCGCTTCGAGGGCCACGACGTGGTGATCCTCGGCGGCGAGCCGCTGCCGGTGACCTGGATCGCGTCCGCCCTGGTCTTCGCCCGCTGGTCGTCCGCCGCCGACGACCGCTCGCTGCTCCCCGGTGTCGAGACGGCGCTGGCCTCCAACGCGTGGGAGGACGTGGTGACGGTCGAGCTCGGCGGCCGGTACGTGCTGACCGACGCCGGCTACGACGGCGAGCACATCCGCGGGCTCGAGACCGCCGATCCGCCGGAGCTCCTCCGGGTCACGATCCCCACCGGGCGCTATCTGCTCCAGTCGCTGCTCATCCAGCCCGACCCCGAGTCCGAGTACTACCTGGAACGCCTGCTCCCGCTCGGCTGATCAGCCGCCACCTGGTACCGCGAGCAGGGACGCCGGGGGCTGCACCTGACCGTGGCGGCCGTGGTGGTCGTCGTCCTGGTCGTCGTGCTGCTTCCCGGGGGCGTTCCGGCCTGCCGGGAGCAGCCGGCCCCGTGCCCGCCGCCGCTCCCGGGCCCGGCGTGCTGCGCCTGGTCGGGGTGGTGTGTGTGCTCTGCGTCCGGACGTTGTCGCCCTCGTCGGGCCCGTCGTCGGGTCGCGTCCCGGCTCCCGGGCCGCTGCTCCGGCCGCCCTGCGGGAAGGCCGTTACCGGGCGCCGTGCCGTGGGTTGTCGGCCGCCGGGAGCGGCCGGCCCAGTCCCGGCCCTGGCCCTGGCCCCGGCCCCGGCCCCGGGCCCGGGGCAGGTTGCCCTGCCGGGAGGGTGCGCGTCATGATCGCCGGATGGTTGAGGAGACGACGGTTGCGAGGACCTGGCGGCTGATGCTGGCGGGCGATCCCGCGGTGCGACTGGGGGATCCGGCGGTGGTGGAGGCGGCCTACGCCGAGCCGCGCCTGCGGGTCCTGTTCCCGTTCCCGAGCCACGGGTGTCTCAGCTTCCACCGGAACTCGCAGTTCCCGTGGAGCAACGACCTGCCGTTCATCGCGGGCGGCACGCCGTGCTCGGTGTACGGGCCGCTGTACTCGTCGGTCCTGGGCGAGGGCCTCACGCCGCAGGAGGCGGCCGCGTTGGTGGTGGCCAACCTGCCCGCCGACTGCGGACCGGCCTACGAGGGGCCCTGGCCCCCGCCGGACAGCCGAACTCACTGAACCCCAGGCCACCAGGACAAAGCACACGCGCGCACGTCAGCTGCGGGTCCGTCAGGCCGTTGCCCGTCGCCGCCCGTCCCCGGCGGGTCCTGACGTTGCTGGTGGCCCGCGGCTGCCCCTGGCCGCCGCTGTGCCCGGCTCACCGCGTCGTGCCCGCTGCCAGTGCCGACCTGGTCGATGTCCGCGGCTGCCCCGGCCGGCCGGCTGCTGCGCGTTGCCGGTGTCGAGTAGCTGCTCCTGGCCGCCGTTCCCGCCAGCCCCCGTCCCCGGCCTGTTGCTGGCCGCCGTTCCCGGGGCCGCGCCCGGCCCGGCCCGGCCTGCCGGCCTGCCGCTGCTGCTGCGCCGTGCTGGTGTCGAGCGGCTGCTCCCGGGGCCGCCCCCTGCCTGGCGTCGGCCCGGTCGGCTGGCCGCCGCCCGCTGCGCCGTGCTGCTGCTGCCCGGTCTGCCGCCGCGCGGTGCCGGTGTCGGGCAGCTGCTGCTGGTCGTCGTTCCCGGGCCCGCGCCCGGCCGGCCGCCTACAGCTACCTGGCCCGCCTCCTCGACCAGTGCGAAGTTCGCCGCGTCGAGGTACCCGAGGACGGCGGCTGAGCGAGCACGACCGGAACGGAAGGTCAGGCTACCTCCCCCCGCCCGTTGTGGGTCCGTCGGGCTGCCACCCGGGCCGCGCCCGGGAGCGGGCGGCTCCCGGGCCGCCGGCCTCGGCTGCTCCTGGGCCGGCCCGCCGCCCGTCAGGCCGACTCGCCCCCTCGCGGCCGCCTCGCTCCTCGCTCAGGTCCATGGCTCGGGCACGCCCTGGCTGCTGGCCGGCCGGGCTCCGGCGGTGACGGCCGTTCGCGCAATTTCCGGCGAGGCCGGGGCGAGTCAAGTACTTCGGTCACGAACGATGACGGGTAGAGTCACTCGGCGTAACCGCCCGGTCGCCAGGACGGCAACCGGGCTCCGGAGTCGCCAACAGGAAGGCATGAACGGTGAGCGACGAGCAAGCGCAGCTGATCTACGGGCAGGGCGAGGACGCGTGCCCGGAGGGCAACTTCTGCCTCTACCGCGCCGTCAACTTCAACGCCGGCCAGACCCCCGGGATCGGCGACAAGATCCTGACGATTCCGGTGGGCACGTCCGTCGCCGACTTCGCCGTGTACGGCTTCGACCACAGCGCCGACGGGGTGAGCAGCGTCGTCAACCGCACCGACGAGGACAACGCGCTCTTCTCCGCCGCCGCACAGCAGGGGCACTCGTTGCCGGTCGACCGCAGGTCCTCGATCGCGAGCCTGGCGCGGATCGCCATGGCCGACAGTCCGAACGGCACCTGGAACGACCAGGCCAGGTCCGCGCTGGCGGCGCCCTTCCTGGGGAACCTGATTGTCGAGCAGGCGTTCCTGAGCAAGTGGCAGGACTGGGAGACCCAGAAGTGGATCTACTCCTACCGGATCACGGTGCGCGCCGCCGAGACGCGCGTCGTGAAGTGGGCGCTCGGCTTCGGTGACCTGCCCGACGGGACCTCACTGTACAAGGGGTTCACCGATGTCTTCTGGGGCGAGATCCTGCGCGACGGTACCGACGGCAGCGTCCTGCTCGGCTCCCCGGTCGGCGGGGGACACACCATCGACCCCGGCACCGAGCTCGCCATCGACATCCAGGTCCTCTACGCGAAGGAGAGCGCCGCCCAGGAGCACCTCACCAGCCTGAACGCCCAGCAGTTGGGCTGAGCGCGACAACCACCCCGGGCCGGTCGGCTGCGGGGGAGTTACCGGCCTCGACGGCCGAGGTGCGGGTGCGCGGCGGTGCGTTGGTGGGTCTGGGGCTGGTGGGCGGGGCTCGATGGGCAGGACGCGCAAGGTGGTGCGTTCGATGTCGTGCCGGTCCGCCGGGCCGCCCGCGATCCGGTCCGTGCCGCGGCCGCCGGGCTGCGGCTGCGCCGGGTGCGGTGTCGAGCAGCTGCTCCTGGCCAAACGGGCCGCCTCAGATTTCGATGCGCCGTTGCCACCAGGGAAGTCCTTGCGGAGCGAACGGGTCGTTAACCGTCCTGCCCAGGATCCGGGCGTCGACGGGAGCCAGCGCGGCTCGCAGCTCTCGCCGCGCCCGTGAACGCAGGTTCCAAGCCGTCATTTCCAGCAGCGTGCGGATATGCCCGGTTGGGACGTCGGAGTATCCGTAGCGCCACTCCTCGGCACTACGGGGTCGCCCTGCACGCTGAGCCCAGCGTCGGAAGGCGAGCGCGACATCACCTCTCGGCAAGCCTCGTTCGCGCTCGAACGCGGCTATCTGCCGGTTCGCTGACGCAGACAGCCCTCGTATGACGGTCCGCCAGGCGTGGCTTGTGTCCCGAAGCGGCAGCTGAGATCTGATCTCGCCCGGCGTTCGGCGAGGCATGTCGACTTCCTGAAGGTGCCGGTACTGGCAGGTCCCCGAACGCTAGCCCAGCCGCCAATGATCCTCAAGGACCACCCAAGGCATAGGCGGTGCGCCTGTTCCGGCCCGAATAGCGCAGGGTTGGAACACTGCCTCTTCACCAGTAGCCGTCCCCGGGGCCGCTCCCGCCCGCCCGCCTGCCTGCTGTCTGCCGTCGGGGGCCAGGTCGTCGCCGTGCCGGTCGCCGGCCCCGGGGGCCCCGCCCCGGTGCCGCAGGTACCCGGGCGCGAGGACCAGGTGGTGGTGCCCGGCCGCCGTCCCGCCCCGGCCCGCCCTGCCCGGCGCCGCACGGATTCCGGAAATAGGCCTCCGAATTCCACCGTCCGCGCTGCTCGTTAATCCCGTTCATTTGCCACCGGGCCGGATGGTGCTGCGCCCGCTTGTGGTGTTCTTGGGTGGCCCCGGATTTCGCGGTGTGAGGCAGCGTCCGAGGGCACCTGTTCCGACACTGTCCATTCTGCCCGCCGAACGTGCTCCGGTGGTTGCCGGAACGTACCCGGATTCCGCCGCCCCGAGTTCCCGGATTCCCGCCGGAGTGATCGTCTGGAACGGCCCTGGTGACCCGCTTGATTGCCCGGCAGTTTCACCGCTCACCCCGGCCGCGTTCGGCCTCCGCCCACCGGCCCGCCCGCCCCAGAATTTCAGCGCCGGAATCGCGGCCGGTTTCCCGCCTGCGCTCACTGCCGGTTTCTCCGGCGGAACGCCGTCTTCGGGCGGAGGGAGCGGGGGCTGGATGTCGGTTGGTGCTGCCACGGCGGTTGGTTAGGCTCTGCGGTCGTGAAAATCTTCAAGCGCGCTGCTGTGGTCCTGCTGGTGCTCGCTCTGCCCGCCGCTTGTGGTGTGGGGTGGGTGGTGACCGGGGCCTTCACCGGCTGCTCGCTGCGCGATGCGAACCTGTCTGGCGATCTGGAGGAGGATCCGATCCTGAACGCCGCGGCGCTGCCCGGGTCCACCAGGGTCGGCGACCCCTACAGCGGGTGCGACGAGGATGACGGGTTCGCCTACGCGGGCCGGGGCTATGACCACCCCGGAAACCGTGCCGACCTCGTCGCCCACTACCGGGCCGCTGCCGTCGAGAACGGCTGGCAGCTCCACCTTGACGAAGAGGACGGTGGTGGTTAGAACTGCTTCATCCGCCGGAACGGCGATCTCACTGTCTTCCTTTCGCTGCACTTTCCCGACGCCTACAACGTCCCGGGCGAGCAGGAGGCGAAGCCCAGCGAGTACACCGTCGAACTGACAGCCAGCCATGACGGGGCCGCCTGGTGCTGACCGGCCCCGACCGCGTTCCGCTGGCCGGTACGCGGTTCCGGCTCGCGGGGAGGACCGCTGTCCCGGGGCATCGGCTCCGGCAGGCGGGGCCGATGCCCCGGGGGGATGGCATCCACGGGGTGCTGCCGTCCCGGGGGCCGTAGGCCGCCCAGGCCCGGCTGCTCCCGCCCCGTGGTACCGCCTGGCCGGGCCACCGACCATGCCCGGCACCTCCGGTACCGCGCGCCGCCGACCACGTCCTGCTGTGCTCCCGCCTGGGGGCCGCAGGCCACCACCACGGCCCCGCCCACCACCTTCGGCCGGTGCCGCAGGCCCGGCCCCGCACCCACGCGCTGCCGGGCCGCCAGGCCCCGGCCCCCGACCACCCACCGTGCGGCCGCCAGGCCGGCACCCCGCCGCGGCCGCAGGCCGCCCGCGCTGAGGACGGGCTGGTGGTTGTTCAAGGGGCAGCGGGTAGGTGGTGTGGTGCTGCGCCCTGGCCCCTTGTCCGTCCCCGCTCGCCGGCCGGGTGGTGCTGCGCCTGTGCTGCCTCTTCGGGGCCGGGGGGGGGCATGGAGGGGTTGGCGGTGGGCGTCCGGGGGTGGGTCCGCCGGCCCGGCCGGGAGTGCCCGCCGGGGTGCTGTCGCCGTGCTGCGGTGGCCGCCGCCGGCGCCCTCGGGGCCGGGCCCGTGGCCGCCGCTGCGCCCCGTCAGGCCCCGGCTCAGGCCCCGGCCCCCGGTTGTGCCGGGAGCAGGGCCGGCGCGGGCCGGTGGTGCCCGGTGGGTGGCTCGGCGGTCTCCTGGTGCCCGCTGTCGTCCCGGCCGGTGCGCCCGCTGTCGCCGTCGCAGGCCGGCACCCGCGCCCGCTGCTCCCCCCGGCCGCAGGTGCCCACCCTCCCCTCCTACTGTCCTTTCCGGCCTCTGCGGAGCCCGCCAGGGCCCTGCCCCGGGCCCACGCCTCCCCGGAGGCCCCAGGCCGCCCGACGGGCTGTCCCAGGGCCGCAGAGGCACCGGGGCCCCGCCGCTGCGCCCGGGGGGGCTGATATCGGGCGATGGCCCTCCACCGGCAATTCGCGGGATATCGTGAACGGACGGCCCGCCGAATTCGCCGTCCCGTCAGGGATGGCTCTCATAGCGGCAATTCACGCCACATCGTCAACGCCGCTCGGACACCCCGCCAGGGGAGGCCCCTCCACCGGCGATTCACGCCACATCGTTAACGCTCCCGGCCGCAGGCCGGAACGGGCCCGCCACATCGTTAACGCTCCCGGCCGCAGGCCGGAACGGGCCCCAAGGCGGGCCGCAGGCCCGTGCCGCTTTCGACGCCAGCCACCCGCAGAGTTGAGGCCCCGCCAGGGGCCGCCCCCGGCAAGCCAATTCGCCACAGGCGAATTTGGCCCCCCCCCCCCCCCCCCCCC
>NZ_JBEOUL010000045.1:0-41635 GCF_040304075.1 Kitasatospora sp. NPDC094015
GGGCGGGGCCCGTCCTGTTGAGTGCCAGGGCCCCGCCCCTTGCACGTACCGCCTTCCCGAGTAGTCGGCGCTACGCACACACCGCATTCGCCGCCCCGCCGCCGGTGGACTGCTCGAGCCTGCCCGGTCCACCCGATCGACCCACACCCCGGCCGCGCCCTCGGACACCCCCACCCCACCTTCCGGACGGGCTGCGGGTCCGGCATCGACGACACCACGCCTCCCGGACGTCGGCCGACCACGCTGAGAAGTGGGGTTCCCGTCGAGCCGCCGAACCGTCAGAGATGTCGCGGGCCGGATGCGCGCGCCGTAGCGCGGGCGGAACCGGCCCAACCGATGATTGATCGCATGAGAACCACACTTGACCGCGAAGGCCGGAACCAACTCGCCGCGCTCGTCGACCAACTGCCGGCCGTCCCCCCGGACGGCTCCAGGACCATCCCCGTGGACAACACGCTGCTCGAACTCGCGGCCACCCTCGTCGGACAGCTGTCGGCCACCTTCCACGACGAGCCGCTCGGCCGCGCCGCGGGCCTCGTCGCGGACCGCCTCCAGCTCAGCGTCCCGATGACCGCGATCCTTGCCCTGAAGAGCAAGGTCGAGGCCCACAACCTCGACATCCGATAGACCGCCTGCCACACCCCTCACGCGCATCGAAACCGCTGGTGAAGGCGGCAGCGGTCGCGGCGCACCGGCAGGGCCGCGAGACCGACGACACCGCCTGCTCGGCCCACCCGGCCACGAAGCCGATCCCCGCCCGGCCCCCGCGCCGCGCTCCTCACCCGCCGGCCGCGGGCACCACCGCCCGTGAACGCCGGGCTCGCGGCGGCCGGCACCACGAGATGGAGCCTGGCAGGGGTTCAGCCGGCGGCACGGGGGCCGGGCACGTCCGAGTCGACGGGGAAGACCCGATCGGCGCCGGTGATCTTCAGGACCCGGGCCACCGGGCGCGAGGGCCGGGCGAGGTGCACGGCCGTTCCGTGCCGGGCGGCCTCGATGCGCAGGCGCAGCAGCTCGTTGAGGCCGGAGGAGTCCATGAACGTCAGGCCCGCCAGGTCGACCAGCAGCATCGGCGGCGCCGGTCGGACCGCGAGGGCGCGGTGCAGGGCCGCGTGCAGCACCGGGACCTGGTCGAGGTCCAGCTCCCCGGAACACTCGATGACCGGGCCCGCGAGGCTGTCCCGGAGAACGGCAGCGAAGCCGTCCTCATGCTGGTGCTCGGACGTGTCGATCGGGTACTCCCATCGGTTCCCCGTGCGGTTGGCATGGCCACCCTATGGCGCCGCCGAACGCGCCTGCACCGGCCCGTGGCCAGCAGCTCGGGCTCACCGAGGATCCGGCCGCCGGGCAGCAGCGGCTACCAGGCGGCCGGGCCAGCCGGCCCGGCCGGCCGCTGAATGCGGCGCACGGTCAGCTCATCGAAGAAGTACCAACCCCAGGTGAGAGTGTCCGGTCCCCAGCGGACCAGCACCACCCACCGGGGGTCCCGCTCGTGCAGGCGCCACCGTTCGACCCGGCCCGGCCGCCACCGGCCGCCGATCCTGATTTCCACCCACCGCCAGCGGGGCTCGGTGTCCCGCGACCGACCGGGCCCGCCCATCAGCTGCGGCGGCGCCTGCTCCGCATCGCCGGGCACCCAGACCGGGTGGAGAGGACGGGAGTACGGCACCCGGTCGTCGGCCGGCGTTGAGGCCGCGCCGCCGGTGTCCCAGTTCATGGTCATCTCAGACCATCGCCAGCGGGCCGCGCACCGCCGAGGTCGACCGGCGGCCGGCGCGGTGGGCGTCCGGGTGGTCGATCCGGACAGCCCCATCGGCGTCCGGCAGCCACAAGGTGACGTCGCGCTCGCGGGCCGCCGAGCCCCGCCCACCTGCGCGCATCCGCAACCGCCGCGCGCGCAGCCGGCCCCGCCCCTGTCCGACCCCCTCCCACGTGCGAGCCATCACCTCCAGGCGCACCCGCGCCCCCGGCCACGGCCCATCGACCACCAGCACGCAGCCCGAGCGACGGGTGATCGACACCAGCTTCTCCGCCACCGACGGCGTCACCCTGCCGGTCGGGCGCAGCAGCAGGATGCCGGTGCCGTCGGCGAGGGCGGTGGCGACCTGCGGCCACTGCTCCCCCGGTGTCTCGACGACGACCAGGCGCTCGAGGTGGACGCCGAGCTCGGCGGCGGCCAGCAGGCCGAGGCCTTCGAAGCCGACCGCGGCGCACCAGGTGCCGGCCATGGTCGCGGCCGCGGTCAGCGCCAGCAGCAGCGCCGTGCCGCCACCCGTCACCGACACCACCGCCCCCGGACGCAGCCCCCGCTCCGGCAGCAGGTGCTCGAGCGCGGGCAGCACCGGGACCAGCGGGCCGGGGCGGGCCAGCTGGAGCTGCGGTGCCAGAGCGGCGAGGGAAGCCTCCATGCACCCATGGTCGAACATACATTCGAAAAAGGAAAGCGGGAAACGCGCAGGTCACCCGACCCCGGTGCGCGTCGACGCAATGAAGAGCCGACCGCTGTGCTGGCCGGGCCCGCCCGCGACGCCGGTCAGAGCTCCTGTGGCCATGGCGCGGGCGGCGGCGGGTCCACCCGGATCAACGAGGCCAGCGGGTGGCGCAGCTGCTGCCCGCCGGTGTACTCCAGCAGCGCTTCGGGGGCGCCGTCCGGGCCGGTGCGCAGCGCGGTGACGAGGGCGTGACGGGAGCGGTGTGCGCCGCTGAGGGTCCGGCCGTCGGGGTGGGCGACAACGTCCCCGACCGCGATGCCGTGCCCCGGGCGCGGTGGGTTCGCGCTGCGCAGGGGGATCGTCGTGGGGTCGGCGCGCTGGCCGAGCAGCGCCCAGCCGGCGTCGGTGATGGCGTGGTGCCGGCGTCCGTCGGGCAGGTGGGTCAGCTCCACCAACCCGTTGCGGGTGAGGTGGTTGCTGATCCCGGCGGTCATCTCCTGGGCACCGGGCTCGCCGTCCGCGAGGGCGCGCAAGGCCGCCAGCTTCTGCGGGGCGTCCGGCCGGGCGGATGACATCGCGGGACCTCCGGGTCGGGTTCGCCGGTCCCGGGTGGGACCGGTCCGTCACCGTCGTACCAAGGGGCGGGCACCGGTGTCCCGGGAACCGCGTCGGACCACCCGGCCCGGTGAGGTGTCAGGCGTCTTCGACGGTCAGGTCGGCCATGCCGTGCAGCAGCCGGCCCGCGGCCCGCGCCTCCCCCAACGCGGCGCTGAACGCCACCTTCGTGGCCTCGGCGGTCGCCACCTGCTCCGGGTCGGGCAGCGTTCCCGGGGCCGCCAGCACGACGACGACCCCGCCGCGGCTCCCGGCCGCCGCCAGCCAGCCCGGTGACAACGCGGCCGGCTCGGCCGGCTCCCAGGTGCGGCGGCCACCCACCAGCACCAGGCCGACCAGCGCACCCCCGCGGACGCGCACCGCGGCCGTGGTCACCGGCGGCTCGCCGGCCGCCACCACGAACCCGGTGTCCACCACGTCGGCGGCCAGGCCCTCGAACAGCGGAGTGCCCACCTCCAGCACCGCCTCGGCGAACGGCGGCCCGAACACGGCCTCGCACACCACGAACACCCACCGCACCGGCGCGGGAACTCCGCGGCCGCCCGCCGATCCACTCATGCCGGGTACAACGCGCCGCCGCCGTCCACGTACCGGCCTCAACACGCGCCGGGCGGCCGACCCGCCCGGCGTCCGGCCGGCGCCCGCCGGACGCCAGCGGGCGGCCGGTACGACTTCTCCCCCGCTTGGGTGACCCCGTCTCCTGACGGGTTATCAAGATCGCCCTGCTGCCGGTAGGAAGGTCCACGACAAATCGCCGACGAAGGAGCTTCCCCGTGCGCACCTCCCTCACCCGCGCAGCCACCCTCACGGCAGCAGCCGTGCTGCTCGCCACCGCAGCCGCGCCCGCGAGCGCCGCCGACGGCGCCGGCGGCGCACACCGGGAGGTCGGGCAGAGCATCACCGTGCCGCTGCGCGAGGCGATCGGCCGGCTCACCGTCGCCGACGAGGACCGCACCGGCTACGTCCGCACGGCGTTCAAGCACTGGGTGGACGCGGACAAGGACGGGTGCGACGCCCGCAAGGAGGTCATCAAGGCCGAGGCCCTCGAAGCACCCGCGCAGGGGCCGCGGTGCGCGCTCACCGGCGGGGTGTGGCTGTCGCTGTACGACGACGTCGTGGTCACCGACGCCGGCCGCCTGGACGTCGACCACCTCGTCCCCCTCGCGGAGGCCTGGGACTCGGGGGCGTCGGCCTGGTCCGCGGCCGAACGGCAGGCCTACGCCAACGACCTCGACGAGGCACGCGCCCTGATCGCCGTCACCGCGGCCTCCAACCGCAGCAAGGCCGACAAGGACCCCGCCGACTGGCTCCCGCCGGCGGCCGCTTACCGCTGCACCTACCTCACCGACTGGGTCGCCATCAAAACCCGCTGGAGCCTGAGCGTCGACACCCGCGAGCAGCAAGCGCTCACCGACATCGCGGCCGGCTGTACCGACACCGACATCACCGTGACGCTCGCCCGCTGACCCGGTCCCCGACGGTGCGGCCGCATCGGGCCGCACCGGCAGGAGGCGAGCCTCGGTGCTCGGGTCTGCTTTCTCAGGAGGTAGTGGGCTGGCCAGGGGCGAAGTGCCGTCGGCTCTCGGGGTCGTGCAGCCGGGCTCGGCGGCGGGCTTCCAGGACGCTCTGCTGGCGGGTCGTCAGGCACAGTGGTGCCGCGAGGACCTCGTTGAACCGGGCCCACCGGGTACGGGGTGAATCCAGCTGCGTTACCTGCTTGGGCACCTCTTGGAGCACGGTTTCCTCCGTCAATTCGGGCTCCGGGTGCGCCGCGTCCCACAGCGGGCGGAAGTAGGCGCGGTCGCCGCCCAGGATGCGCAGCAGGCTCAGGAGCTGGTGCCAGTCGTCGAGGGCGGAGTCGCTGAGCAGCGCGGTGACCTCGTCGGGGTGGAGTTGCCACCTGCTGGCGACGGCGATCTCGTAGGCGGTGGGCTTGCCGGCCCGTACGTGGAGGGTGAGCAGGGCGGATCGCAGGTGGCGCATGCCGTCCTCGGGGGTGAGGTCGGCAGGGGCGGTCGGGAGGTGGTCGGCGGGCTGGGGTTCGCGCAGCCGCTCGCTCTCCCAGACGTTGCGCAGGATGGCGGGGTCGGCGCCGCATGCCTTGGCGAAGCGTTCGGTGAGCGACCAGGTGGGGATCTTGTCGCCGGCGAGGATGCGGGAGATGTAGGAGCCGGAGCAACCGGAGAGGCGGCCGAGTTCCTGGAGGGAGTGCTGGCTGGTGCGGGCGAGCATCGACAGGACCGGGGCGAGCCTGTTGGTGGTCTGCCGGGGCTCGGGGGGTGGCGGGGCAGCGCTCTGGGCCGGCCGCTTCGGGGAGCTCTCGCCACCCGCGGCCGGACGGCCCGGCCCACGGCCGGGTGCGGGGGTGGTGGGCTGGGTGCGCAGGCGCACCAGCTGGCCGAGGCGCCTCTCGACGAACGCCGCGGTGTAGCGGTGGCGGGCGCTGTCCTCGCTCAGGTTGAGGAGTTCGCCGATCGCGGCCCAGGGGGTGCGGGCCGCGCGGGCCCGGCCGACCAGGCCTGCGGTCAGGCCCTCCAGTTGCGCCTGGGCCTGCATGGCCATGCGCAGCGGGTCGCTGGGGTCCTGATCGGGCCCGAGGGCGCTGCGAAGTTCGCGCAGGGTGTCCTGGATGTCCTTGGCGATCTCGGCGAGGGTCTCGTCGAGATCGGTGGAGGCCGACGGCGCGGAGGACTCGGCCGGCGCCAGCGGCGGGCCGGTGGGTACGGGGTGTTCGCCGGGGCGGGCGATCTTCTTGCGGTCCTTGTAGGCCTGCTGACGGCAGGGCGAGCTGCAGTAGAGCGCGGGGCGGCCGGTGCGCGGGGTGTCGTTGGGCGGCAGCGGGCGCCGGCACTGAACGCAGAGCGGGGAGGGCTGGGTGGTCATGGTCTCTCTGCCAGATGCGGGTTCGGAAAGGGGGAAACGAAACGGCGATCGGGGACCGGTGTGCCGTTGCACGGCCGGGGAGTCGCCGCCGGTTTCGTCGCCAGGAGGCCGGTGAGGGGGCCGGGCGGCGCTGGGGCCGCCCGGCCCGCCGGTCAGCCGCGCCGGCGGCGAACGGCCTGGTGAAGGCCGAGTGCTGCCGCGATGCCTGCCGCTGCCAGCGCGGGGAGCTCGGCGTGCGCCAGGTCGACGTGGATGTCGATCCGGGTGCTCAGCAGGAGCGGTGCCGCCGGGAGGGCAATAACCCTCATCGGCAGACCCTTTACCGATCGGTTCCGGGAGATTCGGGTTTCGTCGCCGCTGTTACAGTCCTTGGGACGGACGAAGGGCCCCTTGAGGAGTTTCGTCCGTGGACGCCGCGGGGATCTGGTCATTGATCGCACCCTTTCGGTGTTCGATTCAGAAGTGGTCGCGCAGGGGTTTCCTGGGTTCAAGGTTTGGAGAGACCACCCGGGGCCCCTGCGCGCCCGACTGTGACGATAGCTTCACTATCTGATACGAGCGAACGTGCTAAACCAGGACAAACGCCGCTATTTGGCGGTTTGCCCAGGACATATGCCAGCTCGGAATCTCGGAAACGTGAATTCTCGACCGTTTCCCCTCGAATTGGCTCGACTGACCCCTTCTATCTGATAGAAGCAGGTCACCGCACATTCGAATGGCTCGATCGAAATATCGGACGATGGCGTCGGTAGGGCTTACCTGGCGAGCGTGAGCGAGCCTTTCGTCTCCGGGCTGCGATCAGACCTGCCCGTATCTATGCCCACAGGTACTCGACCCCGGTTGACCGAAGCCGGCCGAGACGGCGTGCGGCCTGGATCGGGCTCGCCGCCGGGGCCCTGCCGCTGCCGGGTCCCCAACAACATCCGGTCGCCAGTACTCGTACCACCTCGAAAACCTGCCCTCCGTCGAGCAGGCCTCGGAGCTATCGCTGCCCTGCGAAGCGCGCACGGGAAGAACTGAGGCCCACGGCGGTCGGGGGGGACCCTCCCCGTTGCGGAATCCGAACACACCCCGGGCCGTGATGACCCTGGCCCGGGCTGGCAGATAGCCTGCCCTGCGTGATCTGGGTACAGCGAGGGCTAAGGGGCCGGGCATGAGCAGCAGGGTGATCGCGGTCTACAGCGAGAAGGGCGGGGTCGGGAAGTCCGCCCTGTCCGCCGGCCTGGCGGCCGCCGCCCGCGCACGGGACATAAAGGTCGTAGCGGGCGACCTGGATCCGCGGGGCACCTTCACCTCCGAGCTGGGCATCTCCGAGGACAACGTGCCGGCGTTCACGATGAACGACCTCCTTGCCCTCGACCCCAAGGGCGAGATCGGCCTGGCGGCCGAGGCCTTCGCGCCGGCCTCGGAGGCGTGGCCCGGTGTGCAGGTCATCGCCGCTGAGCGCGCACTGGCCAACCGCGAGACGGACAACGTCTCCGTCGGCCTGGAGTTCCGGCTGCGCCTGGGGCTGAAGGGCGTGGTGGATCCGAATTCGGTCGGCATTCTCGACCTTCCGCCGCGGGCCGGCGGAAAGCTGGTCACGGCCGCCCTGGTGGCCGCCACCGATGTGATCATCCCTGCGACCCTGGACGAGGACGGCCGCGTCGGCGCCGAGGAGGCCTTGTCCACCATCCGGCTGGTGAAGGACCTCGGCATGAACCCGGATCTGCGCATCGTCGGCATCGTGCCGTCCATCGTGCCCGGTGGCCGGAGCACGCTGAAAGACGCCATAGGGAAGTTCCTCGCCGACACCTACGGCGACCTGTACCGCGACGACCTCGCCATCCCTCGGCACTCCGTCCGGCAGCAGACCCGGTTCGCCTGCGTGCCGATCACGGCGGCCACTGGCAAGGAGGCCCAGGCGTTGATGGGCGCTTACGACCGGATCCTGACCGCAGCGGGAGTGAACAAGTGAGCAACAAGCTGATCGCGGCGGGTACCAGCCGCCTGAAGAAGGCCGCCGACTCGGCGATCGACCCGGCGGTCCCGGCCGAGCTGCAGAAGGAGGCGGCCGCGAAGGCCGCACCGAAGGGCGCCTCTCAGAACGCCCTCGCCGTCCTGGAGAACTCCGTGGCCGCACCGGCGAGCAGCTTCTCAGGCGGCCGCGTCCTGGACCCGGAGGACATCCAGGGGACCCCCGAGGAGCAGCTGGAGTTCGTCACCGCCCGTCTGGTGGAGATCGACGGCCTCGGCCGGCAGGCCGAGGACCTCGTGGTGCTGAACAAGGGGGTGCTGTTGGAGGTCGCTCAGCAGCGCGAGCTCCATGTCGTGGCCGGGCACACGAACTTCGCGCAGTGGGCGGGCTCGGTGCTGGACATCGAGGAGAAGTACGTTTTCGAGCTGCTCCAGGACGCGAGCCGGGTGCGGACGGTGGCGTCGCTCGGGCGGGAGCTGACGCAGCACCTGACGAAGGCGGCGTCCCGGAAGGTCGTCGTGGAGGCCATCAAGTCCCATGGACTGGAGGCCGCGAGGGTCGCGGTGGCCGAGGCCGTCTCCGAGGCCACCGCGAAGGGCAAGCGCCGGCCGACAGCTGCGCGGCTCGCCGAGATCGTCCAGGAGCTGACGACAGCGCCGTCGATCCCGGGCCAGAACTCGGGTGGGTCAGAAATTTCTGACCTCGCCGTTGATCCGATCGCGGGGTCAGAAATTTCTGACCCCAATGCGCAGGAGATCGAGTCCGCGCCCGTGCCGTCCGAACTGCGGGACCTCGGCCACGCGCCCGGGATACTGCGTGGGCGCGTGGCCGCCCTCCTGGCGCCGGCAGCGGTGAAGGCCGCGATCGACGCCGACCCGGCGGCAACCCACCAGCACCTGGTGGACCTCGGAGTCGAGGTCGACAAGCTCTCCAAGCGCCTCGCGGCCGCGAAGCGGGCTGCTGCCGCCGAGCTGGCCCGCCCCGTGGATGCCGAGATCGTCACCGACCCGGCGAAGTAGCGCTGAACGCACAATGGGCCCGCCTCTCCGGCTTGCGGAGAGGCGGGCCCATCTGGCGTGCGCCGGTTGGCGGGAGATCGGACACCTTTCGACGCGGACCAGGCGCCAGGTGCCGGGGCAGCGGGCGGTCGGCCTACCGCTCGATCTCGCGCTGGGCTGCGGCCCGCAGGGCGGCCAGGTCGGGGGAGAAGTTCATCTGGGGTGCTCCGTGCTTCGGTGGGCGTGACCGGTCGGACGACCGGCGCCGCCCACCGGAGCGCCCCGCCGGTCCGGCTGGGTGCCGGGGGCGGGGCGCGGGCCGGTGAGCAGCGTCAGTGCCAGGTGCGGTGCTGCCTGATCTCGTCGAAGCCCTCGGTCGCGAGCAGCTCGCGGGCCGAGCGGGACATGCGGTGCTGGCGACGCAGGACGTCCTCGGGCACCCGCTGCTCGGCCGGCCTCGCCCGGTTCCGCTCGATGCACAGCGGCAGCGGAGCGTCGAAGTGTGCGGCAATCACGCGCCGACCGTGCTGGTGCGCCAGCTCCACCAGCTGCGCCCTGTGGTGGGTGGACAGGGACGTGTTGTCTACGTACGTGGTGACTCCCCGGCGCAGCCTGGCGAGGAGGATCTGGTGCTGGAGGAGGACGGCGTCGGCGGTGGCTGTCTGGTCTCCCGGGGCGGAGACGACGGCGCGCAGCCGGTCGAGGCTGACAACCTGGTACGCGGGGACGTCGGCGAGGAGCGTGGACTTGCCGGAGCCGGAGGCACCGACGAGGACGATCAAGTCGCCTTTTTCGACGGGGCCGAGCCGACCGGCCGGGATGGCGGTGGTGGGGTTCATCGTGGGCTCCGGTGGTGTGGCGGGCGTTCAGCGGGCGGCGGAGAGTACGGCGGCGGCGGAGACGGTGAGCACGGCGACGGCGGCGGCCCGGGACGCCCACTGGAGCAGGCGCATCTTGCGCTCGCACAGGGCGCTGAGCGCGTGGAGCCGGGCGGGGCCGCGGTCGTCGTCGGCCAGTGCGTCGCGGATCTCGTCCGGGGTGCAGGTGGCCCAGCGGGAGAAGCCGTGGGCGCGGGTGGAGTCGAGCTTGGGCGTGACGACCAGGAGCGCCAAGAGCGCGCTCGCGGCGGCGGCGGTGATCCCGGCGGCGGCGAGGGTGATCGCGGCGGCGGACGCCTTGCCGAGCGCGGTCGCTCCGGCGAACAGTGTGCCGCCGGTCAGCGCGAGCAGCAGGGACGCCTTGCCGTCCGTGCGGGCCACGTCGGCGCTCACGCTGGTGAGTTCGCGATCGAGTGCCCGGTCGAGGGCGCTCGTCGGTGCGGTGGTGTCGGTGTTCATCATGGGGTTCCCCTCCCTGGCGGTTCGGTGTGATGAACGCCTAGGTGAGCCGCACGGCCGGGCCAGTTCGGCGCGGTGAGCGGTGAACCCGGGCGGGGCGGAGCGGGTGGAGCGCTCAGGCAAGGTGTTCGGCGGCGTCGGTGACCAGTGCGGAGGCCGCAGCGGTGGCGGCGGTGCGGTCCTTGTCGAGCGCGGCCTGGTCGGCGGCGCCGCGCATCGCGTAGGTCGCGTGCTCGGCGTTGGTCGCCAGATCGGCGAGCGCCGGGGCGATGATCGCCAGGGTGACCACCGGCGCGGTGATCTCCCCCCGGGTGCGGTGGCCCTCCGAGCGGGCCTCGGCGGCGATGTCCTCCGGAGCGTCGGCCAAGCGCAGCCGCTCGCGGGCGTACATGGTTCGGCGGTGTGCGGCGAGCGCGGCCATCAGCGTGGTGACGGCCGTGATCAGGGCCCGCCGCTGCTCCTGGGCGGCCGCGTCGGCGCGGCCGGCGCGTGCGGCGCGGTGCTGGAGCGCGGTGACGGGTCAGGATGCCGGCCAGCGTGCCGCCGACGCCGACCAGGGCAAGGGCGAGTTCGGCGGCCATCAGGATTCCTTGCTCGGTCGGGCGGTGCGACGGGGGTCGATGCCGGTGAGCGCCTCGGGGCGGCGGGACCAGCGCACGTAGTCGAGGGAGCTGGCGGCGTAGGTGGTGGTCATCATGCTGCCGGAGCGGTCGATGGCGTCCCGGGCGCTGTCCAGGCGCCGCCAGGCCAGCATCAGCTGGTCCTGCAACCAGGTGCGGTCGTCGTCGGTGATCTCCCCGGCGGCGGCAATGGCCTCGAGGCGGCCGACGTCCTGGACGCCGTCCGCGAGGAAGCGGTCGACCCGCTCGGCCTCGTCGCGGGTGAGTTGGTCGGCCAGGCGCCGGGCCTCTTCGGTGCGGGGGTCGTCGCTGTACATGGCGAAGGCGCGCTCGGAGATGGCGAAGTGCGCCAGCTGCCAGTCGGAGGCACTGGCATCGAGGCTGTCGGGGCGCCAGGTCCGTCCGGGGCGGGCGAACGGCTCGTAGGCGGCGGGCGTGGGCGCGGGGGTGTCGGTGGTCACGAGGCTTCCTCCCGTTGCGGGGTCCGGCCGGGCGGCCGGCGCCGCGCACCACCGCGCCCCCGCCCCGGCCTGGCTGGCCGGGGGACGACGGATGCGGTGGTGGGCAGCGTCAGCGCCCGGAGCGAGCCAGCTGGTGCTGAGGCGAGGGCGATCAGGCCGGGATGGGTATCAGCAGATTCGCTGGGCGGCCGTGCTACTCGGTGTGAGCAGGGTGTGTCACTGTGGGGCATTCGGCACGGCAGTTCAGGCTTGTTGTGCGCCGCGGGAGTTCGCGACGGGAGCGGAAGGGGTGGGCGTGAACGAGGAGTGGGCGCGCATCGATGAGGGCTTGGGGCACTACTCGGCCGCTGTGGCCGCGGCGTTGGTCCGGGATGGAACTCCGGTGGCGATCTTCGAGGTCGACGGTCCGAGGACCGAGGAGCTGACCATCTGGCCGGAGGGGTCGCTCGGTGAGGACGGGGCTGTTCCGGAGGAGATCGAGGTGGTCGAGGACGCCCGCGTCGTCCTGTCCATCGGCGTCCGGTTCAGTGAGCGGCTTGTACCCGGTGAACAGTGCGGCCTGGGCTGGGATCCACTGTCGGGCTGGTACTTCTTCGTCGGCGAGCCGCACCAGCCGCGCGAGCAGCTGATGGCGATGGCTCGTACCCGGTGGCTGAGTGATGGCCTGGTGCCGGCTCCGGCGCGGGTCGTGTCGTTCCTGTCGGGGGTGTTTCTGGACCCGTTGAGCGCTGGGAGTGCGGAGCGTCCGTACTACCGGGGCAGTGTGAGCGCGCCGGGCCTGGTGGAGCGTCTCGCTCCCTACGTCGAGGAGCCCGGCGTGGTGTGGCCGGCCAAGCCGGGGCAGGCCCGCTACTCGGCAGCGGTCGAGAGCATGGTGCTGGAGCGGTTGTTGGCCTGCCTCACCGAGGACAGCCCGGTGGTCCAGCTGCCGGTGCGCGCGGGCGAGTTGCAGGCGCTGGTGGAGTTGCTGGAGCTGCACGATCTGCACGGGCGGCACTTCCAGCTGGTCGGGGGGCTCGGCGGGCGTCTGGCCCGGGACATCGAGGGCCGGCTGCGGGCCGGCGCGGTGGGGGTCGAGCCGTCGATGGCGGTGGGCTACGCCGAGGCGATCCGGCAGCGCAACGCCGCGGTCGATGCCGGCTGGGAGGACCCGGAGCAGTAGCAGGCGCCGGATCGCGCCGAAGGCCCGCCGTGACGGGCCTTCGGCGTCTTCCGTGCTGCGTCGGCTGGCGGCGCCGAGTTCGCTCAGGCCAGCATGCGCACCAGGAGCAGGGTGATGGCGAGCACGGTGATCAGCAGGACCTTGGGGTTGAGGCTGTGCGCGTTCTGCAGTTCCTGGATTTCGGTCCAGACGGCGTCGATCTCGTGCTGCAGGCCCGCGTGGGCGGGGGTGCCGGGGACGAGGGTGTTCTGGGTGGCGCCGAGTTCGGTCAGGCGCTGGCGGAGCTGGGCGAGGCGGTCGTCGCGGGATATGGCCCAGGTCATCGGATGAGGAACCTTCCGGTCGGTGAGTGCGGGGTCAGGGCAGGGGCGGGCGGCGGGGTCAGCCGGAGAGGCGGACCGGCATGAGGAGGTGCTGGTAGGTGGCGTCGATGTCGTCGCCGACGCGGCCTGCCAGGTAGGCCGGCTTGTGCGGGTGGCGGACGCGGAGTTCTGCCTCGCCCGTGCCGAGCGCCTTCAGCCCGTCGACCAGGTACGCCGGGTTGAACGCGAGGACCAGGACCTCGGCGCCGGCGCCGGCCCCGGATTCGTCGTCGGCGGTCTCGCCTTCGACGTCGGCGGGGATGCGGTCGCTGGCCTGCGCGTCGTCGCCGGAGCCGGCCTCGACGCGCAGCTGGTGGGCGGCCCGGTCGACGATCAGGCGCACGGGGGTGTTGCGGGTGGCGACCAGGGCGACGCGCTGGATCGCGGCGACGGCCTCGGCGACCGGCACGGTGATGGCCATCGGCCACTCACCGTCGAAGAAGCCGGCCATCTTCGGGAACTCGTAGCCGTCCAGCAGGCGGGTCATGTACGTGCGCCCGCCCGGGATGGACAGCCCGAGCAGGCCCTCGGACCGGTGGAGGGTGAGGGTGTGCTCGCCCTCCAGCGCCTTCGCGGCCTCGGCCAGGCTCTTGGCGGGCACCAGCGCCGCCGTCGGGTCGTCGCCGTCCTTCTTCTTGCCGCGCTTCGCGCGTGCCGGCACGGTGCCGGTCGGTCGGACCGTCAGTTCCTTGTGGGCCATGCGGTACCGGTCGGTGGCGTCCAGGTGCAGCTGCTCGCCGTCCAGGCGCACCTTGATGCCGGTCAGCGCGGGCAGGGCGGTGTCGGTGGAGGCGGCGACGGTGACCTGGGCGACCGCCTCGGCCAGGGTGTCGGCCTGCACGGTGGCAACCGCGTCCGGCAGGGCGACCGTGGCCGGGTACTCCTCGACGGGGAGCACCGGCAGGGTGAAGCGGGCTCCGCCGCAGCCGACGACGAGGCGGGCGCCGTCGTCGACGAGCTCCAGGTCCACGTCGGCGGCCTTGGGCAGGCGGGAGCAGATGTCGTTCAGCAGCCGGCCGGGGACCAGCGCGGTGCCGTCGGCGGCGATCTCGGCGGGGACGGTGGCGGACGTATAGACCTCGCCGTCGCAGGCGGACAGGCGCAGGCCTCCGTCGCCGGTGGCCAGCAGCATGCCGAGCATGACCGGGACCGGCGCGCGGGACGGCAGGGCCTTGGCGGTGTAGCAGACGGCCTCGGCGAAGACGGAGACGGGCAGGCGCAGCTTCACGGGTTCGTGCCTTTCGCGGTGGGCTGGGCTGGTGTCGGATCGGGCGGTGGAGGCGGGGCCGGTCAGGCGTCGGCGTCGTCCTCGGTGTCCGGGCCGTAGAAGTCGCAGGAGGGGTAGTCGGTGTCCAGCACCAGGCAGGTGCCGTGGTCGTCTGCGCGGTCCACGACCAGCTCGTCGGTGCCGTTCCAGCCGGGCACGACGGCCATCACCGGGGCGTGGCCGGGCAGGCCGGCCAGCACGGCGGCGAGGTCGCCGACGGTGAGCACGCCCGGCTGCGCCCGGCGGCTGGCGGGGATCGGGGCGCCCTGCACCGGGAGGTCGGCCGGGGTGGGCGGGTCGAGGTCGAGGGGCAGGGCGCCGGGGTCCGGCTCGGCCGGGGCGATGTCGAGGACGAGCGCGCCGTTCCAGACGGTGGAGCGCACCGGGGCGATGTCGCGGCAGTCGAGGTCCGGGACGTGGAGCAGGACGGGCACCTGCTCGGACACGCCGGCGATGCGGGCGGAGAGGTCTGCGACGGTGAGGCGGGCCGCGCTGTACGGGGTGCCGATGATCCGCCAGGTGGCCTGGCGGTCGACCTGCGGGTGCTTCGCGGCGGCCTTGAGGGTCTCGGTGATGGCGGTGACCGCGGCGGTGGCCGGGGCGGCGGTGACGGTGGTGTTCACGACGTCCTCCAGGCGGATCGAGGTGTCGGCCGGTCGGCCGGCCCCGCTCCCGGACACGGGCCCACCCGGCCGGCGTTCGGCGGGGTGGGCGGGCGTCGCCGGGGGCGAGGCTGGTCGGCCGGTCAGCAGGAGAGGCGGTGGCCGTCGTCGTCCGTCTCGGGCTGGCACCCGCCGCACAGTTCGCCGTCCTCGTCCTGCGGCGCGCTGTACAGGTGCTCGCCGCAGAAGTAGCGGCCGCAGCCGTGCTCGCCGCCGCCGGGGCCGTCGCCGCACAGGAAGGCCAGGCCGCGGTCGATCTCCCTGGTGCAGTTGTCCTGGTCGCATTCGGCGACGACGCCGTAGCCGGCCTCGATCTCGGTGCCGTCGGCGCGGCGGACGGTGTAGTGGGCGTAGCCCATCGGGCCCTCCGTTAGGTGGTGGTCGGGGGTGCGGCCGGGCGGCCGGTGGCGCCCCCAGAGCCCGCGTCGCAGGTGCGGGACGGGGTGCTGGGGGCGGTGGCTGACGGCCCGGAACGGGGCTAGAGGGCCTGGTGCAGGGCCGGGGTGGTGGGGGCGTCGGGGCAGGCGGCGGAACCGTCGTCGGTGCGCCAGGTGCGTTCCTGGTCGGCGACGGTGGCTGCCCACGCGAGCGGCTGGGCGCAGTGCCGGCACCGGAAACCGCCCGCGGGGCCGGGCGCCACCGAGAGGGAGCTCGCGCTCTCCAGCGGGCTGAGGCGGCGGCGGTGCGGGGTGAGGGTGGGCATGGAGTGGGTGGCCTGCTGGGCCGGGAGGTTGGCGGGGACGGCCGGGCGGTGGGCGGCGGCGAGGCCGGCGAGTGCCTCTTCGACGCGGGGGTTCAGGGTGAGGCGGGTGCGGCGTTCGGGCCGCCACCAGCGGGTCGCGTACGCGGAAGGGGCGAGCAGCAGCCAGGCTCCGGCGGAGACGGCGACGGCCGTCAGCCGCTGGTTCTCGGGGCTGGCCTGCCACACCGCTGCGCACCCGGCGGCGCCCAGGATGGCGAATCCGATCCGGGCGGCGGTGGAGCCGCGGCGGGCGCTGACGAACAGGACCAGGGCGAGGACCAGGGCGCCGCCGCCGATCTGGGCGGGGGTGGCGGGCAGACCTTGCGCGTGCGCGCGCAGCCAGGCCCGGGTGGCGATGAACGGGATGTCGGCGAGGTCCCGGACGGTGCCGGCCGCGCCGCTGTTCCACAGGTAGGCGAGGGCGTGGGCGACGCCGCGCACCAGGCCGGTGATCAGGCCGGTGACCAGGCGGACGATGCCGGTCACCAGGGCAGCGGCCAAGCCGACGGCGAGCAGGGCGGCGAGGGCGGCCGCGGTGATCTGGCCGGCGCGCTGGGCGGGGCGGGTGTGGTTGTTCCAGATGGTGCGGGCCCGCTCGCGGGCGGGGGCGGTGGCGTCCCAGCCGTTGGCGGTCTTGTCGAGGAGCCAGAGCGCTGCATCGGTGACGAACACGGGTGACGGTCTCCCTGATCGGTGGCTGACGGTGCGGAGGCTGTGCAGGGGCGGTGCGGGCGCCGCGGCGCCTTCCGGGGCCGGCGGCCCGGCACCGGTCGGGCCGGTGCGGGGCCGCCGGTCGGCGAAGGAGCCGGGGCCGGTCAGTGGCCGGCGGGGGCCGGGCGGTGGTGGACGGTGGCGGTGCCGGCGGCGATGCGGGCTCGTACGGGCCAGTTCCGCTCGACCCGGCCGCAGAGGGTGAGGTCACCGGCGAGGTAGCACTCGCGCAGGTCGAGCGGCCACACGTCCAGGAACAGGTGGCTCGTCGCAACGGCCGTCTCGACGGCAAGGGCGCGGCCGGTGACGACCAGCTCGTGCAGCTGCTCGACCGGGCGGGCCTGGCGCAGGAGGTGCTCGGCCTCGTCGATCAGCAGCAGGACGCGCGGTTCGGCCGCGGTCGGGGTGTGGGCGGTGCGGCCGGTGGCGGTGCAGGCGTCGCGGCGCTGGGCGAGCAGGTCGAGGGCCTGGTCGAGGAGCTGCTCGGCGCTCTCGGTGGTGGTGTGCCGGTCGGCAGCGGTCAGGTTGTTGCGGCGGGCGGGCTCGATCGCCCAGGTGGTCACGATCGGGTCGGCGGCGTTCTCGGTGATGAGCTGCTGGAGGGTGCGGGTCTTGCCGGAGCCGGCCCGGCCGAGGACCAGGTGGGTGTGGGTCATGACGGGTGCCTTCTTCCTGGGCATGGGTGATCGGGCCGCCGCCCGGGTGGGCAGCGGCCTGGTGACAGGTAGCGGTCGCAGGACCGCCCGCCGGGCGGCCCGGGGCGGGCGGTTCTAGGGCGGCAGGCGCCGGGCGGCTAGGCCTCGGCGGCCTCGGCGCTCTTGGGCAGCGGCAGGCCGTACTCGCCGGGGGTGCCGGTTCGGCGGATGACGGTGCCGGCCTTGACCAGTTCGGTGAGCTTGTTGGCGACGGTCTTAAGCGCGACCTGGGTCATCTCGGTGATCTGGTCGATGTGCAGGTAGCCGATCTCCAGGTCCAGCGGGTCGCGCCGCTCCTCCAGGACCGTGAGGATCTTCTCCACGGCGGTCGGCTCCCGGCCGTAGGCAGTCGCCGGGCCCGGGGCCCAGGGCGCCGTGCCGTCTTCGCCCTCCTCGGCGGCGGGGCCGACGGGCGTGGTGGCGATCGCCTCGCGGTCCTCCCAGCCGGGGAAGTCGGCCGGGTGGGCGATCTGGTCCGGGTCGAACAGGCCGGCCGCGGATTCGAGGATCCAGGCGCGCATCATCTCGGCCCGCTCGTCCGGACCGACGACGTAGCCGACACCGAACGTCCTGCTGGGGTCGTCCTCGGGGACGGTGGGGTCGTAGACCAGCGTGTCGTTGTCGGCCTTCCAGAACGCCGGGATCTTGGACGGGTCGATGCCGTCGAAGCTGTCGGGCAGGTCGACGCGGTGCTTCTGCGCGCTGTCCGAGCGCAGCAGCACCAGGGCGCCGCCGTAGAAGATGTTGTCGCGGATGCTGGTGTCGCTGCCCATCTTGTCGAGGTTGAGGATCTGACCGCACAGGACCGCGGCCATGCCCAGGGAGCGGCCCTGCTCGGCGATCGCCGCGATGATGAACGCCGCCTCCTTCATGTACTCGGACTTTTCCGAGAGGAGCTGGGCGAACTCGTCCAGCACGACCGCGACGAACGGCCGGTCGTCGGAGGCGACGAAGTTCTTCATCCGCAGGCCCTGCGACTGCGCGATGCGGTGCAGCAGGATCGCGTACGCCAGGCGCAGCGCGCCCATCGCGCCGTCCTTGCCGGTCCCGGCGTAGGCGGCCATGTCCTCCACGTCGGGGTTGCTGCTGCCCTTGGGGTCGGCGTAGATGATGGCGATCTTGTTGACGTGGTAGCTGAGGCAGATCAGCTGCAGGACGCCGCCCTTGCCGGAGCCGGTGACGCCGGCGACCAGGGCGTGCCGGGCGCCGCCGGCCGGGTCGAACAACTGCAGGCGCGCGGGCCGTCCGGAGATACCGGTGCCCAGGCGAACGAAGCCGTTCGGGTTGGCCTTGAGCGCCTGCGGGCCGGGCAGCGGCTGGCCGTCCTCCAGCGGGGAGCGGTCCATCAGCCGCAGGATCGCCTTGCGCGGGTTCTGCGTCGGCTCGACCGAGACGAGCAGGGTGGTGGTGCGCAGCGCGCCGGCGATCCGGTACGGCTCCGGCATGCTGATCGCGTCCGTCTCCTCGTCGGCGACGATCCACGCCGCCACCCCGCCGGTGGCCGGGTCCTCGATGGCGCCTTCGAGGTGGGTGCCGGGCATGCAGCCGCTCTTGGTGGCGACCCGGCGCAGCCACAGCGCCTCCAGCTCGCTGTACTGCGCCTGCTCGACGGTCGGCGCGGTGGTGCGGACCAGGAGGTTGCGGGCGGATTCGTGCGGGCCCCTGGTGATGGTGACCCAGGCCGGGGGCAGCCGGTAGACACCGGAGATGGTCTCGGGGGTGACGGTGACCGGCCGGCCGGGCGCGGCCTCGATGACGCCTTCCCATGCGTCCGGCCCGTGGGCGGTCAGGTGCAGTTCCTGGCCGGGGTGGGCGCCGCGCTCACTGGAGATGTAGGTGTACCAGCGCTCCAGCACCTCGCGCTGAGCACCGGTCAGCGAGTCCGCGGCCGGCTGCGGGAGCGGGGCCTGGGCAGCGGCGCGGCGCCGGCGCCGGTTGCCGAGGACCTGGCGCAGTGCGAAGGCGACGTAGCCGGTGGCGCACCACCAGGCGAGGGAGACCACGCCGGTGACGGAGGGCAGGGTCATCCAGCCGGCGAGCAGGGCGTCGACCCCGGGCAGGCCCTGGAGGGTGACAGTGGCGGCCCCGGTCGCGGTCGCGATCGCGGAGACGAAGGCCGGCACCCGGTGGGCGCCCAGGATGTCGCCGCCGGGGAGCCGGTCCAGGGCCGCCGGGGAGATCAGCCCGGCGAAGTTCGCGGTGGCGACCGCGACCGGGGCGGCCAGCAGGCAGCACACGGTGCTGGTGGCCTGCGCGTCGAGGAACGGCAGGATGATCGTGGTCATCGCCGGGGCGGCGACCTCGGCGGCCGCCACCACCCTCTCCACGGTCGGGCTGCGCGGGATCTCGGCGGCGGGGGTGGTGTCGGTCATCGCGGTGTTCTCCTTACTCCTGGGCGTACCAGGCCTTGTCGGCCATGGGGACGGGCGAGCTGTCGGCGGCCTGCTTGATGCCGCCGTGGTGGTCCACGGTCGTGTTCTCGGTGGCGGTCGCCTGGCGGGCGGCGTCGTCGGCGGCGTTCGCGTAGGCGATCGCGTTCTGCGAGAGGCCCTGCATGATGCGGGAGACCTCGCGGGTCTCGGCGACGGTGGCGGTGTCCACGCGCAGGGCGCCGATCTGCTCGGCGATCCGGCCGGTGTCCTTCGCCTCGCCGGTGAGGGCGGTGGCCATCGTGCGGTGCGCGTCGGTGGCCCGGCGGACCTCTTTCGCCAGCGCCCGCACCGTGCGCAGCATCTCGATGTAGGTGGTGCTCGGTGCCTGCTTCGTGGTCGGCTTCGCCATGGTCAGCCCCCCTGCTTGTCCTGGTAGAAGGTCCGCTCGGCCGGGGTGGTCAGCGGGCTGTCGACGACGGCCTGGTAGATGCCGCCGTGGCGCATCTCGGCGTTGGCGACGAGCACGGAGACGGCCTCGGCGCCGCGGTGCGCGTCCCGCTCCACCGCCTCGGCCTTGGCCCTCAGCAGGGCGACCTGCTCGGCCAGGCGCGTGATGACGCCGACCAGGCCGTTCCCGACTCCCTCCTTCTTGGCGCTCTCCAGCAGGACCTGGGCGGACCGGGCGTGGCCCGCGGCGATCGCGGCGGTCTGCTTGCTGCCCTCGGCGATCCTGGCGAGCTGCTTCTCCTTCTCGGCCATCCGCCGCTCGAACGCCTTCAGGCTGCGCACCTCGCCCCGGCTGAGGACGTGGTGCCCGTTGTCGACGGTGAAGGCGACGACCTCGGCTCCCACGTGCCGTACCTCGGCTGGCTCTGCATCGTCACGGCTCATCGGGTGCGCGCTCCTGCCGGCGATGGTCGTGGGTGCCCCGGGCGCCGGGGCGGCGGGCCTGGGGCGGACCGCGTCCTCGACGGCCGCGGCCGCCGTCACGGCCACGACGTCCGGCCCGCCCGACGTCACCGCCGTGGCTGCGGTGGCGACCGGGCCGGACCTGGCGACCGGACCGAGCTGAACCTTCTCCGCCGCCGGCTCGGGCCGCCGCTCGGCCGGCTCCTTCACCATGTCGACGCCGTTCATCGGCCGGCCGGGCCCGCCGGTCTGGGCCGGCACGGTCGGCGCCATGGTGGGCTTGGGAGGCACCACCGGCTTCTTCGCCAGATCGACGCCGCTCTTCCGCCGGTCCGGCCCGCCGGCCTGGACCGGCACGGTCGGCGCCGTGGCGGGCTTGGGAGGCACCGGGGCGGCCTTGGGCTTCTGCTGCTCCTTCCTGGCCAGGTCTGCGGTCGACCCGCCGGCCCGTCCCATGGTCGGTGCCAGCGGCGGCCGGGGGCGGAGCGCGTTGGCGAGCTTCAGGGCGTCCATCTTCTTGCGCTCGGCCTTGTCGGCGGCCTGACGGTCGCTCCAGCCGTCCTTCACCCCGTCCCGGTACGCCTGCGCGTGCCCGACGGCGCCGGCCGCGCGCTTGCCGTCCCGGTAGCCGGCCTCGCGAGCGGGCCGGGTCCGGGGTGGCGTCGATCCGCCGTCCGCCGGCCCGCCACCGGCGACGTTCGTTCCCGACTCGGGGTTCTTCTCCTTCTTGGCCAGGTCGACCTTGGCCTCGGCCGGCTTCGTGTCTTTCCCTGCCTTGGCGCCGGCCTGGCCGGGATCGTCCGGCTTCGAGGCTGGACGGTCGGGGGTGCCCTGGCTGTCCGGCTTCGGGCCCGTGCCGCTCTTGTCGCCCGCTCGGTCCGCGCCCGACCCGGACCGGCCGCCCGGCTTCGACTCGCGATCCGCCTTGGCCGACTTGACGTCGGAGCTCTTCGATGTCTTCGCGTCCGAGCCTTTGCTGGAGCGGCTGTCGGTGCTCGCCCGCGTGGCGGTGTCGTCCTTGGCCGCCCTGCTGTCGGACGACTTGGCGTCCTTGGCGTCGGACCGCTTGGTGTCGCGGTTGTCGGCACGCTTCGCGTCCGAGTTGGCGGCCCTCTTCGACTCGCTGGTGCTCTTGCCGTGCTGCGCCGACGTCTTGTTGTTCAGGTCGGCGACCTTGGCGTCCCGGCTCGACTTCGCGTCCTGGTTCGACCGGTGCTGCGCGGAGCGCTCGTTCTTCGCGACCCGGTCGGACTTGTTGTTGTTACTGGTGGTCGTCGAGTTGCCGGAGACCCGGGTCTCGGTGACCGCGTGGTTGCGCTTGATGGCGGTGGTGGTGCCGGTGCGGCCCCACCGGGAGGCGAGCGCCCGCACCAGCGCGGACAGCGGCCCTTCGCTACCGGGGTCCGGGCCCTTGCCGTCGGCGGTCTTGGCGGCGTCGGGGGTGCCCGCGGTGCCTTGGCCCAGGGTCGCGGTGGAGCCCAGCGGAGCGGTCGGACGGGCCGGGGAGACCGGGGTGAGCAGCTGGGCGAGCGGGCCCTCCGGGGTCTGTCCGGCGGGGGCCGGGGAGGCGCCGGCGGGGGCTGCGGTCGGCGGGGTGTCGCCGGCCGGACGGGCCTCGGCGGGGGCCGGGACGGGCGGGTGGGCGGTCGGCGGATCGGGCGGGGTGGGCGGTGGGGTGGGTGTCGCCATCGCTTGAATTCCTCACGTTGGGTGACTTCCTTCCCTCCTCCCTCCCGGCCCGGAGAAGGGCCTCCCGCGCTTGTGAGCATGGAAGGGGTGCCTGGGAGGAGCATTTCCCGAGCGGGAGGGAGGAGGGAGGGAAGTCACGGATTGTCACTATCGGATGAAGCGCTTCTTGGCCCAGCCGTAGCCGACGACGGCGATGACGGAGCCGAGGACGAGCAGGCCGACGGTGGGTGCCGGGCCGGTCTGCTCGGTGTCGGAGGAGGCCGAACTGGCGGTGTTGACCATCCCGGCGGAGACGTTCGCGGGGAAGGCCTTGCCGCAGTCGGCGATGGCGTTGAAGCCGCCGCCGGCCTTCGCCACACAGGCCTGGACCGCCTCCCGGCGCGCCTTCTGGGCCGGGGTCTCCTGCTCGCCGGCCTTCGCCAGCTCGGCCGCCTGCTGCTGCCGCGCGAGGTCGAGCTTCTGCGCGTCGAGGGCGATCTGCGCCTTACGGACCTCGGCGTCGGCCTGCGCCGCCGAGTAGTTCGACCAGGCGACCATCCCGGCCGCGGCGAGGACCACCGCGCCGGCTCCGATCGCGGCCTTCGCCCGGGGGGAGAGCTTGGCGTTCGGGGCGACGGCGCCGTGCAACGGCGGGCTCTTCCAGGACGGAACGGAGGAAATGTCGTACGTAGGGTCGTTGTAGACCGACTGCTCGGCCATGGTGGGTGGTCCCTTCTCTGAACTGGGGAAACGCGGTGCTGGCGGTAATGGCCCGGCCGGATGGCCAGGTCTTGACGTGTCGGCCGGACGGCCGTGGCCGGCCCCGCACGCACCCGCTCGGGGTGGTCGGGGCCGGCTACGAACAGCCGGACGCGCATGGTGATGTGACCTGCCGTTTTGCCCTGCGAAGGGCGAAGCAGGTGGTTGGATGGAGGTCGGACGGGGGCGGTACCAACACCCCCGTCCGACCTCGTGTCCGCTCACTCCTGGGTACCGGCCCCGCCGCGCTCGGCGAGGATCTGCCGGGCCCGCTTTCGCCGCTCGCTCGCCGTGGTCTGCGAGACACCGAGCTCCCGCTCGATGTAAGCGAGCGTCACCACGCCCTCGCCCTCGGCCTCGATCCAGTCGGCGACCTTGCGGGCCTCGCGCTCCGCCGGAGTCAGCCGGGCCTTCGCCTCGGCTTCGGCAGCCGCCTCGCGGGCTTCGGCTGCCCGAAGCTCGGCGGCCGCGGCCTCCTGCGCCGCGAGCGCTGCGGCCAGACGCTGCTCGTCGGCCAGACGCTCGGCCTCGGCCTTCGCGGTGGTGCCGGCGGCATGAGCTTCGGCCGCCTTCCGGACCGCTTCGGCGGCACGAAGCTCGGCTTCTCCAGCCCGGAGCTTCGCTTCGGCCCGCGCCCGCTCGGCCGCCGCGGCACCGGCCGCGGCCTCCTTGCGCTCCCTCTCCGCGCGGGCCTTGTCGGCCTCCGCCCGAGCTGCTGCGGCGGCGGCCTTCGCCTGCACTTCGGCGGCCCGGACCTGCTCGTGCTCCTGCTCGTCCCAGCGGGCCATGCGCTGCTCCCGCTCCCACGTGAGCTGCGCGTCCTCGGCCTCGCGGCGGGTGCGGGCGAGGGCGGCCTCCGCGTCCGCAGCCACCTTCAGCGCGTCCGCATCCGCCTGCGCGGCGAGCCGCTTGGCCTCCGCCTCGGCCTCGGCTTCGCGCAGCCGAAGCGCCGCTTCGGCCTTGCGAAGGACCTCCGAAGCGGCCGATTCGGCCTCCGCGCGGGCGATCTCCAGGGCCGCTTTCGCGGCCAGCTCGTCCGCCTGCGCCTTGGCCTTCGCCGCATTGATCTGAGCCTCGGCTTCGACCCGGCGAAGCTCGGCTTCGGCTCGGCGAAGCTCCTCCGCCGTTTCCGCTTCGGCTCGGCGAAGCTCGGTTTCGGCCTCGCGAAGGCGCTCGGCGGCCTCCTCGGCGGCCGGCTTCTCCAGCGCCTCCTCGACCGTGAGCCCGAACGGCGCCAGCGTCAGCGGCAGCAGCTCGTTCGCCCGCGCCTTCTTCTTCCAGCCGCGCTTGCCGTACTTCTGCTTCAGCCGCTCCCGGTAGACCTGGCGCGCCTTCAGCAGCTCCAGCGCCTCGGCGTAGGAGGTGATCTCCCACAGCTTCATCTGCCGGGAGATGGCCGCCGTCGCGAACGGGGCGAGCAGCCACCGGGAGGCGCGGATGCCGTCCATCCGGGCCCGGCCGTGAATCGCGCCGATGTGCGCGGCGTAGATGTGCGCGGCGACCTCGGAGAAGACGACCCAGAGGAAGACGAGCGCGGCGTGGCCGAGCTGCGAGGCGAGCGTGGCGGCGGCTTGCCAGTTCAAGGCGATGGTGACCGCAGCGCCCAGGCGCGGCACCCACTTGACCCAGGCCAGCTCGCTGTTCGCCTTGATGAGCACCAGGTTGACGATGGAGAACGCCAGGATGCTCAGGTCGAGGCCGACCGGGAGCATCCACGGGTCCTCCCACGCCCATCCGCCCTGGGCCACCGGCAGCGCGGCCTTGCGCTCCAGCGCCTTGTAGGAGGCCATCAGGCCGATCGTGGACACCCCGGCGGCGAGCAGACCACCGATGCCGGCGAGCGCCCAGTCGCCCGTACCGAAGTCCAGGCCCTTCTTCCCGGCCGCCGCCGGGGCACCGGCAGCGCGGTCCGGGACCGGCAGGCCCTGCGCGTTCAGCGGCCGGCCGCTGCCGTTCACCGCGGCCGGCGCGGCCAACGGCGCCGCGCTCTCGTACGTCGTGCTCATGCGGATCCGTCCTCTCGGGGAGCGACCGGCGTCAGGCCGGCCGGCCCACGCGGTAGTTGATGTAGTTGCCGCCGAGCGTCTCCAGCAAGACGGCCAGGGTGGCCACCGGCTCCACGTCCCAGGTGCTGCGGCGGCTGGCGATCAGGCAGATCCGCTCCGGCTCCGGGAAGAAGTGGGCCCGCCCGGTGCGCAGCTTGGTGCGGCCGGGGTGGTAGTGCAGCCACCGGCCGGCGCCGAGGTAGTGGACGGCGGTGCCGTCGGGGTAGCCGGTCCAGCGCTCGGTCACGGCCAGGCCGAGCACGTTGTTCTGGTCGAAGCTCCGCTCGGCGAAGTCGGCGGCCCGGCAGGCGGCCTCGTCGCGAACACCGGCGTCGACGTACCGCAGGACGGCGGCCAGGTCGCCGTCGACCGGCGGCTGCGGGGGCTCCCAGCCGGCGGCCCGGGCGGCGAGGATGGTGACGGCCGCCTCGAGCTCGCCCTCGGTTGCCAGCAGACGGCGCCGGGTCGCGGTCCAGGTGGCGGTGCGGATCAGACGGAACACGATGGTCCTCCTGGTGATCGTGGGGCGGTGCGTCGTCAGATGCGGTTGGGCTGGATGTCGAAGAACAGCGTCGAAGCGCCGGCCAGCTCCGGGTTGCGGCGGGCCATCTCGCCGATCAGCCACTGGTAGATGTCGTGGCGGCTCATCCCGGTCGGCGAGCAGGTGCCGGAGGCCGTGGACACCATGTAGCCGGCGCCGCCCGGCATCGGCTTCTGGAGGGTGATGACGTAGTGGTGGGTGTCCTGCGACGGCGTGGCGGCGGGGGACTGGGCGGGGGTGGTGGTCTGGGACATCGGGCAACTCCCTGGTCGGTGGATCGGTGCGTCGGGCACCTTCGAACACCACCGCGCCCGGCCCCGGGTGCGACTGGGGCGGGCGCGGCGGCGAACGACAGCAACCGACGGTCAGGCCGACGGGGCCAAGCGGGCGAGGCGCTGGAGCGCGGCGACGGTCTCCGGGTGGGCGGCCTCGTGCAGGACGTGCCGCTGCTCCAGGAGCGCGCCGCCACCGGCCGCCTGCTCCAGGAACGGGTCGGCCCACGCTGCGACGACGCTGGCGTCGAGTTCGTCCAGCCAGGCGACGTACTCGGCCTGGTCGGCCTCCTCGTACCTGCGGTTCATCTGCTCCAGCCCGGCCTGCCAGGCGTCGTACTCCTCGGTCGTCCTCACGGTCGTTCCCCTCTCGTGTCGTGGGTGGCTCTTGCTACTGCTGCTGTCCGCCGGCCTTCTCGGCCTGCGCACGGGCGTGCATCTCGCGGGCCCGGCGCAGCAGCTCGTCCATCTGCCGCTGGCTCCAGGCCTGGTCCTCGGGGCTGCTCACCGGCCACCGCCCTGCGCCGCACGGGCGGCGGCCTCGGCAGCGGCACGATCGGCAGCGCGCTGCGCCTCCAGGACGGCCTGCTGCTGGCGGATCTGCTCGTCCATCTGCCGCTGGAGGGCGGCCATCTGCTCGCCGGTCACCGGGATCACCCGGCCAAGGGGAGCGCGCGCAGGGCGGTGACGGCGGCCGACACGGTGGCCGGCAGCGGCCGGAGGGTCAGGATCGCGGTGCCCGCCGTGGCGAGGTCGTCCAGGTCGATGACGGCCTCGCGGATCGCCTCGGTGGCGGCGAGCGCCCGGGAGCGGACCCGGCGGACCTTGTCGCGCAGCAGGACCAGCAGGCCGGCGAGGCCGCGGCGGCCCTCGGGGTAGCGGCCGGCGGCGACGTCCTCCCAGACCGCCTCGGCCAGGTCCTCGTCGAGGTCGGCGGCGGCCGGGCTGATCTCGGCGAGCTGCTCGCCGGCGGCGACCAGCAGCGCGGTGGCGTACCGGCCGTACAGGTCGTCGAAGTCGGTGTTGGTGGTCTCCGGGGCGTCGACGGAGAGTGCCATCATGGTGTCCACGGTCGTGTTCCTCTCGTCACTGCTGGTGGGTTGGTGCGACCGACGAAGGCCCCGAGGTAGCCGCCTCGGGGCCTTCTTGCTGCTCTGTGCTGCGTACGAGCAGCCACGGCCGCCGCCCACCCGGATCTCCGGGTGGGCGGCGGCCGTGGTCGTTCGTACTGATGCTGGGTCAGGCGGCGGTGGGGTGCAGCGTCGTCTTCGGGACCTCGATGCCGCGGATCGGACCGACCGAGCCCTCCAGGGGCTTGGCCCGCAGGTCGTCGGTCTCCTTGACAAGCTCCACCACCTTCTTCCAGTGCTCGGTGCGCTGCCGGGCCTGCTTGTTGCGCTGGCTGGCCGTGGGCTCGTTGGCCTTCGGCCGGGGCATGGCCATCAGGTGCACCGGGCCGGGCTGCGCCGGCAGCGGCTTGTAGTACTGGGTGGCGGGGCGGCGCGTCTCGGCCGACAGGGCGTCGAGCTGCTGGCGCCGCAGGCGGGCGAGCCACCGGTCCGGCGTCAGGTCGACCTCGACCCGGCGATTGCCGCCGGGGCAGCGGTCGAGCGTGCCGCGCTCGTGGCCGATCACCTTGAGGTCGGTCTTGCCGACGACGCGGCGCCAGGTGTCGCAGTCCGGGCAGACGATCGACGTCTGCACCATGTCGATGTTGGCGGGGTTGAGCTGGCTGAGCTTGAGCGGTGCGTGGCCGTAGGTGCGGCGGGAACGGGTGCGGGTCGACATCGGGTTCCTCCCGGGAGGTCGAGGGGGAGAGGGGCGAGAGGTTGCTGCTCTCTCCGCCCGCCAGGGCCGGCCCGATGACGGGTGGTCCTGGCGGACAGGCAGCGCAGCACGCTGCTCAAAGATCGTTCTGGTGTTGCTATGAGGTACGGCGTCCGGCGCTTGGGGGAGCTAGAGCATCAACCCCTGGACCCGCCACCGCCCGAAGACGGCTGACAACCGCTGTTTTGCAGGTTGGATACGACTGGCTACCACCCATCACTGAGCGTTATAGCTATCGCTATTGCCAAGTAGAGCGGATGGGCGGCATGATGTCAATACCGATAGCTATAACCCGCCGGCGATGTTGTGTCGGACCGTCAGCGCCTGATAGAGCTATCGCTAGACTTGACCCGTCCAGCCTTAGAAAGGGGTGATCACCGTGGCCGCCTCGTATCGCGAGATCGCAGCCGACCTGCGTCAGAAGATCGCCGAGGGCCAGTACCGGCCCGGTGACAAGCTCCCCATGCTGACAGAGCTCCAGGAGCTGTACGGCGCGGGCTACCAGACAGTCCGCAGCGCCATCGCGCTGCTAGAGCAGGAGGGGCTGGTCATCGCGGTTCGCCGACGCGGAACGATCGTCCGCGAGCGCCCCGAGAGGCTCCGCGTCACCCGCTCCCGCGAGGTCTTCCGCGACGAGATCGGCTACTACTTCGATCCCACTGCCCAGCCCTGGAAAGCTCTGCGAACTCCCGCCGTCCGCTGGGGTGTGGTTCCGATCGACTTGGCCGCGCTGATGGGCATGGAGCCCGGATCCGAGGTTCTGGTACGCGACCGGGTGATGGGCGACCCGGAAACTGACGCACCCAAGCAACTCGCGACCAGTTACCTGCCGGCGGACCTGGCACGCGGCACTCGCCTCGCCGACACCGACACCGGACCAGGAGGCATCTACGACAGGCTTGAGGAGATGGGCCACCGTCCTCTGGAATGGAGCGAGAGCGTCTCCGCCCGCATGCCGTCGCCCGAGGAAGCCGAAGCTCTTCGCCTGCCGACCGATGTTGGCGTCCCGCTTCTGCGCGTGCTGCGGATCACCACCTCGCCGAACGGCCAAGTCGTAGAAGTCAACGACACACGCATGAGCAGCGAACTCTTCGAGATCGGCTACACGATCAACCGGCACCCGAGTGCTCGTATCCCGCGTGAGGTTGGCTACGCCGAGGACGATCACTGATGCACACCTCCGATTCATTCGGATCACCTAACTGCTGCAAGGTCCATCACAGCGGCTGGTGACCTGACAAAGAATCACAGCGACGTCATCAGCTCCATCAACACGTTCATACACACGTATTCACATCTGCGTACACACGGGTTTTGGCTGGTCAGCTCTAGGCTGCCGGGCATGGTGACACTAGAGGGTGGGGGCATGGTCAAAGGACGTACGGGGTGGCGGCCTGACCTTCTGCGCGCGCAGCGGGAGGCGCACGGGCTGACTCTGGAGAAAGCGGGAGAGCGGCTGCGCCAGGTTGCCGAGGACGCGAAGCTCAAAGGCATCCCGGCCGCGAACCCGCAAACCTTGTGGCAGCACGAGCAGGGTGAGGTCTATCCCGGACCGCACTACCGCCGGGCGTACTGCCTCCTCTACAGGGCGACAGATCCTGAGCTCGGATTCCGAGCCGCCTTGCCGGGTGAAGAGACGAAGTTTCGTCTGACGCCTGCGAGCGATGATCACAACGGGACGCACGTGCTTGCCGTTGAGCGGGCGATCCACCGGATCGCGCCGGGCAGCGGCGAGGCCGACCACATGGGCGTGCAGCAGCGGATCCTGGATGCCTGGAAGCGCCGACACACCGGCGGCGATCCGCATCGGCCGGTCGTGGTCCTGGTCGGCGGCTACGCCGGGTCCGGGAAGAGCGAATTCGCCCGGTTCCTGGCCCAGCTGACCGGCTGGCCGCTGCTGGACAAAGACCCGCTGACTCGGCCGCTGGTGGAACAACTGCTGGTGGCACTCGGAGGAGATCCGAACGATCGGCACACCGGCCTGTACCGCGAGCAGGTGCGCAACATGGAGTACGACTGCCTAATGCAGGCGGCCTGGGCCAACATCAACTGCCGTATCAGCACCGTGCTGTCCGCGCCGTTCATCTCGGAGATGACCAACCAGGACTGGATGCAGCGGCTCACGAACCGCTGCGCCTCGCTCGGCGTCGATGTCGCGCCGATCTGGGTCCAATGCGACCCGGAGTCGATGCGCGAGTACATCACATTCCGCTCGGCCGCCCGAGACGCCTGGAAGCTGCAGCGCTGGAACGAGTACCTCCAGACCATCGACACGGAGCTACGGCCAGCCGTGCCGCACCTGGTGGTCGACAACCGGCTCGGCGCCGCAATCTCCCTTGCCGACCAGGCCCGCCAGGCCATCCGGGAGGTCTACGCATGAACGGAGCCACTGCGGTGCGCGGCGTGATCCTCTACGGCCCGCCGGCTACTGGGAAGGACACCGTCACGCGGGCGCTCACCGCGCTGGACCCCGCCTTCGCGTTGTTTTCTCGGGTGAAGGTCGGGCCCGGGCGGTCCGCCGGCTATCGCATGGGCACGCCCGAGCACTTGGAGGAGCTTCGGGCGTCGGGCGCGGTCGTGTACGAGAACGCACGCTACGACAGCACGTACGTGACGGACCGGCCCGGCCTGGATGAAGCGTTCGCATCCGGGGTCCCGGTTATGCACCTAGGCCAGGTCGACGGCGTGCGGGCGGTGCGCGACGGCTACCCGGCCGGGTGGCTGACCGTCCTGCTGTGGTGCCCGCGGGAGGTGACCGAGGCTCGGTCGGCCGACCGGGGCGACGCGGACACTCCCGCGCGGCTGAGTGCATGGGATGCGACCCGGGCCGACCTCGACGCCAACCCCGACTTCCCGTTCGACCTGACGATCCGCACAGACGAGCTCGCACCCACGGCAGCCGCCGAGCAGATCCGCCAAGCGCTCACCGAGCCCTGCGGCGAACTGGTGATGGTGGACTTCGACGACACGCTGATTGACCGGTTCGCGGCGGTGACAGCCTGGCTGGCTGAGTACTGCGCCGACAACGACCTGGGCCCGGAGGTCGAACAGCGGATGCTCGAGGCCATGCGCATCCGAGCGGACCAAGACGTGATCGGCCGCCTCAGCGCGGAGCTTGGCCTGCCGGAATCGCCCGAGACGCTCTGGGAGCGCTACAGCTCGGAGCTCCCGGCGGCAGTGCAGCCGTTCCCCGGCGTGATGGAGGCGCTGGCCGCGTCGAGGAAGGCCGGCGACCAGGTCGTCGTGGTCACCAACGGCGGAGCGCAGATCCAGCACACCAAGCTGAAGGCCTCCGGCATCGACAACCAGGTCGACGCGCTGTGCATCTCCGAGGAGGTGGGCGTCCGCAAGCCGGACCGCCGGATCTTCGAAGCTGCGGCAGCCGCCGTCGGCCGCGACCTGGCCCAGGGCGGATGGATGATCGGGGACAACGCCGAGCTGGACATTGTCGGCGGCCGTCAGGCCGGCCTGCGCACCGTCTGGATCTCGCACGGCCGTCCCTGGCCCGGCGGCGCGGAGCCGGACTACATCGTGCCAACCGCCGCCGAGGCTTTCGTCCACATCCGCGGCGGTGCCCGGTGACGTCGGATCAGGTGGCGCTCGGTGTGCTGCACCCGGGCAGCATGGGCGCGGCTGTCGCGGCCTGTGCGGTGTCGGCCGGGTCCCGGGTGCTGTGGTGCCTGGCTGGGCGTTCGGCCGCGACTGCGAACCGTGCCGAGCAGGCAGGGCTGGAGCCGGTGGCCGAGCTGCCCGAGCTGCTGGAGCGGGCGGATGTCGTGCTGAGCCTGTGCCCGCCAGCCGCCGCAGAGAACGTCGCCCGCGAGGTCGCCGGGCACGGGTTCGCCGGCGTGTACGTCGAGGGCAACGCGATCGGTCCGAACCGGGTTCGGCGGATCGCCGCCCTGGTGGGCCGGACCGCGCGGGCGGTGGTCGACGGCGCGGTGATCGGCTCCCCACCGGTCGGCGGCAAGCACGCGAAGCTGTTCCTCTCCGGCCCGCCAGCCGCCACCGCGCTGGTCACTGACCTGTTTGCCGATACGGCGGTGTCGACGCCGGTTCTGGGCGAGGAGGTCGGGCAGGCGTCCGCGTTGAAGGTCTCGTACACGGCGTACCAGAAGGCGTCCCGGGTTCTGGCGGCGCTCTCGTACGGACTGGCGCAGCATCACGGTGTCGAGCAGGCGTTGCTGGACGTGGCCGGCAAGCGGCAGGGCAGCTACCTGGTCGAGACCGACTACATCGCCAAGACCGCGGCGCGGGCGTGGCGATGGGCTCCGGAGATGGAGGAGGCCGCCGACACCCTGCGGGCAGCGGACCTGCCGGACGAGGTCCTGCGCGCGGTGGCGGACACGCTCCAGCGCTGGACGGTTGCGAAGGATGACGGCGGGCTCTCGGTCGACAGCGCCCTCAGGCTGCTCCGAGTGCCCGAATGAGCGGGGCCTGTCAGACCGTCCGATCGATGGGGCGTCAGCTCAACACGGTAGGTCTGCGGCTACGCCGTGTGCTATCCACAGGGGTAGGGTGGCCTCGTCAGTGATCCAAAACGCACTTCGCCGTCCGGCCCGAAAGGGCCGGACGGCGGTTAAGTGGAGCGGCGCCCCCGGCCAGGGGCCCGTCCCGGTCAACCATGCGAAGGGTGGTGACGTGATGAAGGGTACCCGCAGTCGGGCCCTGACATACGTACGGCACCCCGCCGTGGAGTTGACCGAGTCGGTCCTCCGGCGGGGTGCCGCAGTCGTTTTGTGCGGTGGCCGGCAGCCCCCTGATGGGGGGTGTTCCGTGACCTGACCGCCGGGCCTGACCCTTTCCAGGTCTAGCCCTGCCGGGCCGCTCCCCGGACTTTCCACCCGGATCAACGCGGCCCACCTGCACTACCTGCTCTCGGGCTTCCAACCGTCGAGCGGGCTTGCTGGAGATCGGACTTTCCAACCGAGACACCAGCGGCACTACGCGATTCGCACCACCACCGGCTTCCCAGCCGGTCGCAGTACCCGGCCCCCTGCAAGGGGCCAGTAACACCGGCCCCGTTTCCAGGGCCTTTGCAGTTCCGCAGTCGGGGCCTTTCCAGGGGCCTCGGCTGCACACGGCCAACGCCGCTCCCAGAGAGGCCGAGGCCAGCAACGAGAGAAGAACAGGAGGTGGCAGTGGTTTTCACCCCCGCCAGGGGGGCTTTTGTCAAGTGCCCCGAGGGGCACTTCCCGGCATCCCCGAGGGGTGCCGCGCGCCCATACCCATGTAGCAGCAGGGAGCGAGTCCATCTTGCAGCAGGTCATTGGCCCTTTCCAGTCTTGCCGTGGCGGGCCTGTCGATCATGGTGTCCCCGGATTGAGCCCGGCTGCAGATCCCGCGGGGCGGGAAGTTGGCTCGACCCCCGCTCCTGCCTTGGGATCTGTTGGCGGACGGGTTGACGGACCGGTTGTCGGGTCCGCCGCGCACGCCGTCGACAATGTGACGCACATCACCCATTCGGGTGACACCTCGAGTGTCGCCCGGTCGGGTCCGAACCATCTTCTTCCGGCCGCGCCGCTGCTTCCCGGCCAGCGCCAGGAGCCGGCCGTGGCTGTCGGGGGTGGCCGGTGAGTGCCGCCACGATGGTGCCGAACCAGCGCTCCTCGACTCCCGCGGTCGGGGCCGGGTGCCGGGCGCCGCGTGCTCGCCGGATGTCCCTTGGGCCGGTTCCGGGCCCGCGCTCGGCCGAGTCCCGGCCGGTGCTGCATCCGTTGGTGCTGACCGACGTGATGCGTTCGCGGCTGCGTGGGGCGGTGCGGGCCCTGCTGGCCGACCCCGGGCTGGCAGGCGTTCCGGACGCGGTGCGGTGGGCGGCCGTCGTGCTGCTGTCCCGCACCGGCGCGGGCGAGGCGTCGGTGGAGATCCGCACCCCGGAGCTCGGCCGCTGGTGCGGGCTGTCGGCGGACCGGACCAGGACCGTGGTGAACGGGCTGCGCGGCGCCAAGCTGCACGACGGCATCCAGCCGGTGGTGACCACCGGGGTGAAGGCATCCTCGACCAACGCGGACGAGGCGCTGGTGTGCACGCTGGTGCCGGTGGCCCGCTCGCTCGCCACCGCGGTCGGCCCGGCCGGGCGCTGCCCCGAGACCGGGGAGCGGGATCCGCTGGTGCTGGAGCGCGGGGAGCTGGCTGTCCTGCACGGTGTCGTCGAAGCGGTGGCCGGCCCGGGGTTCGTCCACCGGGACGGGCGGATCTCCCCGCCCGGTCTCCTCGCGCACCGCACTGGCCACGGCGCGGCCGTGGACCGGCTCGCCGTGCTGCTGATGGTCCTCGACGCTGGTGCCCACGGCCGGGTCCGGCTGTGCGGCGGCCGGGTCGACACCGAGATCGGCCGCCCGGCCATCACGCTCTCCCGGATGCTCGGCTGCTCGCCGCTGGCAGCGGTCCGGGTGCTGGCGCGGCTGACGGAGGCGGGGTTGGTGGAGCGGCCGCGGCGCGGTGCGTCGGGGCTGCGTTCGCGGTCGCGGCTGGTACTGCCCGCGGTCGCGGCTGCGCACCAGGCCGGCATGGTCGGCATGGGGGAAGCGTCGACCGCTGGGGATGGCCATGCTGCCGGTGCCCGGCCGGGTGGCCGAGCCGAGGCGGGCGGTCCGGGCCGCAAGCCGGCGCGTGGACGCCGGGGCCGGGCCGGCCACCCGGCTGTCGGCGGCGGCCAGGTGGAGACGGTCCTGCACCAGGACGGTGCTGGTCCGGTACACGAACCGGCGCCGGCCTCGCCGAACCTCTGGGAGGGCTTCGACCACATCGAGCCTGTCGAGGAGCCGCTGCTGCTCGACCTGGAGGGCGTCGGCTACGGGCGCCGGCCTGCCGCTGGTACCCCCTCGGTCTCGACCCCCCCAGCACCCGAGGGCGAGGAACCCGAGAACATGCAGGTCAAGATGCTGGAGGAGGTGGACAAGTCCGGGGTTGCAGACCTTGCGGTTACGACCCCCCTTCACGCCCTGCACTCTCCTACGGCTCAGGTAGGTGGTGATCTCGATGTAGTTGGTGGCTTTTCCGGCAAAGCCGTCGTCGTGGCCGACCACCGTCGGCCAGAGCGCGCGGGCACGCGCGGGGACCACGGCCCGGCCGGTGAGGAGGTCCAGGTCGGCGCCGGCCTGCCGGTCACCGATTGCGGGGGTCGCCCGCTGCGCGGGGAAAAGCCAAAGACCAGCGCGATCGAGTACACCCGGGAAGGGACCCGCACCCCCGCCCGCCACGGCCGGCAGCCTGCCCCGAAGCGCCGGATGATGACAGCCCCTCAGCCACCTGCGGACCTGCTGGCCGCCTTGGCCCCGGTGGCCGGCCTGTGGGACCGGCTGGAGCGGCCCTGGGAGCGCGACCGGATCACCACCGCCGTCCGGGACGAACTCGGCGTCATCGCCCGGTGGACCGGACCGCAGGACGCCCGACAGCAGCTCGCCGAGCGCCTGCGCCACCGCCTGAAGGTCGAGGGCGGCAGCGCCCGGGTGAACGACCCGGTCGGCTGGATGCTGACCAAGGGCCTGCCCCAGCGCCAGCTCTGCGCGAGCCCCGCCTGCGACGACCAGATCGCCCTCGACACCGGTGGCGACTGCGGCAGCTGCGAGATGCGCATCGCCGACCGCCGCCACACCCGCCGCCTCTTGGTCCGCGAGGTCATCGCCCAGAACCCGGGCGTGGAACGGCCGCAGCTGCGCCACGCGATCGACCAGCGGCTGCGCCAGCACGCGGAACTGCGGGCCGAGCAGCAGGTGGCGGACCGTCAACAGGCCGAGTGGCAGCGTGCCGAGGCCGATGCCCGCCGCGCGGTCCGCCAGGCGCAGGCCGAAGCCGCCGAAGCCGCCCGGCAGGCGCTGCCGTGCGAGGACTGCGGCACCGAACAGGCCGCGGGCCTGTGTGCGTCGTGCTGGGCCGTGCGGGCCACCCGGGACGCGATCCGCGAGTGCGTCAACCTGGCGCTCGCCGGATCCGCCGACCTGGGCGACCACCGTGACGTCAACGCCATCGCCAGCCACGTCCGCGGCGAGCTGCGCGCCGAGATGCTCCGGACGCGCCCGGCCGGCGCGGACCTGTCCGGCCTTCGGGCCTCCGACCTGCTCACCGCTCACAACGCCGCCGCCGAGTATCGCGCATCCGCGCTCGCGCTGCTGGCCCGCTGCCCGCTGGCGGACGCCGAGGCCGAGCAGGCCCACGCCGCCGCGATGCGCTCCGCCCACCGCCATTCCACCCGTGCCTCGGCTCAAGAGGCTGCGGATGGTGCTGCCGAGAAAGCCCGAACCACCACCGCTCAGCACCTGCTGGCTCGCCACCTGGGCATGGTGGAGGCTCTGCGCCGTCGTGCTGGCCGAACCCGCACCGCCGACTTGGCCTGCGAGGCGGCGAATGCCTGATGGGGCAGCCTGCAGATGGCGGCGCCCGCTTGGCCCGCTCAGGCCCAGGCGCCTTCTCGGTTCGCGGCGTGACCACCTGATTTGGCTGCTGGCACCCAAGAATCTGCACAATTGGCACGGTGCTCGCCCGATGAGGGCATGATTATCAATCAGATGCGTTTGGTCACATCTCGTTTGGGTTCTGAGGCGCCGCCGACCTCGGTCTCGTTCGGCGGCTCGGTAGGGGAGCTGAGGTGACGTTCCGTGGAGTCGTCCGGTGCTGGCCAGCGCGGCGATGGGCTTCAAAACACGCGTCTGCATGCCAGTAACCCGTCAAAGGTCCTCCGGGCTCGCGCCCGGGCGACCTGCAAGTGGTGTGGCAACCTGATCGACTGGTTCGACCGCTTTGACGGCGGCCGGATTCCGCTGACTCCGATGACCTTCCCGAGTGATCAGGTTCCTGCCCAGAACCGATGGAACGTTGACCGAGGGATAGCTCACCATGGCGCTATCGCGGGCGAGTGCCGCATCCCTCATCCCGCGATCTGCCCGTCGGTCGACCACGTAGGTCAGGACCCGGAGATCGCCCGCATGACCCATGTCCTGCGTCTGAACACCCGCAAGCTGATCGACTCGGGCGTGTTTACTCCCCCCGTGGCCGCACCGGAGGACGAGGAGGAAATCGCGCAGCCCGAGCCGGCCGCCGCCGCGGCGGCCGGTGAAGTTCGGCACGTGCTGTGCCACGGCTCGGTACTGAAGATCTGCCCCGGCCGAGTCGAGGATCTGCGATGCGTCGCAGACGCGGATCGTACCGGCCGAAGGTGCGAGAGCCCCGTCTTCGATGCCACTGAAGGTCGCTGGACGCGAGTCGACATTCCCCACGCCGCCGGCCGCAACGGCAAGGCGATTCTGCTCACCTACCGCGGCCAGATGTGGGTGTGGGAGATCAACCCGCTTGAGTTCAAGGACGCGCTGAGGTGGCTCTGGCAGAAATGTCCGAACCATCGGGATGCCCCCGAGGCGTACGAGCGCGAGCTCATCGACTTCTCGACGGCCCGGCACGCGCCGTTCATCCTGAGCAGGCGGCCCGAGGGCTACGGAGCGCCCGGTGAGGAGCGCCAGGTCGTCAATGGCTTCGCCCTCTTCTCGGAGCCAGCCCGGACGCAGTGCGCCGCCGACGGTTGTTGGAACGGCACCGTCGTGGCCGTCAAGGACGGATGGCTGTGCTGGCAGTGCACAAAACGGGCTCGAACACGAGAGGTCGTCCGCCGCAAGTGGCAGCAGCCGACAACACTGCCCCGTCCTCAGGAGCCGATCCCTGCGCAGCAGACCTACGAGCCATCCGGCGATGTCACGGCGGCGTTCATCGGCGACCTGAGCCCGACGGAGTCTCTGATCGCCGACAGCTTCACCGCGCGGGATGACGACACGCCGTTCTGACCCGAGCCGGCGCAGGAGGTGGCGCCCGAACGGAGGAGAATCTGTGCCAGATCTGTTCGAACCAGACTACGGCGATGACTTCCGCTACATCCCTCGCCCGTCAGTGGAGCTCCCCCTCTCCGACGATCCCGTCGATGACCCCGTCGATGATTTGATCGGCGACCCGATGGAAGCGAGCTTCGAGGCGGCTTGGCGTGAAGGCCGGATAACTCGCGACAGCCCGGAAGCCCGCAGATGGAAAGAGCTTCGGAACCGCAGGTTCGATGAGGCGCCCCCGGGTGAGTGATCGTTCTTGAGTACACAGCTCCGCCCGAGAGCCGCCACGACGCCATGCCCCGACGCACCAACGGCATGCGTGCGGAGCACCGTCGACAGGCTCTTCCACTGAGGACCCCATCGGCGACAGGAGAAGGCTCCCAGCCAGCCAGGCGTTCGCCCGCCACCGTGCCTCCAGCAGCCGGTGGTCTGCCGACCACCCCCGCACGAACGGACATCGATAGGTGACTGATGTCCGGAACCAGAAGGTGATCTAGCACTAGAATTCAAGCGAGCGTTCTATTTCACGATAGATGTGATCAAATGTCAGCCCTTGGATCTACACTTCTTCGTATGACGAATGGCGTGTTCCATACCGGATACGGCATAGTGATCAACTTGAGTCGGCCTGATCTTGGACACCCGGACAGGCCGGACCTGCTCGAAGAGATAACCATCCCAGTGGCGCAGCGGGAGCGGGACCTCTTGGAGTGCCTTGAGCATCGTGATGGTGGGGTGTGTCGTTCGGAGCTTGCGGAGAAGTCGCCCTGGATGACGATTCGTACCGTTCGGCGTGGTGGGCGGCTCATGCTGACCGCGGCACATCTGCCGGTGACGCATACGGCTTCTCCGGAGGAGCGGGCCAAGCACAAGGCGATGAAAGAGCGGATCGCCCGGGCCGCAGTGCGGGCCGGGCTCGGCGCGGACATTGAGGTCAGATCCCCAAGCGGAAACCGCAGGACGGATGTCCTGGTCACGGGGCCTGGAGGCCGGCTCATTGGCTGGGAGGCGCAGTATTCGCCCATCAGTGCTGAGACCGTTCGGCGCCGCTCACGGACCGCGTCCGACGACGGGATAACCCCGCTGTGGGTGACCGCGTCCAAGGAAGCCGCGTTGATTGACCGGGCGCCATGGGCGCGTGTGGACGACGTGCCCTGGCCGTTGATCAATTCTCCGTACGAGATGTCCATTCGCGGCGGGGTACGGCATTTCCAGCGTTGGAAGTGCACAGCGACCAGCCAGCGCACCTGCCCCATCGAGAAATCCGCGTACTGCGGCGCGTTCCATTTCGGCTGGTACCTACCAGCACTGTGCATCCCGACCAGACCCGCCACCGCGCTCGACCGGCTCGTCGTCGCCAGCGCAGAAGGCGAGCTGGTCGCCATCCGAGTCCCCGACCAGCAGGACGCCCGCAAGAGCTCGCGCATGTGGGTCAGCTCAGCCGATCGGGACTCTTGGTGGACGACAGTCGGGCCGCCTCCGCCAACGGATGACGGGCAGGACGAGCCTGTAGAGGACGAGGAACTCGCCTTCACCAACGATGAGGTCGACCGCGCCTGCCACTACGGCGAGGAGACACTTTCCTTCAGTGAGCGCCGCCCGCACCGAGGAGGCTCGAGCCTCGTCTACACCTTCGCCGACGTCCCCGAAGCGCTACGGCCCGTCGAAAACGCCCCGCACCTTCGGATCAGCCCGCGCGAGCGTACCCTGGCTTCCCAGCGACTGGGCTGCCCGCCATGGGAGATTGGCCCCTGCGACCTCTGCTCCGCACCGATCCGCAGGTACGGAGCACTCTGCGGAATCACCTGCTCCGAGTGCCGAGCGAAAACTGCTGCCCGAGCCGGATGATTCCACTGCCCGAACGCGAGGTCGCCACACGCGCTCAGCGGCAGTCCCTTGGTGACCATCACGGTGGGCCCCGGTGGGCCGGCGGCACCGCCCCCGAGGTCGTTCGCGGCTGCCCGGCCTTCCCCACTGCGCACCCGTGCACCCGCGATCCCGAGGCTCAGCCGGACCCCGCGCGTGGCCCACCTCGACGGAGGTCGCGGTGGGCTCTGCCGGGTCCGTGGTCGCGGCGGATGCGACGGGCGCCGTCATCAGCCCCGATGCCGCGAGTGCCACTGTCGCCACCGCGGTGGCGAGCTTTCGATACGTCATGTCCCTCCCCTTTGCAGCCGACAGCCCCCCGGCTGTCAGAGACATGACTATCGAACCGTAGGCCCCACCGGCACCCTCCACACCGGAGGTGGCCAGATCGCCCCGGCACACACCACCATCGGGTCCGGCCGGGGCACCTCGCGTGCCCCGGCCGGACCACCGGAAGGGAAACTCGATGATCCGCGTCCCCGGCCCGCTCGGGCCCCACCACCCCGCCGACCCCGACTGGGAGCGGACGCTGCGCGAGTTCGAGGGCCGGGTCGCCGTCCTCGCCCACCCCCACCCGGGCTGGACGGCCCTGCACAGCCGCCAGTCCTCCGACGGATTCCTCACCGACGTCGACGTCCAGTACCACCAGGACGGCCGGAACCGCCTGCTGGTGCGCACCGTACGCCCCACGCCCGCCAGGGCCCGCGTCAAGCCCGCCTTCTCCCTCGACGGCTTCCTGCGGACCTACATCGCGAACCACAGCGAGGACGCCCCGTTGCCGATCGCCCTTCCCGACATCGGGGAGCTGGCCGCCCTTCACCTCGACGGAACCCCGGTCACCGCCACCGCGATCGCCCGCGACGGCTACTTCGCCCTCAGCACCACCCTTGGCACCGAGACCTTCGCCATCGCCGGCACCGACAACCTGCGCGCCATGGCCCAACACCTCACCTTCCAGAGCGCCGCACCGCCCAACTGACCACCTGCACCTGCCCTGAGAAGCCCCTGCCCGGCCCCAGCCAGGGGCTTCTCAGGGCAGGTGCAGGTGCGCCCTGCGGGTGGTGACAAGCGCGCCAGGCGGTCGCGGACGCTCTGCTCGTCGTAGAGCCGGCGTGCCGCCGGCCCGGCCTCGGCGTACGCACTCCTTCCAGCCAGACCTGGCGATCACCTCCCCTGCGGTCCCCGCGCCCGCCATCCTGAAGACCGGTCCGGGAGGGGAGACGATGGACTTCGAGTTCGACTGCTGGTCCTGCGAGGCGACGAACACCGTCTACGGCGAGCCGCTGGGTTTCTTCAGCGTCCACAGCTACCGGCTGCCCTACGACTGGACCTGCTACTGGTGCGACGCCATCAACATCACCCCGGACGACGACTGACGGCGCCTTCTGCGGCGCGGGTACGGGTACTCGATGTTGGTTCGGGGGTTCACCGGCAGCGGCGTAGCCTACGGTTCGACGGCATACCGACGATCTTGGGGGAGCCATGGCGGGGACGGCCTCGCTGATGGACTGGACGGACGACGAGATGCGCGGGGAGCACCTGCGCCGTACCGCCCGCGGAGGCTGGTCCCGAATCCGCCCTATGGTGACGATGATGCTGCTCATCGGCGCCGCCATGGAGGACGGGCCCCTCACCCGCGAAGAGCTCGGCCCGTTCGTCGCAACGAAGGCCAACCCGACCGGCCTCCTCACCCACTCCTGCTGGGACACCGGCGACGACTACGACGAAGAGGAGGCCGCCGAAGCGGCTGAGGCTCTGCCCGGCCAGATCGCCGACGGCACCCGTTACGCCGCGCAGTACGGACTGCCGCCCTTGGAGACCATCAACGAGGTCATCACCCTGCTGGTGGCCGCGAAGGTGCTCCACGAGATCCCGGACGACGCCGGAGTGCCGCGTCTGCACCCGGCCAGCCCGCTGCCGTTCCCAACCGAGGTGCTGCCGCTGGGCGCCGAGGAGGAGCAGATCCAGCGCGAGCTGCGGATGAGCTTGATCTACTCCGACGACTCGTTCGAGATCATCGCCCTGTTCGAACCGGACGGGCGCCGCCTCGCAGAGATCACCACCAGCCTGCAGCGCTTGGCCAAGGCCATCGACGGCGACCCCCACGACGCCCGGCAGGCGGTCCTGATGCTGCTCGACCAAGGCGACTTCACCGCCACCGAGGGCGTCGCCGTGATCCCGCCGCACAAGGTCTTCCGGTTGCAGTGCGACTGGGAGAAATTCGACCAGAGCCGCATCACCATCCACGGTGTCAACGACAACGGCCAGATCGTCGTGACGCTCCCGGAGGACTAGCAAGCCCTCAGCCCGGCTCGGGCCGGGACCACTTCTGGCGTCCCCGCCTGAACCGAGCCTCCCCTTCGCTCTTCCCCACCCGCGAAGCAACGGACATCTGCCCTGTCGACCACCCCGGAACGGGCGGCAACGACAGGACCATCGCGGACCGCAGCCCTGCAGCTGGCTGGGCGCGGCGTGCTCCGCCCCCGCACCCGTGGCCAGCGCCCGGATGCGCTGGACCATCCTTTGCTGCCGCCTGGACTGCGGTGCTGATCCGCGGCCGGGGCCGCGGCCGGGCCCCCCCCCCGCTCCCCACCCCCCCCCGCGCCCCCCTCCCCCGCCGCCCCCGACCCGTGGGCCCGGGCAGGTGCGCCGGGTCCCGA